>JBILVQ010000109.1:0-10012 GCA_044370375.1 Bacteroidia bacterium
GGCTGCATGTACATCTTCCTTTGAAGATGATACTCCTCGTTGTTCGTATTTTGACCTTGGCTCATCCATTGTGCAAAAATAAGCGATTTAATGATAGGGTGTGTTCCAATTCTCCTTGAATAAAAATAAAAACACCAAGATTTATATAATGAATTTCGAAACCTTAGCACTCAGCAATAACTCCTGATCACGCGTATCCTTTCATGGTAAAATTACAGTCAAATCAGGAGATTAGCCGGTGAGTACAAAAGAAAAAGGCCTCTTTGTGGAGGCCTTTTTTCTTGCAAGCGGTTAAGGGTTAATAATTAATTTACTCTTCTTCATCAGAAGCATTCTCAATCTTCGGGGCAACTTTAGGAGCGTTAGGATCCTCTTTAGGAACATAATCCTCTCTTAAAATTTTAAATTCTGTTCTACGATTTTTTTGGTGAGCAGCCTCTTTCTCTTCAGTGGTGGCCAATGCTGCAATTTCTTTATCTGAAATTAATGGTGTTTTTTCACCGTAACCTTTGGCTGTCATACGGTCTCCTGCAATTCCTTTAGAAACAAGGTAATCAATTACAGACTGAGCACGTTTGAAAGATAGTACTTCATTTGCTTTGTCGTTGTCACGGGTATCGGTATGAGAACCTAATTCAATAACAATGTTTGGATTGTCATTTAAGGTTTTAATCAGACCATTCAAAGAATCCTGGTATTCAGGTTTCAAATCCCATTTGGCCAAGTCATAAAGGATATCTGGCAAACGAATTGGTTGTTTTTTGATAGGTTTAAGATAAAGGTCTTTGGTGAAATCCGTTTGCACTTCAATTCCTACGGTAGTGAAATCAGCTTTGTCGCTTAGGTATTTTTCCATGGTACCTGAAACAGTGTAGCTAACGTTTTGAACAACAAAGCGCTTTCCTTCAGGGGTGAAATCAAAACGGTAAGCACCATTTGCATCGGTTTTGGCTTCAACATTAGAACCATCGCTACCAATTAATTTGATAGTAGCGTTGATGATTTTTTCCTTAGAATCTGAATCATAAGCAGTACCCATCAAAGCGAAATTGATAGGAGGTACAGAGAATGAATAAATATCATCGGCACCCTTTCCACCTGCTCTTGCAGAGGTAAGGTAACCATTTTCTCCTTTGGCATCAGAAACAATTCCGAAATCATCGGCAGCACTGTTTAAAGGAAACTTCAGGTTGGTAATGGTTCCCCATGAATCCCCAGAAACAGGAGCACGGAAATTATCTAAACCACCCATTCCCAGGTGACCATTAGAAGCAAAAAACAGCGTTCCATCATCAGCAAGGAAAGGAAACATTTCGTCACCGCTGGTATTGATGGTTGGACCCAGATTAACAGGCTTGCTCCATGTTTTTGCTTTTTTATCGAAAGTGGTTTTCCATAAATCTTTTCCACCCAATCCACCCGGCATGTCTGATGCAAAAATCATAAAACTTTCGTCAGCAGAAACGGTAGGATGACCAACAGTAAATGAATCTGCAGGTGATAGATCAACAATTTTTACAGCCTCACCCCAGTTTGTTCCTTTTTTCTCTGAATACCAAATTTCACAGCCTAAACTTCTTTTCTTTTCCTCAGGGCAACGGGTAAAATAAACGGTTGTCTTTTTCTTGTTGAAACAAGCAGACCCTTCGTTGAACTTTGAATTAATTTGTGTTGCAACAGCCGTAGGTGTTGACCAAGCCCCTTTTTTATCTTTGGTTACTTCAAAAATATCACTAAAACTTTGGCCGGTTGTTTCATCAGTGCCACCTCCGGCAGATCCATCCCTGGAAGAGGTGAACCAAAGTTTAGACCCCTTTTTATCTGCGTAAATCGGAGAAAACTCACTGGCTTTGGTGTTGAAAGGCAGGATTTGTACCTCATGCTTGGTTGGACTATCCTTCCATTTTTGAGCAATTTCACAAGACTTAACCCCATCATCTCCTCTTGGATCTGAAGGCACCAATTTTTTGTATTCATTATAATCGGTGATAGCCTCATTGTATTTTTCCTGAGCTTTTTTGCAATCTGCCAATAATAAAACGGCAGTAGGATCAGGATACTTAGCCTTAACAGCCTTTGCATACCAACTTTCAGCGTTTTTTAAATCGTTGATTTTGCGGTAACACTCCCCTAAACGGAAATTAACAAGAGCTTTTTGGCTTTTGTTGTCAATCTTGGTGAGTGCTTTTTTGTACAACTCGATTGCATCGGTGTATAAATAATTGTTGTAGGCTTCATCCGCCTTACGGGTTTTTCCGCCTTGCGCCATCGAGCTAAGGCTGAATAGCGTGAATAGAAAGGCTGTAAAAGCCAATTTCATGATTCTCATAGGGTTTTTAATCACTTTGTTCTTAACTAAAACGTGGCTAAATTAAATAAATAATTAAAAATACAAGAAAAAAAGAGTGCAAAACATTAGTTTTGGATTTCTAAAGATATTGAAATGAGCCTAAAAACCACCTTCCGTTTTTTAAAAGAGCTGAAGAAGAACAATACCCGAGAATGGATGCATGCTCATCAAGAGGATTTCAAAAGTGCTAAAAATGAGACCATTGAACTGGTCTCAGTCCTTCTCAAGGGCATGAAACCCCTTCACCCTTCTTTTCCGGAAATCCCACCCGAAAGTTGTTTTTTTCGAATTCACAGGGATGTGCGTTTTTCTAAGAACAAGGCCCCTTATAAAACCAATATGGGGGTTGCTTTAAACCTATATGGCAGAAAATCCTATCGACCGGGCTTCTATTTGCATCTTGAACCGGGTGGAGTTTTTCTTGCCGCAGGTATGTTTCAGCCAGCTCCTGATGTATTAGGGTTGGTGAGGGCAGAAATCGATTTCCAGGCTGCGGATTTTTTGAAAGTGTTGCACAAGAAAGCCTTTCAACAAAGGGTTTCTTCCCTTTGGCAGGATGATAAACTGGTAAAAGTCCCTAAAGGTTTTGACGCGGATAGTCCGGTAGCCGAATATTTAAAGCTAAAATCATTCATTGCCTCTGTGGCCTACACCGATGCTGAAACAAATTCCCCGGATTTTCCAAAACAACTGCTCAAAGACATGAAAATTCTCTGGCCATTTATCCTGTTTTTAGATCAACCGTTGAACCACTAAAGCTGCGTTTTATTCCTTAGGCCAGGTTTTTGGGCCGTTTTCGAGATAAAAAAACGCTGGGAATAAATTTTTCGTTTTTTGGAACCCAAGAATGGTTTATTGAGTATAAAGGCCTTAGTTGAACAGACAAAGGAAATACCAACCCTGCTTTTCAGATGATTATGTTAAAAAGTTTTCTTCAAATCCCAAATTTCCAGCGAAAGTTTTTCGGTATTTGTTGCTTGATGTCTTTGTCTCTTTCCTCTTGCGAAAAATGCACAACTTGTAAAGTGAGCAACGATGGTAATGGTAATGAATTGACCTATCCTGAATACTGTTCCAGAAACAAGGAAGATATTGAATCCTTTAAAAAGGAAGTAGAGGCCGAGGCCAATAAAAATTTTACTCTTTATTCATGTAATGACAAATAACCTGATGAAAACCTCAACCAAAAATCCCGTATTGGGCCTCCTCCTTCTTTCATTGTTGTCTGGTTTTTTACTAAACTCATGCACAAAATGTGTAAAATGTACTGAGAAAAAAGGCGATTCCATTGTAAATGATTTTCCTGAGGTATGTGGAGATAAGGAAATGGTTAGCGCTTATGAGGCAGATGTTCAGGCCAATAAGGATCCCGACAAAACCATGGAGTGCATTATGCGCTAAGAAGTTTTATTTTTAAAACTTGTGTTATTTTATTGTTTTGTTACTTTTGCCTCTGAAAATTATCTCTTATGAAAAGATTTATTGCGCTTTTTGCCTTCGTAATTTCTCTGTCTTTCCTAACAACTTCCTGCGAGAAGTGCAGTAGTTGCCAATACTCCTACAAGCTTGCAGGTGAGGATACTTCCCGTGTTTATCCCGAAACATGCGGGACCGCGAAAGAGTTAGACGCTTTCGAGGCTACAGTAAATGCAGATGCGGCTGCCGATAATGGTGCTGTGGCCACCTGCACCCGGAAATAATTCCGTATTACACCTTTGATTTGGAGGCAAATAATTTTACCTCCTTTTCAGTAATGTCTTTTTCACAAAGAATCAGCAATCGTTCAATTACGTTCCTGAATTCCCTGATATTGCCTGTCCAATTAATTTTTTGAAGTTCGGCAATGGCATCTCCGCTTATTTTTCTAGGTACAAGATTATGCTCCTGTGCCAAT
This sequence comes from Bacteroidia bacterium, assembly GCA_044370375.1. Classification (GTDB taxonomy): domain Bacteria; phylum Bacteroidota; class Bacteroidia; order UBA4408; family UBA4408; genus JBILVQ01. Next base: position 4,245 of record JBILVQ010000109.1, read on the forward strand.
AGCTGAATAAAGTGGTTGGCCAAAAGAGGAATATCCTCTACTCTTTCATTCAACGATGGAACCTGAATAGGAATTACACTTAATCGATGAAATAGGTCTTCCCTGAAATTGCCCTTTTCGATTTCTTTGGATAGATTTTTATTAGTGGCTGCAATGACCCTTACGTTTACTTTTATTTCCTTATCACCCCCAACGCGGGTGATTTTATTTTCCTGAAGGGCCCTCAAAACTTTCGCCTGAGCCGATAAACTCATATCGCCTATTTCATCTAAAAACAAGGTTCCACCCTCGGCCAATTCAAATTTTCCTTTTCTCTGGCTAACGGCACTCGTAAAGGCTCCTTTTTCGTGGCCAAACAATTCGCTTTCAATTAATTCAGAGGGGATAGCAGCACAGTTTACTTCAATTAAGGGAAAAGATTTTCTTTGACTTTTTTCATGAATCCATTTGGCTACTAACTCTTTCCCTGTTCCATTTTCTCCGGTAATGAGGATTCTTGCATCGGTATGGGCCACCCTGTCTATTAACTCCCTGATACGATTCATACCTTCCGACTCACCAACCATGTCAAAGGTTTTCGAAATTTTCTTTTTTAACACCTTGGTTTCCTTTACCAGTGTTCCCTTGTCTAAGGCGTTTCTTACTGAAACCAACAATCTGTTAAGATCAAATGGTTTTTGAATAAAATCAAAGGCGCCTTTCTTTACCGCTTCCACTGCGGTTTCAATGTTTCCATGGCCCGATATCATGATAACCGGAACCTCATCATATTTTTCCATTATTTTTTCAAGAACCTCTATGCCGTCCATACCCGGCATTTTGATATCGCATAAAAACAAATCGAAATTTTCTTTTTCGAATTTCAACAAGGCGTCTTTACCATTTTCAGCTTCTTCAACGGTAAATTTTTCATATTCAAGAATGTCTCTTAAACTTCTTCGAATTGCTTTTTCGTCATCAATGATTAGTACTTTGGTCATGATTTTATGAGTTTTTTCTTGTTATCAATCTTCTCGTAAAAGGCTCCCTCTTTCAGTGAATATGCAGAAAGCTTCATTTTTTTGATGGCTGATTTTTTTAGTACCAGCGAGCAGCAGAGGCTGGCAAGGACAATCATATCTACCCTCATTTCGAGCATCCCGGGCATTTTCATTCTTTGGGATTTCGTACTCCTTATTAACTGGTCGTGAATCGAGAAATACTCTTTTAAATTGTAGGAAAAGGTTTTTTTACTGCCCAAATTTGTGCGCGGACTTCTCGATTCAAGAATTAAATCTGCAAAGGTGTCGAAAGAGCCGGAGGAGCCAATCAAGATTTTACAATCATACTTCAGAATAGCTTCCCACAAAGGTTTTAACACTTTAGACAAATAATTTTCAATTTCTTGAACTTCAATCCAGCTAATGGGTTCAGAAGGTTTGAATTTTTCCAAAAGCCTGGCAATACCAATTTTAAAACTTTTTTTCCAAAGTATCCCGTTTTGGTTTCCGATAATAAATTCTGTGCTTCCACCGCCAATATCCATTACCAATACATTTTCCAACCCTGGCCTGCAAGCATTATAAACGCCCTTGAAAATAAGCTCAGCTTCCTTTGCTCCGTTGATGATGCTTACTTTGATACCGGTCCTTTTTTGTAACTCTAAAGTGAATTTTTTACCGTTTGATGCACCTCTGACTGCAGAGGTTGCGAAGGCAAAAATCTCGTCAACTTGGTACTTTCTAGAAACACTTACCCAATGCTCAAAAGCAGCAATTCCCCGTTGGTATGCTTCCTGAATAATGATGCCTGTGTTGATTCCTCCTTCTCCAAGTTTTACTGCACGCTTTTCGTTGAAGAGAACGTTCATCTTGTTGGCTTTCTTTTCAGCCACCAGCAGGTTGAAGGTGTTCGTTCCCAGATCAATGATAGCAAGACGCATGGGCCTGTAATTTATCCTTTATAAAATAGCCATTTCCAAAGCTCTTTGTAGGAGTTCTTTTTACCATACATCAAAATGCCTGTTCGGTAAATTTTACCCGAAATCCATGTGGCACCGATAAAAGAAACAATCAGTAAAACCATGCTCAAAACCAGGTCAAAGGTGGGGACACCAAAGGGGAGTCTGACCATCATGATAATCGGTGAGGTTAAAGGGATAATAGAAAACCAAAAGGCCATGGAGGATTCGGGATTCGTTAATATAACCTGCGACATAGTTATGGCAAGAATCATGGGGATGGTAATAGGCAGCATGAATTGTTGGGTATCGGCTTCACTGTCAACAGCAGACCCAATGGCTGCAAAAAGCGCACCATACAAAAGATACCCGCCGAGAAAGTAAAATAAAAAACAACCCAGCATGAGTGGTAAGTTAATAGATTCAGATAAACCCGCAAATGCATCGGCTGTGGATGGCGGTTTTACGGTAGCTCCGCCAAATGGTTGGCCCATACCGCCGGGCATGCCCGCACCACTAGATTGAAAGCTTTGTTCAAGCTGTTCAGGATTATAGTTTTTTTCGGCCATTACCTTTCCAGCCAATCCTACCATTGAAAAAGTTAAAACCATCCACAACAAAAACTGCGTAAGGCCAACCAATGCAATACCAATGATTTTTCCCATCATTAATTCGAAAGGTTTTACCGAGGAAATAATCACCTCTACAATACGGCTTGTTTTTTCTTCTATCACTCCCCTCATCACTTGTGCACCATAGAGAAAGATAAAGAAATAAATAAGCAAACTTCCAACAAGTCCAATAACAAAACTTAGTTCTGTGCTTTTTCTTTGCTGCTTTCCCGATGATTCAAGTTTACTTGTTAAAACATTAATATCGGTTTTAATAATATCAAGCTGCAAACGGTCAATGCCGGAGGCTTCCAGCTTCATGTCCTCCACTGCATTTTTCAAATTGTTCTTGAGGAATTCCAGTGTTCCCATTGGCGGTTGCTTTTTATAAAATACCTGCACCGTTTGGGCTTCTAGGATGTTGTAAGGAATATAAAGAATTACATTGTAGGGTTCTTTGTAGAAATTCTTTTTTGCCTCGGCAATATTAGATTTTGAAAACGCAACAATGGCGTTTTTCCCATTTTCAAATTTCCCGGCAAAAACATGGGTTTCATCAACCACCTGAATTAGTTGTGCATCTTCTTCAATGTTCCCAAGCCAGAGTCTTGCAAAAATTATCCCCGACATCAATAAAGGCCCAATAAGGGTCATGATAATAAAGGACTTCTTTTTTACCCTTGATAAATATTCTCTTTGTATGATTAAAGATATCTTTCCCATTTTGATTATTCGGTAAGGTTTGAGTTGGTAGATGATTTTTCAGTTATTTCTTCTTCGCCCGCGGCCTTAACTTTTTGAATAAAAATTTCATTCATGGTAGGAAGCATTTCCTTTATTCCATTGATGGAAACATGAGGAATTAACTGTTGTAATACCTGATTGGGTGTGGTAGTGCCGGTTAATTGAATATTGGCTTTTATTTGTTCACCATCAGTTTCATGGCTTATCAAGGTACAACCCGTCCAAAGTGCATTCGTGAAGGCAATCATGTTTCCACTAAATTCTATCATGTAGGTTTGTGATCTGTTGGCCTTCCTGATATCCTTTACCGAACCATCAAGAATTTTCTTTGATCGGTTGATGAGTGCAATATGGTCACATAGTTCCTCTACAGAGCCCATATTATGTGTTGAAAGAATAATGGTGGTGCCCTTTTTTTTTAATTCAAGAATTTCATCTTTTATCAAATTGGCATTAATGGGGTCAAAACCACTAAAGGGTTCATCCAGGATTAGTAATTTGGGTTCGTGTAAAATGGTCACAATAAACTGAACCTTTTGTTGCATACCCTTTGAAAGCTCTTCAATTTTTTTATTCCACCAAGTGGTAATTTCAAATTTTTCAAACCAGTATTTTAACTTTATCAGTGCATCCTTTTTGGGAAGCCCCTTGAGCCTTGCCAAATACAAGGCTTGTTCGCCCACGTTCATTTTCTTATATAAGCCTCTTTCCTCAGGAAGATAACCGATATAGGCAATATCTGAAGAGGATGACTTTCGGCCCATAAAAAACATTTCGCCTTCATCTGGAGCAGTGATGTGGTTGATAATTCTGATAAGCGATGTTTTACCCGCCCCATTTGGACCCAACAAGCCGAATACGGTGTTTTCCGGAACCTCAATGCTAACCTTGTCGAGGGCGGTAAAAGCACCGTATTTTTTTACGATATCCTTTGCGCTGAATAATATCATTTTTGATTGAACATGTACCTTGCGAAGATGCGCATTAAAAACCAATTTTGACAAAGTTGCGCTAAAATCACAGATGGAATTGCAATTCTTAACATGTGTAATTTGGAATCAGCTGGATAAAAGCAAAAACAGGAACGATGTTGGTCGTTCCTGTTGAAAAAATCGGGGAGTTATTCTTAAAAGTATTCTTTCATTCTGTCGAAGAAACCTTTGTCTTTCGAATTTTTAGAGGGTTGAAAATTTTCCGATTCATTCAATTTCTCTAGGGTTTTCTTCTCCTCTTTTGTCAAGGTGGCGGGAACCCACACATTTACTGAAACCAGCAAATCGCCTCTTCCGTACTGGTTGATTTCGGGCAAACCCTTGCTACGCAAACGCAGTACTTTTCCCGGTTGTGTTCCAGGATCGATTTTAATTTTGGCTTTCCCTTCAAGGGTTGGAATTTCAACGGATGTTCCCAGAGCGGCATCTGTAAAACTTATTACCTGTTCAAAATACAAGTTGTTGCCTTCTCGTTTCAAATGAGCGTGCTCCTGCTCCTCAATGGCCACCAGTAAATCTCCCGGGATACCGCCTCTGGGGGCAGCATTTCCGTGTCCCGACATTGACAATTGCATTCCTTCGGCAACACCAGCAGGAATATTGATGGTAATTACTTCTTCACCACGTACAATCCCATCGCCAAAACAAGTTTTGCATTTATCTCTGATAACTTGCCCCTCTCCGCTGCAGGCAGGACAGGTGGATGCTGTTTGCATTTGGCCCAAAATGGTATTAACAACCTGTGTTATTTGCCCCGATCCGCGGCAGGTGGAACAAGTATGGAATGCACTTCCTCCTTGTGCTCCGGATCCTTGGCACGACTGGCAGTGAAGGTATTTATTGACTTTAATTTTCTTCTCTACACCTTTTAAAATTTCTTCAAGGGTGAGTTTTACTTTGATTCTAAGGTTTGATCCACGGGTGGTTCTGCGTTTTCCACCGCCTCCTCTTTGACCCCCGCCACCAAAGCCGCCAAAAATATCGGAAAACTGACTAAAGATGTCATCCATGTTCATGCCTCCGCTAAAGCCACCGCCCGCCGCTCCGGCACCCATTCCAGCGTGTCCGAATTGATCGTAGCGTGCTTTTTTGTCGGCATTGCTTAAAACATCGTAGGCTTCAGCAGCTTCCTTAAATTTATCTTCGGCTTGCTTATCACCCGGGTTTTTGTCGGGATGATATTTCATGGCCATTTTACGGTAGGCTTTTTTTATTTCCGATTCATCAGCCCCTCTGGCTACTCCTAAAATTTCGTAATAATCTTTTTTGGCCATAATGTTTTATATCAGGATCCTACAACAACTTTTGCAAACCGAATTACCTTGCCGTTCAATGAATAGCCTTTTTCAAGTTCTTCAATGACCTTTCCTTTTTTAGAAACATCCTCAACCTGAAAATTGGTTATTGCTTCCATAATATCAGCGTTGAATTCTGTATCCAAAGAAGTCATTGGCTCCAACCCTTTTTGTGTTAGGGTTGCCT
>JBILVQ010000064.1:0-13851 GCA_044370375.1 Bacteroidia bacterium
ATCTGATGCAGTTTGCATCATTTTGAATCCCCTTTCAAAGTCATCCAAAACAGGCAAAATGGACTTGAAGATATCTTCTCCTGCCGTTTTAATCAAATCGGTTTTTTCTTTGGCGGTTCTCTTTCTATAGTTGTCGAATTCGCTGAATAGGCGAAGATATTTGTCGTTCAGATCACTTAATTTTAATTGCAGGGTTTCAATTTCATCTGCATTGTTTGCCTGATCTCCTTTAATGGCCTCAGGACCCGTTTCTGTTGCATTGCTTGGTTCCTCCCCGGGAATGGCATTCAGTTCTTCATGCATTTTGGATGAGTTTTCTGCTTTATTTTGTTCAGAAATATTTTCTTGAAAAGTGGGTTCTTTTTCCTTGTTCTCCATGCCTTTTTTATCGCTTTTTTGCGCTTGGGCAAATAGTTTGCCAACCCTGGTTTTGCGCCAATTTGTCATATAGTGGAATAAAAAAGGCGGGAAAGAAAATCTGTCCCGCCTTCTTATGGGTTTTTTCAGGTTATTTTTGTTCCTGGTATTTTTTCAATTCTTCGAGTAATTGAGCTCCTCTTAAGTTTTTGGCAATGATGGTTCCGTTGGGGTCAAGCAAAAAGTTGGCAGGAATTGAGTTTACGCCATAAATTTTGGCACCTGCAGAACCCCAACCACCAAGGTCAGAAACGTGACTAGTCCAGGTTAGGCCGTCTTTGGTAATGGCAGCCATCCATTTTTCCTTGTTATTGTCCAAAGAAACTCCATAGATGGTAAATCCTTTTTTGGCTCCTTTTAATTTCGCATCCTTGAACTGGTTATAAGCATTTACCACCGCAGGATTTTCCATTCTACATGGACCGCACCAGCTTGCCCAGAAATCAATTAGAACATATCGGTCACGATTTACAGAGGAAAGAGAAATTACTTCACCGGTTGGGGAACTGTAAGAAAGTTCAGGGGCTTTGTTGCCTATGTTTAATCCTACCTGAGCATTTCCTTTCTCTACTCGGGTGAAGGAGAAGATGGTGATGGCCATCAATAGGGCTGAAAATAAAATGACTGATTTTTTCATAGTGTTAAATTCTTTCACAAATCTAACACAATTTTTGTGCCCCAAAAAATGACAAGGCAAAGTTTAACCAATTCTCTTTATTTGAGCACCAATGGCCTGCAATCTTCCTTCGATGTTTTGATAGCCTCGATCAATTTGTTCGATATTGTCAATGACGCTTTTTCCGTTGGCAGAAAGGGCGGCAATCAGCAGCGAAACACCGGCTCTAATGTCGGGAGAGGACATTTTTATGCCCTTTAACTGATGTTGTCGGTTTAATCCTATAACTGTTGCACGGTGTGGATCGCACAAAATAATTTGAGCCCCCATGTCAATGAGTTTATCAACAAAAAACAGCCGGCTTTCAAACATTTTCTGATGAATTAAGACACTTCCTTTGGCCTGGGTGGCTACAACCAAGGCAATGCTCAATAGGTCGGGAGTAAAGCCGGGCCAAATGGCATCGGCCAGGGTTAAAATAGAGCCATCAATAAAGGTCTCAATTTCATAGTGGTCTTGAGAAGGTATAAACAAATCGTCTCCTTTCAATTCCATTTTTACGCCAAGCTTTCTGAAAACATCAGGAATTACTCCTAGCTCCTGATAAGCAACATTCTTGATGGTGATTTCTGATTGTGTCATGGCTGCCAAACCAATAAAACTTCCCACCTCAATCATATCAGGCAGCATGGTATGGGTAGTGCCTCCTAAATAGTCAACACCTTCTATATTGAGGAGGTTGGAACCTATTCCGGAAATTTTTGCGCCCATTCGGTTTAACATCTTGCACAATTGCTGTATGTATGGTTCACAGGCAGCATTGTAAATGGTGGTGATTCCTTTGGCCATGACCGCTGCCATGATGATATTGGCGGTTCCGGTAACCGAAGCTTCATCCAATAACATATAACATCCTTTGAGGTCTTTGGCTTCAACTTTATAAAAATCCTGACCCTCATCATAAATAAATTTTGCCCCTAAATTTTGAAAGCCAATAAAATGTGTATCCAGCCTTCTTCTTCCAATTTTGTCGCCTCCCGGTCGGGGTATATAGCCCTTGCCAAATCTTGCCAGCAAAGGACCTACAATCATAATGGAACCTCTTAAGGCCGCTCCTTTTTTCTTAAACTCAGCACTGTTGAGATAATTTACGTTAACCTCATCGGCAATAAAGGTGAACTCTTCGTGTCCGGTTTTTTCAATTTTAACACCGAGGGCTCTGAGTAGCTCAATTAATTTATTGATATCAACAATATCAGGAACATTTTTTATAACTACTTTTTCAGGCGTAAGCAATACTGCACAAAGAATTTGTAGCGCCTCATTTTTTGCACCTTGCGGAATAATATCACCTTTTAGCCGGATTCCACCGTTTACCTCAAATTTTGCCATGACCTTACTTTTTTCAGGGAAAGATCATGAGAATAACCAAAGGAATTGATCTGCCTGACTAAATATTTTTAACCACTCAATGTTTATGACCGAAGAGCAAACCGTATTTGGAGGATCAATACCTGCGGCGGTTATTTTGGTTCCTACCGCCCTTTTTTCTCCGATTGTTGGTGGATTGCCCGGTAAAGCCTGTCCTTAATGGGGTTTCGGCCACTACCTGAAGTTTTAAATTTTCTTTAGGGGTAATTTTTCCACCACTAAGAATCTTGATTTGCTCCCAAATAACCTCATCTCCAACAGCATCACGGTTCCATGCAGCGTAAAACCTTTTCATCATATTGGCAATGGTTTCAATATAAGCATCCTTCATTTCGCCATCTTCCATTTCAACGGCTTTTTTAACCATTTCCTCTCCAATTTTGCCGTAATGTCGGAACCGGATAGCATTTCCGGGATATTGAACTTTTTCAGGTTTTGTTTGAAAAGTTTCTCTGGAAGGAATAGGATAGGGACTGTCTACGTCAAGTTTAAAATCAGCTATCACGAACAAATGGTCCCATAGTTTGTGCTTAAAATCTGCAATGTCTCGCAAATGCGGATTTAGTTGCCCCATCACCTCAATAATGGCTTTAGCACATTTGTTTCTTTCCTCGCGATCTTCAATAGAAACAGCGTAATCGATCATTCGCTGAACATTTCTTCCGTATTCAGGAATGATTAATTTAGGTAAGGAGGTATGGTACACCATGCCGGTTGTTCCGGCTGTAATTTCTTGATTCACTTTATTAAGAGAGGATTTTTAATTTGGCAAATTTAAGAATCAATTGCTTAGAACCGGCATTTTCGAATAATACAGTTGCTTTTCGGCTTGCACCACTACCTTCAATTTCTTCAATTCTTCCTTTGCCAAAGCGCAAATGTTCAACTGCATCGCCTACTTTAAGGTGCCTGGTATCGTCTCCTGTCTCTTGCATTGAACCTGCAGATGTTAGGGAAGTACTTTCACTAATTCGCTTAAGGTTTCTTTGTGCAGGCATACTGGGTTGAGCCACTGATTTTGTAGTGCTTTGAAGGGAGGACTTGATTTCAGTGTTGCCTGTTTTTCTTGGCTGAAAGCTATTGCCTTTGGGAGCAAACCATCCCTTTGCGGGTTCTTCGAAACTTTGTTGGTGGTTGAATTTGAAATTCAAATGTTCAGGGTCTATTTCATCAATAAACCGACTGGGTTCACAACTTATTAAACTGCCCCAACGATATCTTGAGGTGGAGTAGGAGATGGTAGAACTTTTTTCTGCCCTGGTTAAGGCAACATAAAATAATCTTCGTTCTTCCTCCAGGTCCTCTCTTGAAAATATGCTCATTTGCGATGGAAACAAATTTTCTTCCAACCCAACGATGTAAACATATTTAAACTCAAGCCCTTTGGCGGCATGAATGGTCATCAAGGATACTTTGTCTAAATTTTGATCCTCCTTTTCGTCACCGGTCAGCAAGGCAATGTCTTGCAGGTAATCTTTCAATAAGCGTGCGTTGCTTAAGCTTTGTTCAGAAGAAATTTCATTATTCACCACATCGTTTTCAGCAAACTCTTTGATTCCGTTCAGTAGCTCCTGAATGTTTTCGTACCGACTAACACCTTCGGGAGTTTTATCGATATAAAGTTCTTTTAAAATTCCTGAATGCACCGCAATGTGGTTTCCTGCATCATAAGCATTTTGGGTGCTTGCAACCACCGAAAAACTTTTGATTAAGGTAACAAAATCTTCAAGTTTAGCGAGTGTGCCGGCATTTACATTGAGTTGAAATTGCTTGGGTTGGTCCAACACATTCCATAAACTAACACCATTTTCTGCAGCAGAAATAATAAGTTTATCAATGGTTGTTTGCCCTATACCACGCCCGGGATAATTAATAATTCTTTTTAGGGCTTCTTCATCATTATGATTAATCGTTAATCGGAAATAGGCAATCAAATCTTTTACTTCTTTTCTTTGATAAAATGAAAGCCCTCCGTAAATCTTATAAGGAATGTTCATTTTTCGGAGCGCTTCCTCCATGGCCCTTGATTGGGCATTGGTTCGGTAAAGGATGGCAAAATCTTTATGAAAGGCAGTGGCCTCCATCTTCGTTCTGAAAATAGCGTTGGCAACCAATTGTCCTTCTTCATTATCTGAGAATGCTCTTAAAACATCAATTTTGTCCCCATCCGGATTTTCGGTCCATACCTCCTTTCGCATCTGATCCTTGTTTTTAGAAATCACGCTGTTGGCGGCATTCACGATGGTTTTGGTGGAACGATAATTTTGTTCAAGCAAGAATGTTTTTAAATCCGGATAATCATTCTTGAAGTTAAGAATATTCTGAATGTTGGCTCCTCTAAAGGCGTATATGCTTTGCGCGTCATCGCCAACCACACAAATATTTTCATACATGGCGGCTAGTTTTTTTACAATCAGGTATTGAGAATAATTGGTATCCTGATACTCGTCCACCATGATGTACTTGAATTTCTGCTGGTATTTGTGCAAGGTTTCCGGATGGTCGCGAAACAGCACATTGGTATTAAATAGCAAATCGTCAAAATCCATGGCTGATGCAGCAAAGCAACGTTTGGCATAAGCTTCAAAAATTTGCCCGATTTTGGGCATATTGGCCGCTTTATCGTGAAGTGCTGCCTCCTGATTTTGCTGATATGAACGCCAAGAAATCAAATTGTTTTTTGCGGCCGAAATTCTGCCGTAAATAACATTCGGTTTGTAAACTTTATCATCAAGGTTCATTTCCTTGAGAATGGTTTTTATCAAACTTTTGGAATCTTCTGTATCGTAAATGGTAAAGTTTTCAGGAAAGCCAAGTTTGCCTGCTTCGGATCTTAAAATGCGGGCAAAAACAGAGTGAAAAGTTCCCATCCACAAACTTTTCGCATCATTGTTACCCACAATGGTTGCAATTCTTTCCTTCATTTCTTTGGCCGCCTTGTTGGTGAAGGTTAGTGCCAGGATTTGAAAGGGTTCAACCCCCAGTTTTAGCAAATGCGCAATGCGGTAAGTAATTACACGGGTTTTGCCCGAACCAGCTCCGGCCACAATCATCATGGGCCCTTCCGCGTTTAATACTGCCTCCTTTTGGGGTTGGTTAAGTAGGGATAAATAGTCTTCCACCGATAAAATAAATCTGTCACAAATCTAATCAATAAAAGTTTGAATTGGTTTTTATCTGATAGAGATAAAATAGGGGTCAACAGAAACTTCTATTTTTCTGTTGGTTACCATTTCTAGTGTAGAAAGATTGGCATAGGTTACGTAACCATTCCGGCCTCCACATTCAGTAGTGTGGTGTGGTGCAGGACCGTCAATCGAAGCATTTCTGTTGGCAATCAGCAGCAGGTCTTGTTGGTCATCCACCGCCAGTCCATGGGGTTGATAACCACTGTTTAACTTTTTTACAACCATAAGGCTGGCCATGTCAATAACATAAACAGATCCTTTTGTGTTGATGAATGAGCTTTCATCTTCCATGCAAGAAACAAACAGCAGATTTCTTTTGGTGGAAATGGCCAATTCCTGTGGGAAATCACCGGTTGGAATTACGGCCAACAATTTGTCGTTTGCTGAATTGTAAACCCGCACCTCGTCCGTGTTCTGGCAGGTTACAAAATATTTACTACCATCCGGATGGAACAAAGCATCATGAGGCTTCAAGAGTGCTCCAAAAGAGCCATCCATGGTTTTTGCCGGTGGTATATCAGGAGCCAATGCGCTATTTCCTGAATCAGGGTCCATGTTGATTTTGTAAAATTGACTACCCTCCTGACCAAAAACATAAAGCGTTTTGTTGTTGTGGCTCAACATGACTGCATGGGGATAGGAAAATAATCCATTACCGGCATATTTTTTTCTAAGGGTCATGGTGGGTAAATCAACAAAGGCAACAATCCCTTGGCCAGGGGTGGTGTTTTCTGCAGAGGAGTAATCTACCGTCCATGCACTCTTACCATCCGATGAAATTTGAAAGGTATTCCAACTACCCGCACCCACACGTACTTCTGCAACAAAGCTATCATCTGATGCACGGTATTTTTGAAAGTACTCTCCGTTAAGAAAAAGTACATACCAATATTCGCCATCCGGTGAAACCCTTATTTGATGTGGCGATTCTATTTTATTAGGGTCTTTTCCAACCTGAATATAGCGCATCGGTAAATTACTTTCGGCATCAAAAACGGTAACCAAATCGCAACCCTGGTTAACAACATAATATTTTTTTCTTTTGGGATTATCAGAAAACTTAATATTTCCGCTTCCGTCGGGTGCTCCCTTTTCAATCCAATCACGAATTAAAATTACCTCTTCTTTAGTAAGCGGGGCTCCCAAATAAGGCATGGTTGGCTTATTGCTTACTCCCAGTTCGTCAAAAGTATTGCAATAGAGAAAGAAGGTGCTTTGTTTGTGATTGTAGGGTATTACAACCGCTCCGTTTCGAGTTCCCTTAAACATCTCATCCCAAGTTTCAAGTGATAATCCGGCTGCCCCATTTCGGCTTGTATTATCATGACAACCAGGGTTGGTGCAACGGTTTTGTACAATCTTGGCAATATCGGCCGGAAAATTTCCTTCTCCTTGACGCCAAACGTGTTCATCGGTTTTACAGGACTCAATCACGCAAAGGCAAAGAATTAATGCAATTAACGGGGCATAACGCATAGTTTTATCTGCTGGTCTTGATAAGTTTTCCAAAGGATTTTGCTTGTCCTTGATTAACTTGAAGAACATAAAATCCATTCTTTAGTTCACTTAAATCAATGGTTTGTGATTTTAATAGATTGGCATTTTTTTCGAAAACCATTTGTCCCATTTGGTTAAACACCTGAATACTGGCTCCCTGGATAAATCGTTCATCTTGAAATTCAACCGTGACTTCACCGTTGGATGGATTGGGAAAAATTTTAAAGACTAATTTGTCTTCGTTTTCTTCAAGCGATTGGGTTATATCACCAATATAAAAATGCAATCCACCGCAATAATTGCCAACGATCATATCTGGTTCCTCATCATTATCAAAATCATGAACACAAACAGAACTTCTAATTCCTTCCCAAATGTCCTGAAAAGAGTCGTCACTTAAGGTAAAGGCTCCTGTAAGATTATTATCGATGTTGGTATAGTGAAAAAAGAAACCGCTGGATGACCCAACCATTAGATGGTACTCTCCATTAACCTTAAAAAAATAAGGGGCGCTGTACCCGGTGATGGTGTTGATAGGAGTAACGTTAACTTTGCCCAAACTATCGGTTAAAGGTGTTGAGGAAAAAGCAGGTTGGGAGGCAGTTCCGGTATTCGGATAAAAATTAAGATTTCCATTCCCTTCACCAACCACTAAATCTAGCTTGCCATCACGATTCAAATCAACCAATTGAGGGGTGGCAAAATTTCCCACATCAAGGCCATTGAATAAACTTGAACTAATTTGATAGGAGGCAGGAAGCCCCGATGCGGCCGTGTTAATGTAGTAATAAAGTCGGCCGTTTGATTCCCCAACAACCATGTCGTCATCCCCATCCCCATCAAGGTCGCCAAAGGTTGGTGCAAGGTTGGTTAAATTGAGCGCTGCAAGGTTAGCAAAGTCGCGGGAAATCAAAGTAAACTCCGGATCTATGGCCGTTCCGGTATTCCTTAATAACATTAATTTTGATTGATAATTGCAATTGGTTGTGAGGTAACCAAAATTACCAATAACAATGTCTTTCAAACCATCTTGATCATAATCAGTTACTGTTGGATAGGCTCCCTCACCAACGTCAATCATTTGGTCAATAAGTAGAGCATTTTGGCGGTAGTTAAAATGTACAGAGTCATCCTGAGCAGTGTTTTCATAATACCACAGGTTTTGAATATTGGCTGAGCAACTTCCTGCATTGGCACTGGCCAACAAGTCTCTTTTTCCATCATTATTCACATCCACATAAAAAGCACATGGAAAAAGGGGAAGATTGACGGGAATGTCGTAGCCGGGGAAGACATTATCCTGAGAAATAAAATCTGAGGTGGCACTGTTTCCATCATTAACCAACAGCGTTAAATTGGCAAAGGAAATATCTCCCAATACCACTTCTTTTTGGCTATCCCCGTTAAATTCAGCGCAAAGCGTGCAGGAACCTGAATGGCGGGTTTGAGTCCGTGGGCTTTCATCTGCCGATGGGTTGGAGCCTCTGCAAACATCCAAGGTAACATCGTTATTGCTGAAGTTTTCGCTAAAGTCTCCCCAGCAATCATCAACCAATACATAGGCTTCCAAGCTGTTACAATGTCCAAACCATTCCATGGAATGATTTTTAAAATAAGACATTTTGGTTCCCGCAAAGTCAAAAGTCAAAATATCAAGATCCCCATCACCATCAATGTCATAGATAGCAGGAATATCTACCGGACTAACGTAAAGGTTTAGGTATTGAGAAAGAGGGTTTTCGGTAAAATAGGCATAGAGCAAACTGGTTGCTGTTGAAAAAGAGATTCCGGTTTGCGGGGTTGAAGTATTTAAATAAACCTTCATTCCTGCATTGGTTGAGGCAAAGATGTCTTCTTTGCCATCGCAGTTAAAATCGCGCAAAAGGGCCCAACTGTTTAATTTAGGAAACTTACGGATGTAATCATGGGCGTATAAATAGCTTACAGAGTCAGGAATGCCATGATTCAAAAAGGTAGAAATTTTGTCTCCTGATCGGTCAAAAAGAAACAAATCTTTTGTTCCATCAAAATCAAGGTCGATTTCAGAAACAACCAAAAAATTTTGCCCTCCGGCAAATGCCATAGGCAAAAAGGCATTGTTTTGAATAACGGCCACAGAATCAATACGGTTAAAGAAAAACTGTGCGTTGGCTGCGAAGGAGCTAAGCAGGAATAGGATGGAAAACGTTTTTTTCATGATTTAAGGTTCTCAAATTTACGCAAAAGCAAATAAATAACCTCTTGAAGGAATTAAAATTGGTAAATAAGGTAGGAAATTCTATATTTGCAGGCTTCAAAAACCGAAGTTTTTGAAGCTATTTTGTTAATAATCAAGAGTTTAAACTCAAAAAAAAGACACATTCAAGGATATGCAAAACAAGGGAGCCATCCGTTTATTCGCCATCGCGCTGGCAGTGGTTTGTATTTTTCAGCTTTCATTCACATGGGTAACCTACCGGGTTGAGCAAAATGCAAAGGAGTATGCACAGGAGAAATCTGAAAAATTTAAGGGAGTAGCCAATAAAGATTCACTTTATGATGCGCTAGAAAGAAGATATCTGGATTCTGTTTCCACGGCTCCGGTATATAATATTCTTTTGAAAAATTATACCTATCGCGATGCGAAGGAAAAGGAGATTAACCTTGGTCTTGACTTGCGAGGTGGTATGAACGTAATCCTTGAAATTTCTGTTGTAGATATTGTTCGCTCAATGTCTAACTTCAGCACTGATCCTGTTTTTAACAAAGCCATCGAAAATGCGGTTGCTGCTCAGAAAAATAGTCAGAAAGATTTTGTAACCCTTTTTTATGAGGAGTTTCGCAAAGCTGACCCCAATGCAAAATTGAGCACCATCTTTAACACGCTTGAGTTAAAGGATAGAATAAAATACGAATCTACCAATGAGGAGGTTGTTGCCGTCATCAGAACAGAAGCTGCTGATGCCATTGATCGTTCCTTTAATATTCTGCGAACCAGAATTGATAAATTTGGGGTAACTCAACCCAATATTCAGAAATTGGATATTTCCGGAAGAATATTGATTGAACTTCCCGGTGTTAAGGATAAGGTTAGGGTTAGAAAATTGTTACAAGGAACCGCCAATCTGGAGTTCTGGGAAACTTATGATAACAAGGAGATTGCTCAGAAATTAATTGAGGCGGATAAGAGAATTGCAGTTATTTATGGCTTGTCTAAGGATACAACTGCTGTTAAGCCAGAGGCTGCTTCTGACTCACTTACAACACTTGCCAATGCTGCCGCCAAGGATGCATTGAACACCAACAAGGACTCTATACAAGAAGGTAAGTTAGATTTGGCCGCAAACAACGATTCAAACAAGTTGGTAACCAAAGCCGACACTTCCAAAAAACAAACTGCAAGTCCATTGTTTGAAGTGTTACAACCATCTCTTATTCAAAATCAACAAGGTTATTTCCCCGCAGAAGGTCCTGTGGTGGGTATCTCGGCCGTTAAGGATACCGCCAAGGTTATGACTTATCTTAAAGACCCTCGTGTTGCCAGTATTTTTCCTTCCAATATGCGTTTACTATGGACTGTTAAACCTTTTGATAAAGAAGGAAAACTGTTACAATTAGTAGCAATCAAGGTTTCTGGTCGCGACAGAAGAGCCCCGCTCGAAGGAAATGTAATTACGGATGCCAGCGGTGATTTTACCCAAAATAGTTCTAAAGCCGAGGTAAGCATGAGCATGAATGCTGAAGGTGCACAAACGTGGAAAAGACTAACTGGCGAAAACATTGGGAAAAGTATTGCCATTGTTTTGGATGATTATGTTTACTCTTTTCCAACTGTTCAAAGCGAAATTTCTGGCGGTAGATCTTCTATTACCGGAAACTTTGATATTAATGAGGCCAAAGATTTAGCCAATATTCTAAAGGCCGGTAAATTACCTGCACGCGCAAGAATTGTGCAAGAAGATGTGGTTGGTCCTTCATTAGGGCAGGAGGCAATTAGTGCTGGCTTACTCTCTTTTTTACTTGCTCTTGCACTGGTACTTATTTTTATGGGATTCTATTACAACAAAGCAGGTTGGGTTGCTGACGTGGCCTTGCTTTGTAACGTATTTTTCCTGATGGGTGTTCTTTCCTCTCTAGGTGCTGTGCTTACATTGCCCGGTATTGCAGGTATCGTGTTAACCATAGGTCTTTCAGTAGATGCCAATATTTTGATTTTCGAAAGAGTAAGAGAGGAGTTGGGCGCAGGTAATTCTGTTGCAATGGCTGTAAAAGAAGGATTTAGAAATGCAATGTCATCCATTATTGACTCCAACGTATCAACCTTAATTCTCGGTATTATTCTTTACGTTTTTGGCAACGGACCCATTCAAGGTTTCGCTACAACGCTGATTATTGGTATCCTTACCTCTTTGTTCTCAGCTATTTTTATTGCGCGTTTGATTTTCGACCGAATGTTAGAAAAGAAACAGGATATTTCTTTCTCAACTCCTGCTACCAAAAATGCTTTTAAAAACACGAAAATCAATTTTGTTGGAAAAAGGAAAATCTATTACCTAATTTCAGGTTTTGTTATTCTTGCCGGAATCTTCGCTTTTTCACAGAAAGGGCTTAATCTGGGCGTAGATTTCAAAGGTGGAAGAACCTATGTGGTAAGATTTGATCGCGATATTACAACCAGCGAGGTGCGTGAGGCGCTTACTGGTGTTTTTGGTGGAGGCCCGGAAGTAAAAACTTTTGGAAAGAGCAATCAATTGAAGATTACAACCTCTTACAATATTGAAGACAACTCCGAGGATGCTGATTCAAAAGTGGAAGGAAAACTGAAAGAAGGTCTTTCAACCATTAATGGAGCCAAATTTGAGGTCATGAGCTCTCAAAAGGTAGGGGAGAACATATCTGATGATATTAAGGTTTCGGCTGTCTGGGCCATCTTTATTTCATGTGTATTAATGTTCGTTTACATCTTTATCCGATTTAGAAAATGGCAGTTTGGTTTGGGTGCTGTTGCTGCCTTGGTTCATGACGTTCTTATGGTACTTTCTTTCTTTGCCATTTTTAATGGAGTACTTCCTTTTTCGTTGGAGATAGATCAGCATTTCATTGCGGCCATTCTTACTGTAATGGGTTATTCTATGACAGATACTGTGGTGGTGTTTGATAGAATCAGGGAACACCTCAATCTTCATAATAAAGATGATGTATTTGGTGAGGAAAGAAGAACAGTGATTAATCTGGCGCTTAACAGCACCTTAAGCAGAACCATCAATACCTCCCTAACCATTTTCTTTGTATTGTTGGCCATCTTTGTTTTTGGCGGTGAAGTAATCAGAGGTTTTTCTTTTGCCCTATTGATCGGAATTGTGGTAGGTACTTATTCAAGTATTTGCATAGCAACTCCAATTGTAATTGATTTTGACAGAAGCAAAAAAGCTTAATTTTTGATAAAAAAGGCACCTAAGGGTGCCTTTTTGTTTGATTTTTGTTTAATTTCGAAAAAAATTTAACAATGAAAACAAATTCCATTTTTAAATCACTGTTTTTCGTAATCGCTACTTTTTTCTTCGTGTCATGTGAAGAAGAGGAAACGCCAACAAGAATTGCCATGCAAGGAAACTGGCAACTAACAGAGGCAACCGATGGAGCAGGAAATGATATCCTTTCCAAAATCGCTTTTCCTGTTACTGCCATTCAGCTTACCGATGATAATGGTATGTTGGGTACACAAAGCCCGATGTTTACTTATATTGTTTATGGCGGCAGCAAATGGATTGAGGCAAGCTCCAAGATTTCAGCAATTTTTGATTATGCCAATCTCAGATTAAGTACTGGTGAATTTTTTGTTGGAGAAGGTGTTCAGGATGTATTTACGGTGGAAGCAAAATTACAGGCTACAGCAGCCATTGGAGGCCTTTCTGATGTGTTGGCCATCTTTGGGGTTGCAAGTAGCTATTTTCAACAAACAATCTACCACAAGTTTACCAACGTGTCTGTTAGTTTTCCGGAAGTTGGAAAGAAAGATGAGAAAAACTCCGTTATGATTTGGGAGTTTACAGATGCAACCAATGCCCTTTATAATTACAAGGACGCTCAGGGTAATTATGTTGCTTGGCTGGGTTGGCCGGTGGCTAACTTTTCTAAAGGGAAATTTACTTTTACCAAAAAGGTAGAAGGGGTTAATGATATCGTAAGGGATAACCTTTAATATTATCCCCTGGGGTGAGCCTGGGAATGAATATTCTTCAATTTGTCAATCGTGTTATGGGTGTAAACCTGTGTGGCAGATAGATTCGCATGACCAAGTATTTCTTTGATGGCATTTAAGTCGGCACCATTTTCCAGCATGTGAGTAGCAAATGTATGTCTTAATACGTGCGGACTTTTTTTGGTTAGTGTACAAACTTCATTGATGGCTTTATTCACCAGTCTGTAAACATATTTTGGGTAAATTTTTTCTCCACTTGGCATACAGAATAAATACTCGCTGTTCTGTGTTTCCGCAGAAAAGGACCTTGCATTAAAATAGGCAGAAAGAGTAATCGAAAAATTGGAAGCAAAAGGAATTATTCTCTCTTTGTTCCGTTTTCCTAATACTTTGAACGTTTGGTTTTGTAAATCAACATCCTTCATTCGTAGCCCCAGTAATTCGGATAATCGAATTCCGGTCCTGTAGAAGGTTTCAATAATTAATTTGTCGCGCTGCCCTTTAAAATCATCTCCAAATTC
>JBILVQ010000152.1:0-7265 GCA_044370375.1 Bacteroidia bacterium
TTCAACCTTGGCACATAAGAATGAAAACAATTGGGAAATCAATGCTTGATTCATTTACATTTGTTTTTTTCAATTCAAGCCAAAATGTACGGTAAATTACAGCAATTTTTACAACAAGAAATCCAAGGCATAAAAGATGCCGGATTGTATAAACGTGAGCGGATAATTACATCTGCACAGGGGGCCTCTATCCGTATTTCAACCGGAGAAACGGTATTAAATTTTTGTGCAAATAATTATCTTGGATTGTCTTCTCATCCTCGCGTAATTCAAGCTGCAAAGGATGCTATGGACAGCCATGGATACGGCATGTCCTCTGTGCGTTTTATTTGCGGTACGCAGGATTTGCACAAAGAACTAGAAGAAAAAATTGCACGTTTTCTGGGCACAGAAGACACCATTTTGTATGCAGCAGCCTTTGATGCTAACGGTGGCGTTTTTGAGCCTTTGTTTGGGGAAGAGGATGCGATTATTTCAGATGCACTAAATCATGCTTCTATCATTGATGGAATAAGGCTTTGCAAGGCTCAGCGCTATCGGTATCAAAACAGCGACATGGAAGATCTTGAGGCGAAACTGAAAGAGGCTTCAGGTGCTCGACATAAAATAATTGTAACGGATGGTTCATTCTCAATGGATGGGTTTATTGCCAAGCTGGATAAGATTTGTGATCTAGCAGATCAATATGACGCATTGGTAATGATTGATGAGTGTCACTCCATGGGCTTTTTAGGGAAAACAGGAAGAGGAACCCATGAGTATTGTAATGTGATGGGAAGGGTGGACATTATTACCGGCACGCTGGGCAAAGCCATGGGCGGAGCCATGGGAGGATTTACTTCCGGAAGAAAAGAAATTATAGAGATGCTTCGTCAAAGGTCAAGACCTTATTTGTTTAGCAACGCATTGGCTCCGGCCATAACCGGTGCGTCCATTGCCGTGTTTGATATGTTGAGTGAAACAACAGAACACAGAGACAAGGTAATGAATAATGCTTTGTATTTTAGAGAAAAGATGTCTGCCGCAGGATTTGATATCAAGCCCGGAATTCATCCAATTGTACCGGTGATGCTTTATGATGCCCGACTTTCGCAACAAATGGCCGATGCGCTGCTTCGTGAAGGTATTTACGTTATAGGTTTTTTCTATCCGGTGGTACCAAAAGATCAGGCAAGAATTAGGGTTCAGTTATCGGCAGCGCATTCCATGGAGGATTTGGACAAGGCCATTGCAGCCTTTACTAAAGTTGGACGAGCGCTTGGCGTATTGAAGGCTTAATTTTTTCGACCAATTACGGCTCCTGCTGTCAAAATTGCTTCAAAGCACCAGAAATGGTGCTTTGCTTTTGTGCCCGGAAGGACAAGCACATTGTTGTAGTTGGCGAAAACGCCTTTGGCTGCAAAGTCAAGAAATATGCGATGAAACTGATAGCGCAGAGAAGTTTCAAGTCCGGCAACATAGCCGGCCACATGGAATTTATTGTCTAATTCTTCACCTAAAAACCTTACGTAGGTTTTTGGAATAACTGCACCAAACCCTCCTTTGGTCAGCACCATTAATTGATGATTTTTGAAAAGCAAAAGCGGTATTTTTCTAACCAGGTTTATCATTAAAAAATTAGCGCCATTGGTGTGTTCAAAATGTAAAAATTCTTTTTGGCTGATAAACATGAGTGTATCAATGCTTCTGCCTGAAATCCTGCCATTAACCTGAAGGGTTTGGTTTTCAATCATAACATATTTTGTATGGTCGAAACCTATTTCCAGGCCCCAAAGCGGCCACTTTTTAGAAAACACACCAATGCGATAATTATACTGGGGGATTGAAAAGTCGAGTTTTTTCGCCAGCGGAATGATTTGGGAGAAACCGGAGCGGTCTTTTGCTTTTACATCTTTTACTACGAAATCGTGCTGTAAGTCTGAGTTGACGAAATGAAGGTCGGATGGAGAAAACCAATCCCGGTTGTAGCCCCAAGAAAAATAGAACTGATACCCTCCGGTTGATTTCAGGCTATCTAAATTAGCCGAAAAGGCAGGAATTCCGATGAAAAGAAGAAGAATCAGCCTAAGTGGAAGCATAAAAAAAAAGGGCCAATGGCCCTTTGGGATTATAGAATTATTTCGGAGGATTCGCCCATGGACATTGGCTGATCTTCATCGTAAAGCAAGCGAACATTTTTTGCAATTTGTTCTCCTTTTTCGTTCAGGTCTAATGTGAACTCAACCTCATCTCCCTCTCTTAATTCGTTGAAGTCGGTTTCCACTAAATTGGTGTAGTGAAAGAATAAGTTATTGGGAGGATAGTTGATGAATCCGTAGCCACTTTTCAAGCTGTGAACAGTGCTGATATGTCTTTCAACGCCATCATCATAGGTGCCTGTATTTGGAGGCGGAGGTGTAAATTTGGGTGCTGTTTGAACAAAAATATTATCCACTATCGGGTTGTTTCTGCCGTATTGTGTTTCAATCAACTCGTGCATGGCAATAGGATAGGTAACCTCCTCCAATAAGTCCTGAGAGGTACGGGTAACCATTTTTATCCCTTCGTCATTGGTATATTCAAAGTCCCAGCTTAACACCATTACGCGGGTTCCAAGGGTGTTTATTTTTCTGATCAGAGGCACATAGTCGCCATCAGAAGAAATAAGCACAACCACATCAAAACGTTTATAAAACACCTGTTCGAAAGCTTCGAGGGCAAGCCAAACATCAATACCTTTTTCCTGACGGGTGCCGGTGTTTCCTTTTACCGGAAGGTAGTGGGTTGTTACGCCTTCGTACATGAGGATGTCGTCAAATACACGATCATAATACAACAGGTTTCCTTTTTGGCTTGCTTCCTGAGCGTTTAAGCGTCCACGGAAATAGTGTGCATCTACGATTTGACAAAGGTTCACATCGGTAATTTCGGCATCTGCGATTTGCTGCCGAATAAATTGGTGTAATCCTTTAATGCTGATTCTCGCTTTTCTTGGGTGGTTGTAGTTATAGTAGTTACTTACATGAAGAAAGTAATTACCATCGTAAAAAACACCAATTTTAGTTAAGTGAGATAAGTTTTTTGGAGTTGTCATTTTGCTATATTTTTATTTTGTTGTTTATACTACTTTGGAGCGCGGCAAAGTAAGGAAAATCAATCCAAAAAAAGTGCAAAAAAAGATGAATGGTTTTATTTGTTCGTTGAAGTGAGCAATTTAACCGCTTTATGGAACGCCGGGTCTTCAATTGCTCTTCCAACAAAATAAGCGGCTCGGCCAAAATGTATTCTTGCCAGTTGAATTTTTACTTCATCTTTCAGCAGTTTTTCGGCTTCCAAAAACTCACTGTAGCGATATTTTTTTCCTTTCTGTAAGGTATAGCTGTGTAGTTGTTGCAAACAGTTGGCAGGGAGTAAGAAATGTTTGAAAAATTTTTTTTCGTTATTGAAGCCGCTAAATAGAGAAGTGTTTTGTTCGTGATACAGCAGGCAAAAATCATCAAAGGCTTCACTGCTTAACAGTGAGCTCCAGAGCGCGTTGTATTGAGTTGTATCCAGAGGAATGAAGAAGTCGGGAGTAATGCCACCACCGCCATAAACCTTACGGCCGGCATCCGTATTGTAGGTTGTGTCTAGGTTACTTTTTATACTGTCCTGATTAAACAGTTCGCCATTTTGATAGCGGGTCCATTCTTCGTTGTGATAGTCTTCTGCTTTACCCAGCTCATAAGGTTTTTGAATACATCTTCCTGAAGGGGTATAGTATCGGGCAATGGTAAGGCGAATGGCAGATCCATCGTTTAAAGGTGTTTGTGCTTGTACGAGGCCTTTTCCGAAGCTTCTTCGGCCTACAATACTACCCCTGTCGTGGTCTTGAATAGCCCCGGCAAAAATTTCGGAAGCACTGGCAGAGCCTTCGTCAATAAGAACAACCAGCGGAATTTGTTCATAGTTTCCTTTGTCTGAAGCGAAGAATTTTTCTTCGGGCTGATTTTGTCCTTTGGTAAAAACGATGAGTTGGTTTTGGGTTAAAAACTCATCACATAAGGCTACAGCAGCATTGAGTAGGCCGCCCGGATTATCTCTTAAATCGATGATGAGTTTGGTCATTCCTTGATTGCGAAGTTTTTTGCCTTGCACCAGAAACTCATCAACAGTGGTTGAGGCAAAGCGTGCAATTTTGATATATCCTATTTTTTCGTCTGTTAAAAATGCAGATTCAATGCTTGTGATAGGAATGGTGCCTCGAACAATGGATATGTTTTCTTGTGCTTTTGTTTTCGTTTTGTAAAGGGTAACGTTTACAGTAGTGCCTCCCGGTCCTTTTAGTAATTTTATGACTTCATCGTTTTGAATAGAAACTCCGGCAATACTTTTTCCATTTACCTTAATAATTCTGTCTCCGGCAACGATACCGGCCTTTTCGGAGGGTCCGCCTTCAATTACATGCAACACATAAAGGGTATCATTGAGCATATTGAATTCAACCCCAATACCTTCAAAATTACCTTGCATGGCTTCTGTGTTTTCATCAAAATCGGAAGCAGAAAGATAATCGGAATGGGGATCTAGATTTTGAAGAAGAGATGCTATTGCGCTTTCTGTTAAAGCTGTTGCGTTAACCGAATCCACATAGTTTTGACTGATGTAGCGGATTACTTCATCTAGTTTGGCCCCGCCGCTAAATTCATTTTGTGAATTCTGCCCGCCACGAGCGGGGGCCTGTTTTAGTGAGTAGCCTAAAAGGAAAAACAGACCGGCAACCAGAGAAAAAGCGAGGGGATAAAGAAGTTTATTTTTTGATATGGGTGTTTTCAAGACAGGGCTGAACGATGAAGAAACAACTACACGTGGTCAATCAACTCCTCGGGATATTTTTCAACCTCAACCCCAAATTTCTTCAGAAACTCCACCCCTTCGTCAACCGGAATGTTTTTAAAAGCAGCGTAAGATTTTAAAAAAAAGACCTTTTTAATGCCAATGGTAAAAATCACCCTTGCGCAAGCGATGCAAGGGGAAAGGGTAACATAAAGGGTACAACCTTCAATGCTCATGTTGTTTTTCATGGCGTACAAAATGGCGTTTTGTTCGGCATGCAAAGCGAGGGAGCAGGATCCTTTGCTATCTCTGGGGCATCCATTTTCGGGCCATTCGATATCACAATTATGTGTTCCGGCGGGAGGACCGTTATAGCCCAGACTAACAATGCGCGTGTCTTTTGTTAAAACAGCACCAACCTTTGTTTTTACACAATGAGAACGTTGGGCAAGATTTACTGCCAAGTTCATGTATATTTGATCGAAGGAGGGACGTTGCACAAAAAAAAGTTAAGTGCTTGAAAAAGAAAGTACCCGGGGCCGGGATCGAACCGGCATGAGTGTTACCTCACTGGTGTTTGAGACCAGCGCGTCTACCAATTCCGCCACCCGGGCATGGAAAGGGCTGCGAAAATAGGGTTTTCAAATAACAAAGCAAAAAATATTTTCATATTAATTCAAAAATAGGGTGTTTAGAAGCATACCAAACGCGGCAGGTTGAGAAAAAACTAATTAGATTTACCCCATCTTTCAACCATTGATTAATTGGCGCCATGCCCTTTTTAAAGACACTTTTTTTTGGAAAGAATCTTTCCAATCACCGTTCAGCACATAGTCCCCTTTATCGGGAAAGGGCTAGTATGAAGGCTATTTGGAACAATTATCATTATAATGATGCAGGGATAGAGAAGCTGTTGCGTTTGGCATTAGCGTTTTCTCAGTTTATGTTTCCCGGTATTTACATAAAACATCTTTTTTGGCGATTTGGGAACCTTTATGAAGATCTTTCTATTGATGTATATGTCCTTTTTAAAATGCTGTTTCCATTGATTATTTTATACAATGGTTTGCAGAGCTATTCCATTGGCGGGTTTAGTTTTTTTATTTTTATTCCTGTTTATTTTTTGTTGGAAACGGTCTTTCATGTTAGCACGCTTGTACTGGCATCTGATATTTTTTCGAGACCGAGGTCTTATCGCAGGGCCGTTTTGTTGTTGTTTTTTAATTTTCTGGAAATCGTTTTTGATTTTGCAGTTTTATATTCCTCCGGCCATCACGTCAATCCGGCTTTTGAACATTTAATTGATCCTGTTTATTTTAGTTTTACCACCTCAACCACCATCGGCTTTGGCGACTATACGCCTATTTCCACCGTGGCACGTTTTCTGGTTATTTGTCAGGCCTTGATCTATTTGCTGTTTTTGGTGTTATTTGTAAATGTGTTTGCCAATCGAATAGAACAGAAGGGTTATTTTGGCAAAGAAAACGACAAGTAGTTAACGTTAGCCATGAAAAAATTAAATTTGTTTTTATTAGGAATAACGGGCCTTATGGGTCTTTATTCTTGCAGTCATTCTGCTGATAAAATAAATGAGCAACTGTATTCTTCAGCCATGGATTCAGGCTTATTGCCGTTTAAAAATGGCGATACGCTTACGGCCAAAGGAACGAGTCCGCACGGCAACTTTGTTTTGAAAGTGAATGCCGAAATGGCTTCTGTTTTGGATGGCAATGGAAAGATTGTTTCGGGCAAAGAAATACCGGAAGGGGCATTGATTGTTAAGGAGATAATAGATAACAACGGGCTTAATTTAATTGCCCTGATGAAAAAGGAAAGAAAGTCGAAGTTTGCAAAGGACGGTTGGATTTGGGCCGAATATAAACCCGGTGGAGCTATTTATTACGATGCTAAAAAGAAAGGAGCCTCTTGCGTAGGCTGTCATAGCGGTGCGGGGAACCAGGATTTTACTTTGACTTTTGGTTTACATTAGCTTGCCGGTTTTGTTTTGGTGCAAACCTATCGGGACGACATTCGGATGGTAAATCCATGTTCATCAAATATTTTTTTGCCAATCCGGGTGCTAATAAAAACCCTTTGGTGCCCATTCCATTAAAGATTTGCAGCTGAGGGTGTAATGGATGTTTTCCAAGAATTGGCCTTCGGTCGGTTACTCCGGGTCTTATTCCACACCAATGTTCAAGAACCTTGAAATTAACGTCAATTATTTTCTTTATTTTTTCAACAACTTCCTCCTCGCCATTTGTGGAGGGCAATGGACTAAGGTCGTTCCAATGGTAGGTTGAGCCTGCAAGCCAGCGATTGTCATTGCCCAAGGGTAAAAGGAAACCGTTTCGGTTAATAATGTGTTGTTCGGGTAGTTTTTTTTCCGGTTGGATAACCAGTAAATCTCCCTTGGTTGGAACCCAGGGAAGGTTCGAAAACCATGGGTTTTTCACAACTCCGTTTCCTTC
>JBILVQ010000153.1:0-7189 GCA_044370375.1 Bacteroidia bacterium
GCAAGAAAAAGTTGAAACAAATACTGTTAGCGTAGATCTTTCTTCTTTAGCTCCCGGTCTGTATTTTTTGCAAGCCGAAGATGGTGATGGAGGAGTGAGGATTGGAAATTTCGTTAAAGAATAAGGAACATAAGCAGGATGGTCCATTTTTGCAGAATGAGAAGATTTTTTTTGAGTATCATTACGAATACCTGAATTGCAAAAATTAACGTTATGAATTCTTATTATTCTGTCATTCCGGCTTCTCAGATTCAAAGGGGTTTCCATGCTTTTGAACCGGATAGCAACTTCTACAACTTCTGTGAATTTGCGAAGAGACCCGATCGGCAATCCAAGGCGCGTAAAGTTGACAATTTTAACTTGCCTGAAAAAAAAGAACCTTCGGAATCAGTAAATAAATCATATTCTATAGTACCCATTCCCAATAATGGTTCATTCCGGCTTATTTGTCCTAACCTTAAAGGAATTCAGGTTGAAATAAGGAATAGTGCCCAACAGGTAGTTGAGGTAAAACTATGCATTCCAATAAATGGTGTAGTTCATTTAGGATTAATGGATTTCATGCCTAATATTTATTTTCTTAGGACAAGAAGGAGGAAGTTTTTCACTACACTTCTGCTTTGCTTTTCTTGGTAAGGATAGTATAGAAAGTAGTCAATCTATTCACCTTCTCCTCATCCAAAAACAAGGTATAAACCACGATCATGATGAGTCCGAAATCAATGATTCCCATACTAATCCCAATCATCACATGAAATAAAATTCCGGCCAGCAGCAAGGGATATTTGAATTGCTTAAACCATATAAAAACCGGAAAACTCAATTGAAAAATTAAGGTAAACCAAGTAACAATTTTTTGCAGCCAATCATTTCCTAAATAATACTTTTGCCAAAATCCATTGCTATAGGTCTCATTAAATAAAACGTAATACCATGCGGTTCCATCAACCCATGTTTGACCGGTCAACTTAATAACGCTGGCAACCAAATACAACAATACTACCTGAAACTTCATGGCCATAAATGCCAGACGATGCATGGTATTTAATAAAAATTGTCCCCGGCTATCTCCCCTTTTCTCCTCCTTTCCCGGCTCAGCAAAAATCATCAGCAACAACAAAATAACAACCAAATTCATCCCAGCATTCTGAATAGGAGCTGTACGATTGTATAACACAGCTGTAGTCCAATAAAGGATTAGCCATAACCAACGTACATTGGGTTTCCATAGCAATACCAAACAACTCATTATTTGTCCGTAAAAGAAAATATACCAATACCGACCAATGGCAGGGTCTTCCAACAAATTAATGACATATAAAATGGGGTTGCTGGAACGGTAATAATTGGCAAAGGGCGAATCAGGACCAAATAAATACGATGCTGATGGTCGGTAAAAAAACAATGCGTTGAAACATAAAAAAACCAAAAGCAATCGCTGAAACAATCTTAAGTTTTTCCGATAAGGAAAAACCTGACCAAAGTTTTCCAGGTATGAATTTATTCTATTCACCTTTTTTTAGCGATAATTTTCATCAATTTTTACAGGCGGAAAATTTAAACACAAGGTGGCCGGCTTTCCCTTTCCTTTTCTGTATTTTTCAGGTATTTGCGCATAAACCTGTTTTATTCTTAATTCTATTTCTTCATCAACATTCAATTTTCTACCACCTAATTTTAAACAAAAGGCACTTACGTAAGACAGCATTTCTTCCTTCCTTAAAAGTGAATCGCGCAAACCTTCGTTTTGCATGGCATTGATAGAATCGCCCATGGCTTTGTTGGCCCTGTAATCATTCAAAAACCAAGTGTCGTAGAGCATTCGCAAATGGTACTCATACACACGGTAGTCGGTGTAAGCAGGTGTTAACCGAAATTGTTGAAACTCCTTTAGCGTAGCTTCACCGGGGTTCGTCCATTCCTCCAGCGGTTTACCATCGCGGCACCTGCGCATTTCTATCACCGAATAATAAAAAGGCGGATCAGGAGCAAACACCCTAAAGTTCTGGTTGAACAAAGGAAACATGTATCTGAAAATTACTTTCTTTCCGTAAGGATGAACAGGAATTTCAGAAAAAGAAAACAACAAGGATATCAAAACATGAATCGCCAGCAGGCCCAAACCCACAAGAACAATCCATCTTTTGTGAGTGGCTTTCACTACAAGGTAAACAAAGGTTTATCGAGCATGAATTGGTTCACAGCCGATTTAACCCCTGCCAAAACACCGGCATCTCCCTTGCTCATCAAAGCAGTATCAATCCATTGTACTACTTTTTCAATATCATCGGTTTTTAATCCACGCGTGGTAATTGCAGCTGTTCCTACCCGTATTCCGGAGGTTATCATGGGTGAACGGTCATCAAAGGGAACCATGTTTTTGTTCACCGTAATGTCTGCTTCTCCCAATAAATGTTCTGCATCTTTCCCACTGATGCCTTTTGAACGAAGATCAATCAGCATCAAATGATTATCTGTTCCTTCAGAAATAATTCCATAACCCAACTTTAGCAGACCAGAAGCCATGGCTTGTGCATTGGCAATTACTTGTTTTGCATAGACCTTAAACTCGGGTTGCAAAGCTTCTCCAAAGGCTACTGCCTTTGCGGCAATGACGTGTTCCAAAGGTCCACCTTGCGTGCCCGGAAAAACACCTGAGTCGAGCACAGAACTCATCATTCTGATTTCACCTTTGGGGCTTTTTAATCCGAAGGGGTTTGGAAAATCTTGTCCCATCATGATTAAACCTCCTCTTGGTCCGCGAAGCGTTTTATGGGTGGTGGTAGTAACAATATGGCAATGTTTTAAGGGATCGTTTAATAATCCGCAGGCAATTAATCCTGCAGGATGCGAAATATCTGCCAGCAACAAAGCACCGTTTTCATCAGCAATTTGGCGCAAAGCAGCATAGTCCCAATCGCGGGAATAGGCCGAAGCACCACAGATAATCAATTTTGGTTTTTCTTTTCTGGCTGTATCCGCAATTTTAGAAAAATCAATTCTTCCAGTTTCTTTTTCTACTCCGTAAAAGGAGGGAACATATAATTTTCCCGAAAAATTAACCGCAGAGCCATGCGTTAAATGACCTCCATGCGATAAATCGAATCCCAATATTTTATCACCGGGTTTCAGGCAAGCGAGCATGACGGCCGCATTGGCTTGGGCTCCGGAGTGTGGTTGTACGTTGGCCCATGCGGCACCAAACAATTGTTTTACTCTGTCTATACAAAGTTGTTCAACCTCATCTACCACTTCGCAACCACCGTAATAACGTTTCTTCGGCAGACCTTCAGCGTATTTGTTGGTTAGAATAGAACCCATGGCAAGCATGGTGTTGTTGCTGACGAAATTCTCTGATGCAATTAATTCCAGTCCCCGCATTTGACGGTTTCTTTCCTGTTCTATCAGATTGAAAATTTTATCTTGAGTCATGTGATGAAATTGAGTTTCAAAATTACATTAAAAAATGGGATGATTGAGGGCATTTTACGCCCAATCAGTCCTTGTTTTCGTTTGATTCACTTTGTAAAAACATGGCAGGAAAGGCCAGCATAAAAATTAGTGGAGAATGCATAATGCCAATAACCATGCGCGAAAAACCATAGGCAGCTCTAAAGCTATCGCCCCAAAGAGCAAAGGCCATGGGAATAGCAGCAATCAGGCCCAAAACGGCATACACCACGGTGATTTCTTTGAGGAGTTTTTTTCTGTATGGAAAAAACACGCGCAACCCGATCCAGGTTAAAAGAAAATACAAAACAGAAAAAAGGATGGTGATAAAATACTTCAGGTAATACAATTCTTTGTAGGGGAATCTTTCCATCCAGCGGAGTGGAGAAGGCAAACGAAATTCGTAACCACTGAAGTATAATTTATACAACTGGTCGTTCATGTTCAGAAAGAAATAATCGCGCAACCAGCCTAAAAAAAACAATATCCCTAGTAATAACACCAGTGCAGGCCATTTGGAAAGGATATGTTTAAGCACAGGTAAAAAATTTAGGGAGCGGTATGATCTTGTTTGGGTTCAGAAAAATTAACCCCTGAGAATTTGGTGGCCCAAAGAATCCAAAGTAAAAATACATATCCATATACTACAATGGTAAAGGTATAGGTATGATTGAATTCGAGTGAATCGGGAAAATACTTTAGCACAATGCAAAGGGCAACAATACGGATTACATTGATGAGATGAATGCTTAGGATTCCTAAAGGAATAAACCATAACTTGGTTTTTAATGCGCCGGGGAAAGCAACTACAAAGCCGGCAAATAGAGCAAATAATGTGATGCCATTGCAGGGATCACCAATCCACAAACCATGGGTCCCATCAATTCCAACCACTCTGATATCGTGCGAGCTGGCTGAATCGGGGATGAGGGTATAACCCAAAAGACTTAAAAAAAAATTATTAGCATTGACCAATTGGTCGATGACTGCCTCATCAATTTTTCCCTGCGGGTGAAGCCACATTTCATACAACAGGTACCAAAAAAAATAAAGCCCGAAGGCTTTAATTAAGAAGGAATAAAAAAGATTGGCGGGCCTTTTGTTGAGGCCTGTCATTATTTTTTAGACTGACTGTAAAGTTTTTTGCCACCAAGCGCAAGACCGGCTGCAAATAACAAACCAATACCGCCATCGATGGGAATACATGGAGGAGGCCAGCAGGTAGGACCACCGCCACCGGGAGGAGGTGGAGGACCAACTGGAGGAGGAGGAGCTGCAGCCTTTGATTCCAGTGAACCCAGAACCACAAAAGTTGCGGCAATTATTATTGAAAATGTAACCAGGCGCTTTCTCATTATCGTATTCAAAATTTTCATACAGCGCAAAAGTACTAAACTTTAGGTCAAAAAAACAACTAATTCCAAATAAAAAAAACACTTTTCAACATACCAATCTTGAAAAACTAACTGCAAATGCCTTTTTCAAGGCAATAAAGCGGAATTGGCCCCTTCAAAGTGTTGGTAAATGTAGTTTTTTCAACAAAACTTCACTATGTTTTCTAATCAAAAATTTTCTTTGGATTCAAGACTCCATTGGGATCAAAGACGGCCTTAATGCCCCTTAAGATTTCAATTCGGCCATCATGGAGGGCGATGGGCAAATAAGATTTCTGGACCCAACCTATTCCATGCTCCCCCGAAATTGTTCCGCCCAATTGCACACAAACCTCAAAAATTTCAGCAATGGCTTTGGGCAGTTGTTCATTCCAAACCTCCTCGGTTAATTGGCCTTTGATGATGTTCACATGCAAATTTCCATCTCCTGCATGCCCATAACAAACAGAATGAAAACCGTATCTGCTGCCAATTTCTTTGACTGCTTTCAACAATTGTGGCAATTGGGCCCTGGGCACCACGGTATCTTCTTCTTTGTAAACCGAATGGGCCTTAACAGCCTCTGCTACTCCCCTTCTCATGCGCCAGATACTATTTTTCTGCGCTTCTGAATCGGCCAATAACAAGTCACCGGCCCCCAGTTTTTCAAGCAGCAGGGCTACTTTCTCTGCTTCTTTCATGAGTTGTTCTTCCTCATTCCCGTCCAATTCTAGTAATAAATGTGCCTTTACACTTTCTTCCACCTGAATAGACACCCCTTCTACATATTTCATGGCCCAATCAATGGCGTCTCTTTCCATAAACTCCAATGCAGAAGGGATGATTCCGGCCTTGAAGATCTCAGATACTGCAGCACAGGCCATTTCTGCATTGCTAAAGGGAACCAGCATCAACAATTGTTTGGTATTGGCAGGAATCAGCTTAAAAACAATTTTGGTAATGACCCCAAGGGTTCCTTCGCTGCCCACCATCATCTGTGTGAGGGAATATCCAGTTGAATTTTTCAAGGTATTCGCCCCCGTTTCTATTATTCTTCCATCGGCCAGCACCACCTCAAGATTCAATACATAATCGCGGGTAACGCCATACTTAACGGCTCGCGGCCCACCTGAGTTATGGGCCACATTACCCCCCAAATAACAACTGCCCCTGCTCGATGGATCCGGTGGATAAAACAAACCTTTTTTGGCCACCTCCTCTTGAAATACCTGCGTAATGACTCCGGGCTCAACCGTGGCCTGCAGATTTTGCTCATCGATGGATAAAATTTTATTGAACCGCTCCATGGATAATACAATCCCTCCCATTACCGGCAAAGCTGCACCGCTCAGACCGGTCCCTGCTCCCCTGGTGGTGACAGGAATTAGATGATGGTTGCAATAAGCCAATATCTTTGAGACCTCGGCAGTGCTCCCGGGCCTGACCACCAATTCGGGCGAAAAAAATAAATCCTCGGTTTCATCACTGCCATATCGGTGCATGTTTTCAGTATCTTTTATGACATTTTCTTGTCCGAGAATCCCTAAAAAATAGGTAAAATCCTCATTATCAATCTTTTTGTAGTTATTTTGCTTCATGGTGGAGAAATTTCGCCTGTAAATTTAATTTTTCATTGAGAAATATTTCGTAATATTGCGCTCCCATTTTTGGGCTTTAAACATTTCTATCATGGACGCAATACAGCAATTAAATCAGCAACTTCATCCAAAAAGAGAGGTTCCTGCATTCAAATCAGGTGACACCATTACCATTCATTATAAAATCCGTGAGGGAAATAAGGAAAGAGTTCAGTTGTTCCAAGGTGTTGTTTTACAGCGCAAAGGTACAGGCCCCGGAGAAATGGTTACCATTCGTAAAATTTCTAACGGTGTAGGCGTTGAAAGAATTATTCCTATTTCATCTCCTTTCCTTGAAAAAATTGAATTGAACAAATCCGGTATCGTGAGAAGATCTAAAATTTTCTATTTGCGTAAATTAACCGGTAAGAAAGCAAGAATCGAAGAGAAGAAAATGTAATTCTCAAAAGAATACGTTTAACCAACAAAAACCCCAATGCAAATCTTGTGTTGGGGTTTTTTAGTGTCTTCATGCGCTAACCGCCCTACCCTTTCAAAACCTACCCACTCATAATTTCTATAATTATCCCAATAAAAAACGCCTGAAGCAAATGAATGCCTCAGGCGTTTCTATTTTTTTCCTCTTGCTATCGGATGGATTGAATCTGTAATTTTTGAAACAACATCGAGCCATCCATGGATTGCATTTCCACAAAATAATATCCCGATGATAAAGCCGAAACATCAACCCGGTAGCTGTTTCCGGTCTGTAACAAAGAATGACGCATT
>JBILVQ010000281.1:0-3972 GCA_044370375.1 Bacteroidia bacterium
GGTGATTTCGTTTTGATGGGTAAAGTTTCCATCTTCATCCATATAGTTTAAAAAGTCTCCTCCATTTAACTGAAAGGTTTCTATCAGATTCAGGTAGATTTGAATATAGCGTAAGTCTTGTCTAGAACGACTATTTTCATAATTCATGCACATGGCAATCAAGGCCCGGGCGTTATCATCCAGTGTATATCCTGATTGTAAATCGGGATTATTCAGTTTCGAGAATTGAATAATTCCTGTGGCCGTGGTCATGCTATGTAGATGCTTTAGGTTAATGGGCGGTATGGCATATTCCGGTTTTAATTGTTGTTTCGTAATCCGATCAAACAATTCCACATGTTGAATGGCTGAGTTTTGCCAAGAAGTAGCGTTTATTTTGTGCAAACCATTCATTCGCAATGCATCCGTGGTTTCCTGATTTCTGAGCAAGTGAATGACTGCATCGGCCAATTGCTCACTGTTTTCGAAGTCGATGATGATGCCTGCATCTTTGCCAATGACTTCCAATGCATGAGGAATGGGCGTTGAAATAACCGTACATCCGCTGCTGATGGCATAGGAAAAGGTGCCGCTGACCGCCTGATTCGGATCTTTCGAGGTGAATAAATAGATATCCGTCATTTGTAGGTATTCGAGCAATTGCTCTGAAGGAAGGTATTCGTTGATAAACAAAACATTCTTTTCCAATTTTAGCACTTGTACCATTTCTTCCAATTGGTTTCGATAAGCTTCTCCCTCGCTCAAAAGAATGGCTGGATGGGTTTTGCCAATGATTAGAAAAAGTATGTCGGGGTTTTCTTCAATAATTTTTGGCAGCGCTTTCAAACTTGTTTCTATGCTTTTTCCGCGACTAATTAAGCCAAAGGTTGACATGATGGTTCTGCCGCGCAATTGATGTTTTTCTTTCAGTAATTTTCTATCGAGATGCGGAACCAAATGCGTACCGTGTGCTATCACGGATATTTTATTTTTGTCGGCACCGTAGTCGCTTACCAGCAAATTAGCGGCATGTTGCGTCATCACAATGATTCCTTCTACTCGGTTAAGCATTTGCACCACTTTGTTTTTGAGTTGCGGATTGGGACTGGGCAGTACTGTATGAAAGACCAAAACAATTTCTTTCTGAAGGGAGTTTAAGAAATTAAGAAATTCTGTTTCCTTTTGGTGAAAGAAACCAAATTCATGCTGTATCAGTACCATGGTGATGTCAGGATTAGCGTTCAGACTAGCCGCCAATGCTGGGTATTGAGCCTTATCTTCTGTGTTGAGGATATGTTTTACTTTTACAGGATATTCATGCTGATGATTTCCATTTTCAAGGGCACAAATGCTAATATCGAAGGTTTGCGCATATTGTTGTTCTATGGCATTGATCAGGTCGATGCTGTAATTGGCGATACCACATTCTCTTGGGGGATAGGATGTGATGACCATGATCCCGGCTTTTCCCCTTCGTCTCTTTTCTCTTATTTCAAAAAGGCCTGATGCTTTGTATGGATAAGCATAAGGTGATGACAAGTTGATGCCTGCGGGCCTTTCAATTTCACGGTTGAGCATGGTGCTGCTTTCAGTTTTCATAGTTTTCGTTTTGAGGATTTTTTAATAGTTCTGTCAATAGTTCATTGATGGAAAGCGATATACAAGCAATTCTTTTATCAGCGGCCCCATAATAAATATACAGGGTATTCCCAAAGAGTGCGGTTCCGGTAGGAAAAACAACATTGTTGACTTCCCCTTTTAATTCCCACACTAATTCCGGTTTGAGCAAAGGGTAGGGGAGACGCGCAATTACTTTTTTCGGGTTTTCGGCATCTAACAAAGCTGCACAGGCGGAGTAAACATATCCGGCGGTTGTATCGTGCACACCGTGGTAGATGAGCAACCAGCCGGCTTTGGTTTCAATAGGAGGACAACCCCCACCGATGTAACTTACTTCATGAGGATATTTAGATTTCAGTAGAATATGTTCATGAAAACTGAGCAGGTATTGCTCCCAATAGGATGGGGTGAGTTCTTCCAGTTCATGCACCGATGCTATTTGTATATCGGGTCTTATCCTGTGAAGGAAATAGTATTTGTTATGAATTTTTCGCGGAAAGAAAATCAGATTTTTATCCCACAACAATAGCGCACGATTCGGATTGCTAATGATGTTGTTGTGGATATGGAATCTTTCGTATTTTTCGCTGATCACTCCACTGCATTCTGCCAATCGGTGAAATTCTGTATAGGGAATCTGTGGAAGAATGATTCCATGTCTTTCAAAGTTGATTAAATTGGAAGTAATGGCAAGAGAGCCCAGCGCATTTACACCATCGTAGGCAGTATAGGTCAGGAAGAATTTGTCCTCCATGGGCACAATTCGAGGGTCTTCGATTCCGTGGGTTTCTGCAATGGTAATCGGTGCTAGCAAGGGCGTTTTATTACGCTCAATCAATTTCAGGGGTCCATCGAATTTGCAATAGCCTATCGTTGAAAAATTTCCTTTTCTAACGGCCCTATAGAACATGTGAACCTCATTGTCGATTTTTATAACCGCAGGATTGAGGACTGCTTCGTTTTCGAAGTCCAGGGAAGTTTTTTCCAGAACAATTCCTTCTCTTTTGATTGAAATCATGGTCAGTCGAATGAAGCTTAAGACTTGTATAGGTTCTATTTTGTGGAATAGAAGAAAGACTTGCCCTGATAAATAATTTACGAAAACAAGAAGGAAGAAAAACACAGTTGGGCTTTAGGCCAAACTGTGTTGTGCCGCTCCTTTAAAGGGAAGCAATTACTTTTTGTAATTCTTCTTTCGACTTGCCCAGGATTTTTTGCAATCTGCCCATCATTTCATCTTTTTTGCCTTCTGCAAACATCAGATCATTATCGGTTAGCATCGCGAATTTCATCTTCAGCTTTCCTTTTTGCTCTTCCCAGTTGCCTTTCATTTCATGTTTATTCATTGCCTTGTTGTTATTGGTGATAGTGTTACCACGCTGCAAATTTCAGACGAATAATTTCACTTAAATTACAGAAGGTGTAGGAATGATTGCAGATTTTACATTTTGAAGTTCAGGTTTACAGAAGCGTATTTGAATTGCTTAGAAAATTTACTTTTTACAGGAAGATTATCAATCACAAAATATACAAGAATGCTAATAAGAGCTGCAAAAAAGCACCACACAGAGATTACTTCATCTTGGTAATAGGTTTTCGTAAAGACCATGGAACTAAGCAATAGATATCCAATCGATTTCATCCATTTGGTACTAGAGATGATGGGCGGAAGAATGATGGGAATTAAATAAAATAGACCCAGCAAGGGGTATTGATTGTGTGGAAAATCGAGGTAATAGTTGATATGAAGGTGGGTGATCCCTGCTGATATTTTATAGAAAATCATACAAACCGATATGTAGGCTGCAAGAAGGATTCCGATGGCCAAACAGACTTTCATTATTTTTCTTCTTAGTGGATTTTCTTCTATTTTTAGAATGGACAATGGAACCCATACAGCCCAGAGTACTTGGGCAAAGAATACGAAGTAATAAATTGGAATATGGGTCCAGGAACTGTGGTGCGTTAATCCCAACCATACAATTCCTTCGGTGAGCTGTTGTAGTCCAAAGATGATTGGTATGGCCGCAAACATTTGGGCATCTTTCCTTTTGTTGATGCTGAGGGTTTTGGCTCCGGTTAAACTTAATACCACAAAAGCGGTAAAGCTTGCTGTTGTTGAAAAGCACATGGTTAGTGAATAGGAGGATGCTTGGTGGTGTTCATTCTTTTTTTTGATAATCGAGGCATGCTTTATTTTTTTGACGCCTTGTCTTTTGTTTTAAATACGCCTCGCAGCAGGATGTTTTTGCCGGCAGCATCCATGTTTTTTTTGAATCCTCCGGCACCTTGTTTGATGTTAGAAACGGCATCATCAATGGTTTCGGCAAACACCGTGTCCATGAATAGTTTTCCGATGGTTCCTTTCCCTCG
>JBILVQ010000330.1:0-3193 GCA_044370375.1 Bacteroidia bacterium
TCGACTGATATTGTGGGTAATGATGGCGAGGTATTCGGTGATGATGGTTGCATTTTCACTGGCTACTTGCAGATTCACCATGATATCATCCATGCTTACCGTGCCGATGGTTCGAAGGTATTCTCCTGCTTTGATTTGTTTTTCGGTTTTGCCACCCGGTAAAATGGAAATCACCTTGTTGCCCATCAAACCATCTGAACCTACCACCGCGATGGCATCTTTGCGGATAAATTTTTGAACATCTTCTTTGATGTTAAAACTGATTTTTACGCTACTGTCGCTGATGATTTCTATGGTTTCAATCACTCCGATATTAATACCGGAGAATCTTACATTGTTGCCTATTTGTAAGCCGTTGATGTCTGCAAATACTGCGTTCACCGTTATGGTGGAATCAAATAAGAGTTGTTTCTTACCAATGTAGTAAATGCCCACGATGAACAACAACAGACTGGTCATGATAAAAATTCCCAGTTTGTAGGAATGTGCTTTTGGTTTTTGCATTTTATTTTTTTTAGTAGGGTTCAAAAAAGGATTGTATGAATGGATTATCCGCGTTTCGAAGCTCTTCGAAAGTTCCTTCCCCAACAAAAGTTCCTTCGTTTAAAATGGCAATGCGGTCGGATGCTATTTTTGCGCAATGCATGTCGTGGGTAATAATGATGGAGGATGTTCCGGTGTCCTTTTGGAGTTGAACAATTAATTGGCTAATTTCTTTTGCGGTGATGGGGTCTAAGCCTGTTGTTGGCTCATCGTAAAGCATGATTTCCGGGTTGAGCATTAATGTTCTCGCCAATCCTATTCTTTTCCTCATTCCACCCGATAATTCAGATGGATACTTGTTGATGGCCTCAGATAATCCAACATTTTCAAGTGTTTTCAGAATTCTGTTTTCTTTTTCTGAAGTCGTCAATTCTCTGTTATTTCTTAGTGGAAATTCAAGATTTTCCCTTACGGTCATCGAATCATAAAGGGCAGCACTTTGAAACAAGAACCCAATTTTTTTTCTGAGTACATTCAGTTCTTTTTCTTTGAGATCACTCAGGCTTTTTCCCCACAAATGAATCTCACCACTGTTGAGCGGTATTAGGCCAATAATGCATTTGATGAGTACAGATTTCCCGGAACCTGATTTCCCAAGAATGGCAAGGTTTTCTCCTTTTTTAAGATGAAGAGTAATGGATTGCAGCACCATTTTTTCGCCAAAGGATTTTTGCATTTCTTTTACTTCAAGTACGTTATCCATTATGTTATGCTTTAAGAAAGTAAACTGGTAAGTTGTACTGCAATTAAGTCGAGAATAAAGATGCTGAGTGAAGACACCACCACGGCTGCATTGGCCGCTTTACCAACGCCTTCGGTTCCTTTTTCGGCATGATATCCCATGTAAGAACCAATCAATCCAATGGCAAGTCCGAAGAATACTGTTTTGATCATTGCAGGAAACAGGTCGTAGAAGTCTAATTTTTCAAAGACCTGATAGAAGTAAAAATTCAGACTGATTTCTGAGCTTAGGTTTACTGCTATGTAGGCACCCATTAGGCCGATAAAGTCAGCAAAGATTACCAAGGCAGGAATCATTAACGTTGTAGCCAGCACCCTTGTAATCACCAGATATTTGAAGGGATTCATGCCCGATACCTCCATGGCATCAATTTGTTCTGTTACGCGCATTGAAGCGAGTTCGGCACCTATCCCTGATCCAACTTTTCCGGCACAAATAAGGGCTGTGATTACAGGGCCAATTTCACGGATTAAGGATACAGATACCATTGCCGGCAACCATGATTCCGCACCAAAATCGCTTAGGGTGGGTCGCGCCTGAATGGTGAGCACCAAACCCATGATGAATCCTGTGATGGCCACCAGGATAAACGATTTGTTTCCTATCAGGTAACATTGTTTCAACAGCTCTCTGAATTCGAAAGGAGCGGAGGGCAATTGCCGGAAAAACTTTAGTGTGAATTGAAAGATAAGCGCTGTTTCTGTGAAAAAACTTTTGCTTTGTTGCAATATGTTTTTCATACAGCGTTTATGTTTTCGTTTTGATAACGAATTTTTATCCTTCTTCCATGATGGTCATGGTATTTCTTATCGGTCCTTATAAAGAATAATTTGGTATTGAAAAACCCCGTTGGATAGGGAAGGCCTCTATTTTTTACATTCTTTCCATGTACCATTTTAATTCCTTTTCTGCCTTCCTAAATTTGATAATAGAGGCAATGATGGTTTGTATGCGCATGAAAGATGTTTCACTTTTTACTACATAATCGTTGGCATGATGATGCATGCAATTAACAGCAACTTCAATTTTGTCTTGAGAGGACAGAATAATTACTGGCAATTGATGGTTGCAGGCCCTTATTTTATCGAGGGTTTCAAGTCCATTCATGGCCTTTTGGTCTATACCGTTTAAATGATAGTCGAGGACAACGGCATCAGGATTTTGGTCAAGGTTTTCAAGGCATTCTTCACCTGTTGAAAAGGTGATAACTTCATAGGTTTTCAATTGTGAAAACTCAATTTCCAGATTTTTCAGGAACAAAGGATCATCATCTACTAGAAATAGTTTTATTTTTTTGGGGTTATTCATGGATGGATTGTTTTAGTTTGCTTAATTCTTCCTCCAGTTCTTTTTGTGCATTTTGAAACACATTTTCAAGGGTAATGACCATGTCCTGCATTCTTGAGGTTTGTTGCATGATGGCGTATTCCTGAAGTTGTCGCGCAAGGGTTTCATATTTTTTATGAATACCCATGATGCTGAAAGAAGGAATCATTTTATGGATGTAGGCCTCCAGGGTTGCAAAATCTTGTTTGGCCAGACTTTCTTTTATGCCGTTAATGAAGGTAGGTGTTTGCTCCAGATAAATCGTAATCATCTCGATGAGTAGGGTGGGATTCGATTTGGTTCTTTCTTTCAAGTAGGTTAGGTCAATGTATTTGGTTTGACTGAGTGATTCTGCTGTATCTGAGCTTGGATTAGAGTAGGTTTCCCTTGAACTAACCAATTTGATTATTTTGCTTAACAGCAATTTTTCGTCAAGGGGTTTTGGCACATAGTCATTCATGCCTACCGCTTTGCATTTATTTAGATCCATGGTGGTTACATCGGCTGTAAGGGCAATGATGGGTATGTTGTTTTTCATTTCATTTCTGATGTGCGATGTTGCCTCAAATCCATTCATTTCGG
>JBILVQ010000155.1:0-7157 GCA_044370375.1 Bacteroidia bacterium
CAAGGGCGCAGCAACAATTTCCTCAGGGCGATGACCGCTCAATACACGAATCATCATGGCTACAATTCCCTTGGTAATAATGGCATCGCTGTCGGCCATAAATTCCACCCGGCCGTCCTTCAATGCGGCATATAACCAAACCCGACTCTGACAACCCCGTATCAAACGCTCTTCAGTCTTCAATTCTTCGGGCATCCTTTGCAGTGTTTTTCCCATGTCAATCAAATGCTCATAACGCTGCTCCCAATCATCGCCAAAGAGTTCAAACTCTTCTACAATTTCTTGTTCTATGTTTTCTATTCTCATCATTGCAACATCTTCATGGCTTTCCTTATGCCATCTAAAAAAAAGTCAACCTCCTCCTTCGTATTATAAATTCCAAACCCGGCCCTTACAGTGCCGCTAATGCCAAAACGCTCCATTAGCGGTTGGGTGCAATGGTGTCCGGTTCTAACGGCAATGCCCATTTGATCCAACAAGGTTCCTATGTCCGATGGATGAATGCCTGCGGCAACAAAAGACAATACCCCACTCTTGGGCTCTCCTGCTGCCAATAGGGTGAGGCCTTCAATTTCTTTGATTCCCTGTTCTGCACGATTTAATAATTCCGCCTCATGCGTTGCTATGGCTTCTAATCCAATAGCAGAAACATATTGCAATGCTGCCGCCAAACCAACAGCCCCTTCCATATTGGGAGTTCCTGCCTCATATTTATGCGGCAGTTCTGCCAAAACAACCTCTGTAAAACTTACTTTCGAAATGATCCCTCCGCCCCATTGCCAAGGTTCACACGCTTCCAGCAATTCTTCTTTCCCGTAAAGAACTCCTATACCGGTGGGGCCATAAACTTTGTGCGCACCAAAACAATAAAAATCAACATCCAAATCAACCACATCAATGGCATGATGGGGAATGCGCTGTGCTCCGTCAACCACTGTTTTTACACCATAGGCACGCGCAGTAGCGACCATCTCTCTAACAGGATTGCTAATGCCTAGGGTATTGGAAACATGGGTAAACGCAAGAATCTTAACGCCTTCAGAAATTTCTTTTTTAAACCAGGCCATGTCTAACTGACCATTGTCCAACACCGGAATATACTTCAATTGGGCATCATAGTGCCTGCAAAGCATCATCCAGGGAAGTAGGTTGGAGTGATGCTCCATTTGGGTTACCATCACCACATCTCCTGCCTTCAAAAATTGCCGGGCAAGAATTTGTGCGGCCATATTGATGGAGGCAGTAGTGCCCGATGTAAAAATAATTTCATGCGCATGGCATGCACAAATATGTTTCTGAACAACTTTGCGGGCATCCTCATAAATTTGAGTTGCTTCCTGACTTAAAGTATGAATGCCTCGGTGTATGTTAGCATGATGATGCTCATTGTAATCTTTTATGGCATCAAATACTTGTTGTGGCTTTTGTGTGCTTGCCCCATTGTCGAAATAAATCAACGGCTTGTTGTTGATCCTTCTTTGCAGTATCGGAAAATCCGCCCTGATGCGGGCTACATCGAAAAATATTTCCCGATCGCTATACATCATAATTTATTGTTCTCCAAGGCAGCACCAATCAATGCAGCCAAATAAGCCCGAATCTTTTCTTCGCGAATGGTTTCTAAAACATCAAGCGCAAAGGCATGAATCAACAATTGAATGGCAGCATCCCTCCCAATTCCACGAGCCTGCAAATAAAAGATGGCCTGCTCATCCAACTGACCCGTAGATGAACCATGCGAACACTTTACATCATCAGCATAAATCTCTAATTGCGGCTTGGTATTGATGGTAGCATCATCACTCAATAAAATATTTTTTGAGCTTTGGTATGCGTTGGTTTTTTGTGCGTCTTTTCTTACAAATATTTTTCCGTTAAACACTCCGGTGGAACGACCGTTTAATACGCCTTTATACACCTGATTGCTTTCGCAATGATCAACACGATGATCAACCAGCGTATGATGATCCATGTGCTGACGACCATGCGTGATAAACAAACCATTCAAATGCGCCTCACTG
Organism: Bacteroidia bacterium; assembly: GCA_044370375.1. Taxonomy (GTDB): domain Bacteria; phylum Bacteroidota; class Bacteroidia; order UBA4408; family UBA4408; genus JBILVQ01. Next base: position 2,022 of record JBILVQ010000155.1, read on the forward strand.
TTTCTTCCATTCAAACGAATAGAAAGATTGTTTCTAATCCATGACGACCCCAAACTAATGGTGTTGGTATCAACATGGCTATTGGCAGCAGCATGAACAGAAAGGTCGTTGATTTGCTCAAAACCTTCTGCTTCATTTTGTAAACGGTAATATTTCAGGCGGGCGTTTTCGCCAACCAAAACTTCGGCAACCCCAACTTTCAAAACATTTTTTTCTCCTGTTGAAACCTGACCGTTTTCAAAAAAAACAAGGTCAGAGAAATCTTCCATCACCATAAAAATGCGCGGAAAATACAAAGACTTCATCTTTTCATCCAACGATTCAAAAACCTGAATCAGTTCTATGGCTTTATCAACTACAACGCCCTTTGGCACGCGGATAAACAATCCACCTGTAAATTGCAAAGTGTTAATCGCCACGAAAGGATCCTCCTGAACAGGAGCTACTTTACCAAGGTATTGTTGAATGAAATCACCCTTTTGCGCAAGGGCTTCGGTTAAGGGCAAAACTTCAATGCTTGCCGGCACTTGAGAAAGTGATGGTTGAAAAATTCCATTGATGCAAACCAAACGATATACATCCTCCGAAAAAGGCGTAAAGGAAATTTCTTTGCCGGAGGAGGAGCCATCTCCCAACAAGATGGGTTGATTAAAAAGAGAAGTGGTATCAGAGTATTTATATTCTTCATCCTTGCGATTCGGAATTCCTCTTTTTAAATAGCATTCTTTGGCCAAGGCAATAACCGATGGGTCAGGGAATTGGTTTCCTGATGGAATAATCAACTGCTCAGGCTCCCAAGGTTTTAAAAGGCCTGTATGGCTCGACACGGTATTAAGATTGTTGTTCATCGCGCATTAAACCGTTTGTGCAGCACCCATTTCGTTTCTAATCCAGTCATATCCTTTTTCTTCCAACTCAAGGGCCAGTTCTTTAGGACCTGATTTTACAATCCTTCCTTCAACCATTACATGCACAAAGTCGGGCACGATATAATCGAGTAATCTTTGATAATGGGTAATCACTAAAAAGGAGCGCTCAGGAGAGCGAAGCTGATTCACTCCGTTGGCCACAATGCGCAAGGCATCAATATCCAATCCCGAATCGGTTTCATCCAACACAGCAAATTTTGGTTCCAGCATGGCCATCTGAAAAATCTCATTGCGCTTTTTTTCACCACCGCTAAAGCCTTCATTTACGCTGCGGTTGGCAAGCGAACCTTGCAATTCAACCAATGCTTGTTTCTCTTTCACCATTTTTAAGAAGTCTTTGGCTTCCATGGCATCGAGTCCCTTGTATTTTCTGATTTCATTAATGGCTGTGCGCAAGAAGTTAATATTGCTCACGCCCGGTATTTCTACAGGATATTGAAATGCCAGAAACAAACCTTCTCGCGCCCGATCTTCAGGCGAAAGCTCCAATAAATCTTTACCGCAAAAGCTAACGCTTCCTTCGCTAACATCATAACCGTCTTTGCCGGCAAGCACATTGGCCAAGGTGCTTTTTCCTGAACCGTTTGGTCCCATAATGGCGTGTACTTCTCCCGGTTTGATGTCCAGGTTAAAGCCTTTCAAAATTTCTTTTTCTTCAACGCCTGCTTTTAATCCTTTAATATGAAGCATGATTTGCTTTTTTACGTTTGTTTTTGTTATCCTACTGATCCTTCCAAGCTAATGGAAAGTAATTTTTGTGCCTCTACGGCAAACTCCATGGGCAATTGATTCAACACGTCTTTACAATAGCCGTTCACAATTAATCCTATGGCCTTTTCGGTATCGATACCTCTTTGTTTGCAATAAAATATTTGGTCTTCGCCAATTTTCGAAGTGGTGGCTTCATGTTCTACAATGCCCGATTTATCTTTGATTTCGATATAAGGAAAAGTATGGGCACCGCATTGATCACTCATCAGCAAGGAGTCGCATTGCGAAAAATTTCTGGCGTTTTTAGCACCTTTTGCAATTCTTACCAATCCACGGTAACTGTTGTTACTAAAGCCTGCCGAAATCCCCTTTGAAATAATGGTACTCCGCGTGTCTTTGCCCAAATGAATCATTTTGGTGCCGGTATCGGCTTGCTGATGATTGTTGGTTACGGCAACTGAATAAAACTCCCCTACAGAATGGTCGCCCTTTAAAATAACGGAAGGATATTTCCAAGTAATGGATGAACCGGTTTCAACCTGGGTCCACGAAATTTTTGAGTAATCGCCAAAACAAATACCGCGCTTGGTCACAAAATTATAAATACCACCTTTTCCCTCTTTATCACCAGGATACCAATTCTGAACGGTGCTATATTTTACTTCAGCATTTTTATGCGCAACAATTTCTACCACCGCAGCATGCAACTGATTTTCGTCACGTTTTGGGGCTGTGCATCCTTCTAAATAACTAACATAGGCGCCTTCATCGGCAACAATTAAAGTCCGCTCAAATTGTCCGGTTCCGGCCGTGTTAATGCGGAAGTAGGTGCTAAGCTCCATCGGACAGCGAACACCTTTCGGGATGTAACAAAAAGAGCCATCGCTGAATACCGCTGCGTTGAGCGCTGCATAAAAATTATCGGTATAAGGAACTACCGAACCCATGTATTTTTTTACCAATTCAGGATGTTCCTGAACGGCTTCGCTGAAGGAACAAAAAATAATTCCCTTTTCGGCAAGGGTTTCTTTGAATGTGGTTTTAACAGAAACACTGTCAATAACGGCATCCACCGCTACCGTTGATTCCATTCCCACCAAACGCTTTTGCTCTTCCAATGAAATTCCCAGCTTTTCAAAGGTCCTCAACAATTCAGGATCTATCTCGTCCAGACTGGCTACGGTTTTGGGCGCCTTGGGTGCTGCATAATAAATGATATCCTGAAAGTCAATTTCCGGATACTTCAGGTGTGGCCAGTGTTTTGGCTCAACCATTTTCTGCCAGTGCCTGAAGGCCTTCAACCTACTTTCGAGCATCCATTCGGGCTCGTTTTTTTTCAGCGAAATAAAGCGCACCGTTTCTTCGCTCAGCCCCTTGGGTGCTGTTTCTGTTTCTATATCGCTGCTCCAGCCATACTTATACTCCGAAGAGGTAATTTCATCCAGGATTTCTTCTGACATACGCTGTTGTTTTTATCTGCCGTTTATACCGAAAAACTCTCTCCGCAGCCACAGGTCCTCGAAGCATTGGGGTTAATAAATACAAACCCCTTTCCGTTCAATCCACCTGTATAATCCAGCTCGGTTCCAATCAGGTATAAAAAACTCTTCTTGTCCACCACAATTTTTATCCCTTTGTCTTCAAAATGCTGGTCGCCCTCTTTGGGCTGATGGTCAAACTCCAGCTTGTAGGATAGTCCCGAACAACCTCCTCCCTCTACTCCTACCCTGATAAAGGTGCCTTCGGGATGGTTTTCGTCTTTCATGAGGCTTATCGCCCGCTCTTTGGCTCGTTCTGATACGGTTATCATAGCTTGTGTTTATTTAGATTAAATCTAAATTGAGGCGGCAAAGATACCACTTTTATGGTATTTTTAAAATTGTTTTTTCTTTTCGCAAATCATCCTGCCTAACAAATACAAGCCCCCTTTGTTCAGTCAGTCTCGCCATTACGCATTTTCGGTAACTAAGTACGAAAGATTCCTTCATGACGGGTTACCACTATTGTTGACGCAAAACAGCTGTCTCCTTGCCCATCTCTCCCTAAAAAACGCTAAATTTTAGTCCTCATGGCAACCTTGTTTCTATTTGAACGGTTAAAAACAGATATTTACATGCTCCACCATTTACCCTATGAACAAAAGACTGCTATTGGGCATTAGCTTCTGCCTCCTGCTTGCTTCAGGTTTAATTACCTGCTCTTTCTTACCCCGCGAACAATCCGATCCACAAAAATCTATTGTTACCGAAACCGTTATGCTGCAATTGCTCAACGGTGCTCATTTTAGTCCGCGTGAGTTTAACGACCGCTTCTCAGAGGATGTTTATGATTTATACATCAAACGCTTAGACATCAACAAAAAATTCTTCCTACAATCTGATATAGATCAACTCAAAAAATCCAGACGCTTAATTGATGATGAAGTGCTGAGCGGTAAACTGACCTTCTTTGAAGAAGCCAACAATATTCTCAATCAACGCATGAACGAAGTAGAGGGTTTTTATAAAGAACTGCTGAGCAAACCCTTTGATTATACTATTCAGGAAAGCATTGAAACCGATAACAAGAAGTTAAATTATGCTGCCAATGCCCAGGCACTGAAAGATGAATGGAGAAAAGTGCTTAAATACCAAACCCTCATTCGATTAAGTGATATGATGGAAACACAGGAAAAAGCCGAAGCAAAAAAAGATACCGTTATAGAAAAAAAATCTTTCGAGGCGATGGAAAAAGACGCAAGAGAAAAGGTGGAAAAAAATTACACCGATTTTTTTAAGCGACTAAAAAAACAAGAAGATACCGACCGATTGGGCGTTTACTTAAACACCATTTCTAATGCCTATGATCCGCATACCGAATTCTTCCCTCCAAGGGTAAAAGAAAATTTCGACATCGCAATGAGCGGTCAACTGGAAGGCATTGGTGCCCAACTGCAAGAGAAAGACGGTAGCATCAAGGTTTCAAACATTATTCCCGGAAGCCCATCCTGGCGCCAGGGTCAATTAAAAGCAGGAGATGTAATCATAAAAGTTGCACAAGGTCCTAACGACCCCGTTGATGTAACCGACATGCGCCTCGATGAAGCTGTTACACTCGTGCGCGGGAAAAAAGGAACCGAAGTTCGTTTAACCGTGCGCAAAGTAGACGGCAGTGTGGTGGTTATTCCTATCATCCGCGATGTGGTGGTGCTTGAAGAAACCTATGCCAAATCATTGGTGCTAACAGGTGGTAAAAAAATTGGTTACATCAAGCTGCCTAGTTTCTATGCCGACTTTAACAAACAAGGAGGAAGAAGATGTGCTACCGACATGAAAAAAGAGGTAATGAAACTAAAGGCCGAAGGCATTGATGGACTCATCATTGATGTTAGAAACAATGGCGGTGGCTCCTTGCAGGATGTTGTAGAAATAGCAGGAATGTTTATTCCAAAGGGACCTATCGTTCAGGTAAAATCTCGCGGCCAAAACGCAGATGTTTTAGAAGACAAAGATCCTGC
>JBILVQ010000156.1:0-7120 GCA_044370375.1 Bacteroidia bacterium
GAAAAACCGGCCTACGGTAAAAAAGGTTTTGCAGCCGGTGCCGATAAAGACAAAGGAAAATGGGGCGATAAACCACCCAGAAGAAGATCAGGTTTTTAATTGATTATTTTCGTCAATGGAATTAATAATCAGGGATTACGATGCCTCTTTGTTTCAACAGGTCATCCAGTTGTTTGTGATGGAATATGGGGTGGAAGAGAAGTCCTTTGGTGAATACTTCAGGACCTTTTACGAACACCCTTTTCAGAAGGAACGATGCATCAGAGCAGTCGCTATGGATGGCCAAAAGTTAGCAGGTTTTCAAACCTTCTTCTTTTGGCCTTACCTATACAAGGGAAAGGAATACAATAGTTACCAATCGGGTAATTCATTGGTTCATCCCGATTACCGCGGAAAAGGAATCTTTGCGAAATTGTTGACTTTTGTTGAGGAGAAGGCACAAAAATCCAACATCGACTTTTTAATGGGTTTTCCGGTAGAGGCTTCCTATGGTAGTTTTATCAGAAAAAAATGGAGCAATGTGCTCAACCTGCAATGGTATGTGAAGAGGTCATCTTTTCTTTCGCCTTTGCTCAGTCATACAGAGAAAAAACTCAACCATGTTTTTTCCAGCCCCGATTATCTACCTTCTTCGTCCTCAGCAGAAATTATTCGCTTGCATCATTCTAAAGATTTTTGTGAATGGAGGAAGGCATACCAAAAAAATACCCCCTATTATCAATACGTTTTTAAGAAGGGAACCTCAGATGAGGTAAGGCTTACGGTGAAATTCCAAACCCGAAAGAAGTACTTGAAGGAAATGGTCATTGGCGATTTAGAGTACGGTAATTTAGATGCCTCGGTGTTGAAATTTGCAGTTGCAGAATTGTGCAAGGCGGTAACATCAAAGCATTTGGCCACTTTTGTTTCTATTGCTTTGAACCCGGCTGATGAGGTTTTGTTGAAGCATGTGGAGAGCATAGGATTTAAAAAAATTGAGAAGAAGATTTACTTTATTCATAAACCCATCAAAGACCTCCCTGAACTGGATGTAGCTGCTCATTGGAAGCTATATCGTTCTGATATTGATACTTGGTAAGCATGAACTACAACCCAAAAATTCACGATAGGGCTCATTTGGTGAAATCACTTTTGGGGACGATAGAATGGTTGATGCATCGTCCGGCCGAAAAGGGTTTATGGGTGTTGAATTATCATGGTACGCCTTTGAGCATGATGGATGAATTCAAGGCTCAGTATAATTGGTTGAAGCGCTATTATTCCTTTGTTTCACCCAATGAATTCGAAGCAATGATGAACGGATCGAAAGCGATTTCCGGGCGTCAGTTACTGCTTACTTTTGATGATGGATTGAAGAACAATTTACATGTAGCAAGATTTCTGCAACAGGAGGGTGTGGCTGCTTATTTTTTTGTTGTACCGGCATTCATTGATTGTCCGGTAGGGGAGCAAGCGGCCTATTACGCCACCCACATTCGTCCGAACCCACCGGCAGCCACTCATCCTGAGGCGGAGGATTGTTTAGCGATGAGCAGAGAAGATTTATTGCAATTGCAGACGATGGGACATAGGATTGCAGCGCATACTTACACCCATTCTTTGGTGGCTGCAAAGAGCAATGAAGAAAAAAGCAGGAGGGAAGTGGTGGAGGTAAAAAATTATTTAAGGACAATGGGCATTGAGCGGGTTTCTTCTTTTTGCAGCATCAACAATAGTTTAGAGAGTGTTGGACCCAGGGAGAAGAAATTAATTGCTGAAAATTATCAATATCACTTTACTACATTGCCGGGGAATAATGCGCTTGATGCAAATCCTTTGTTTATAAAGCGAATGAATGTTGAGGTTCACTGGTTGAAGGGTGCGATGCAATATGCACTGGGAAGCTGGGATTTAAAACGCTGGAAGGCCAGGATTCAGCAATACGAAGCCATTCCGGTGGGAGGATGATGGATGTGGCCTTGGCCTTGCAAGAAAACCGAAGGCATAAGTCATTGGCCTAAACCTTTTTTATTGCTGCTTAAAACGCGAAGAAAGAATTCAAGTGAGTTTAGAATTAGAATGAAAACATGGAAAATCAATAGAATTAAGGATGATTTTTAATTATTAGGCTTAATGGTATTTCCCTTTTGGTGGGAGTTCCTTTATCATCAATACCTAAACTCAAAATAATATTCCTTATCCTCTGCAAAAAAGGTAGTGTCTTTGATGATTGTTTGGCTGTTTTTTTTGATAATGGCGCGAATGGTATTGGACCCTGTAATTAGTGGCAAATAATAAATGTCTCTATATTCAAAATATTCAACGAACCTGTCACCTGTTCCGCTGTGATATCCCAATAAAAAATCCTTCAATGGATTTATGATTCTGATTTCGCAGGTGTCAGTAATACTAGGGGTTGCTAGTTCATTAATACATTTTACTTTTAAGGTGCCTAGTATAGCTGCATAGAAGTCTAATTGATTCGTTCCACCCAGGTTCGTTATCATTTTGGTATAACTCAAATCAGTATTGTAAAACTCATTTAGATTTATATTTTCTACTCTGGTTGGAGCTCTTTTTTCCTTAAGGTTAGCCCAATAAACATAGTAATAGGGCTGCCGTTGATTTATCCGGGGTTCATAGGCCTCAAAATTAAAGGAAAAGGATCCGGAATTGTCAGTAATTGCAGTTTGTGCTACTTTAGCTTTTTCAGGGATAAGAACAGAGCCGCTTTCCACCGTTGCCAGAACCATGGTTTCACCGGACATTGGCTTGTTAATGGCCACATTGATGAGTTTGCCGGTAACAACAGTAGTTTCGAATTTTTTGCAAGTAAGCAATGGAAAGGTTAGCAGCACGGTTACAATTGTTGCGTAATATTTTTTTTTCATAGTTTTAAACATAAGGCAAGTTTTTTTTGGTTCTTGAGCAGATTTCCTTAGATTTTATACTTCTGCCGCTGCTTATTATTTTCTTTTTGCTTAGCATTTGGTTTCTTACAATAGATTCTTTCTTTTGTGTTGTGAACAATGTTTTTTTACTGATGCATACCAACAGATGGGGTAAAATCAGTTATTTTAGTTTTCTTAAAAACTGTAACTTAATCCTAACCCGGCACTATAGGTGAAAAACTTAACCTGATGTTCATAGTATTTTCCAAGACCGGAATCATAAGAGTTATTCCTAAACTTTCTGTCGGGTAAATAAATTCCGTGGGCCATTATATAAAGATTTTTTAATAATTTAAATTTTAATTGTAATTCAAAAATGTATTGCCAACGTGCTGGACCTATTGAATCATCATAAAAAACGGATGTTTCTGGTATGGGCTTTTGGGGTTGAAAGCCCCAAAAGCCTCTTCTAATTCCGGCTAAGCTATGAGGATAGTTGTCCTCCCTGTTGTACTCAGTTGTTTTTCTGTAGGACCGTTCAAAACCACAGGACAATGCTAAATAAAATTTTTCTTTCCAAAACCCTTGCTTCAGTGTAAGCATCAAGGGAATTGAAAAGGTTTTTGTTGGAAAAATAAAATAATATTGCCTTGGAGTATATATCCCTGTAAAATAGTTGTAAATATAATCCCTGTCCTGACAACTTAATACTCCCTTTCTGCCGTACCTAAAGCCTGTTTTTAACCCAATAATTTTCCAGATCTTAACTTCCAATGAAGCGCGAATAGAATTTGTAAAACAAGGATTATGCACCGTATCCATGAAAGCAAGGTCCTTTGCATCGTATGGACGCCCTGCCGTTAATCTCCTGTAGGTAGCATTGTAATTTCTTTCAACTGAGAGACCAATGCTAACTCTTTTTTGAGCAATGCAAATAGGGGCAGATAGAATAAGTAAAAGTATAAAGTTGATTTTATTCATTTTTTACAATTTTAAAAGTTTTGGTTATTCCGCTTTTGGTTTGAACATTAAGTTGGTAAATTCCATCAGCAAAATTTTGCAATTGTATTTGAGATGAATTGTTGTTAACGTTTTCAAGAAACAGTGCAACTCTTCCTGTACAATCGTAAAGAATAATATTTGTGATTTCATCAGCCGCGTTAACATTTACTACAGAAGAGAAGGGGTTAGGAGCAACGGAAACAAAAGCGTATTTTTTAAACTCATCATTGTCTCCAGGCAAGATTATCTCAGTTTGCTGAAGCTTTGTTGAATCTGATGTGTTATTGGTGTTGTTTAACCTTAAGTCATTGCCGTTTTGACTTACATGCCAAAATTTAAAGGCATAGTCACCAACTAATTGTGGTGATTGCAATAATGCAACATGTGGCACCGATAATTCCAGTTTGTTATTAAGCCCTGCATGAATAACACTATTGTAGTTTGATGAAAAAATAGCAGCTCCTGTTTGGGTATCATATGCTTCTAAAAAATAGCTTCCAGTTTTGAATCCTTCCAATTTATAGGTGTTTGTGTTGGGTGCGATTACATCAATCGGATTCACGGCTTCCAATGGGGCGTCTGCACAACTGTTCGTCGTGCCGTCATATATTCCGGTTTTAATTTTCCATCCCGATTTTTTATGGTGAACCCAACCAAAGCCCATGTCACTGTGATTGCCTATTCCACTGTTGTCGTTCTGCATAACATAGACTTCCATTTGCATTTCATTTTCTTTTTCCTCAGTATTGCCCTCCTCATGAATCAGTTGGTCCATTTTTGACACACTTGGCCTATACTTATGGGTTTCGAAGTCTAAGTCGGCAAAAAAGGAATTTAGTGCTTCAAAATTTCGGAGCATAGTGTCAAGGTCATAGGTTCTAAAATTACCATCATAAAAATCCTTTCTATGCCATTGAAGCGGAGTGCCAGCAGTACCGGACATTACTCCTGCCCAAATTGCATTGTGAAATTCAATATCTGTACAATCTGTTTCAATTCGGGAGTCAAATTTTGTATATCCCTCCTCCGCACCATTGCTGCCAATTTCTGCGAGCAATAGTGGTTTGTCGGAGTATATTCCTAGCTCATTGCCTACAATTGCTGAAGTATTACTTGGCTTGTAAATAAGGTCATTAATATTTTGAAATCTTATTCTATTCCCACTCCCTGTTCCTAGGGAGTAATTGTAAGTGTTGTATGTCATAAAATCAATAGCTTGGCATGCATGGGTATTGTCAAATTCATAATTAAATCCATTTATCCCAGCCCGTTCAATGTAGTTAGGAGTAATTATTTTAGCTGGATACATTGTTTTAAGATAACTGGCCATAGTGCAGTGCCAGTTTGCAACAGCAGTAACAAGGGAAGGCCGGTGATCTGGAGAGTTAAGGTAGTAAGGGTTGCGTGAATTAAATTGAGGTTCACCATTCACTACCTCTTGAACACCATTTACTAATTTCGGAACCTTATTTAAGCCCATATCATTAATTTCGTTCATTAATTGCCATGCTGCAATTGCTGGGGAGTATCCCCATCTTGCCTGAGCATACCTAGCCTTGTTTTTCCAGAATCGAATTGCTTCCAAATGAGTAAGAAATTGGTCGGGAAGGGTTGGATTTTGACCACTCAGTAGTTCATAATTATAAGGATTGTTCTCCCAATTTTCTTGAGGATTGTAACCAGCTATACCCATGAAAAATGGATAATTTGTTTGCAAACAAAAGAGTAAAAATATGTTATTGTTTTCGCAATAATCAATCGTTTTGTCAAGTTCAAACATGTGTTTTTGCGGTTTTTGGTAATTCCCCAATAAGTTGGGATTAGTATTTAAGGGGGAATTAAAAGCATCTTCTATTGTGTAATGCGAATTAAATGAAATCAAACGACAGAAATTGCCACCATGGTAAGCAAGTTTACCAAGCAAGATTCTGTGATCGTTGTATTTTCTAGGTGATTTGCTTTGATATGGGACCTCCCATGATACTTCTGGAAGGTTCATTCCTATTGGAAAAAAACTTGTTTGGCTTTTTGAATGACGTAAATGTCTCTTATGCAGCCCAACCTCTAAATACCCTTTATGGATCTTTTTTGAATTGTCATTATTTACTCCGGTAAAATGTACTTCCAATAAACCATCGTTTACAGGATTGCTACCGTTTAGATTGTTCATATCAATAAAGGAGGCTGTTGGTTGAAAAGTTTGAAGGTTACCATTTACATCCTTATATTTTACAGAAAGCACTAATTTATGATCCCCAAGTTCTTGCGGAGCAATTCGTATCCTAAACCTATATTTAGTTGGTTTGGGTATCCAATCAATGCCCTCGTTGCTAACATTAAGTTCATAGTCAAAATCCTGATAGTAAAACCCGAAAATCGTAGGAGCAAGAATGGTTGTTCCAATTCCGGTAACAGTTTTTGCATAAAACACAGTTGCTTCAACACTAATATCCTCCGGGTCATATGGATTTAACCCTGGGTGATTTGCATTTGCTGCTGATATGCCTGAAGTTAAGAACTCATCAATTCTTTCTTGTAAAAAATCTGGTAACTCCAAACCAAATTCAATTTTTTCAAATAGTGGCACCTCTGGTGGTCCATTTTGATAAGAAAAATTGCATCCCATACTATAGTCTGATACTTTTGCTTTGAAAAAAAAGCCGGATTGGGTACTCCCACCAATATGACTGTTTCTTATTACAACTTTACCCCCACTTACAGTAATATTTGAACTGCCGTTTACTTTGAAGTAATTACTAGGGTGCGAACCTCCCAAATAAACGTTGGATGGCCCTTGAATGGTTCCGTTCACATTACTTAATTCTACATCAGGCACATAATATTCACCAATGGGGTACATGGTTTCGCCTTGGGCCAATAATTCTTTTGAGTTAAATAGTAGGGATAAACTCAAAAGGGCAAAAATGACTGTTGTTTTCATTTTTTTTCTTTTTGAATTTATTTTTTCTTCAAGCTGTCTAACTCTTTTTGCATTGCCTCCAACTTTTCGTTTAGTTGGATGATGTACAAACTTAAAACTTCAATACTTTGCATTTGCAAGTGACTCATCTCAGCAAGTGGCAATCCACTTTCTTTAATTTCCAAAGCAGATGGAATGTTGGGCAAATGTTTGTTTTGTTGTATATAAGTTGCAAAATCGGGTAAGGGCAAAAGGCTATAGCCCTCCTCATAAACATAATCTGGCCAGTTGATATCCTCTACAACAATTTCTTTCGTCCTGATTTTTC
>JBILVQ010000019.1:0-23337 GCA_044370375.1 Bacteroidia bacterium
GGTATATTCATAACAAATCCCATACGTTAAGATAAGCTCCGTTAGGAGCGACATATCCTCGCTACCCAAACAAAAAAAAATTACTCCACCACCACCTCTCGCACATTATCATCCGGCATTCGGTCTATCAACAAATGAAAAGCATCAATACCTGCCATATCCGGAACCTTGTCGCATAAAAGCCGGTGAACCGATGTGCCGTTTTTCAATTGAACCTTTTTACGAACCAAAACCTTTTCAATCATTTCACTGTTTTCAGATTCATCATACAACACCAATTCAACCCAGTCATGCATCGGTATTGTTTTTTCATTTCCCATAGAATCCGCCAACATTTTCTCTGATGTAACCTCCATCGTAATCTCAAAACCCTTGCCCGCCTTTTTCGCAGCCGCTTTAATAATCCTGTTTTTGTACAAGGTCATGCTCTTGAATAAATCCTGAATTACATATTGTAAACTATCCGGTGTAACCTTTTCAAACGCTGCAATGGCCGCCAGTGAGGTTGGATAGGGAGCCTCCCGATAGGCATATTGCTCAATCAAACTTTGCAGGGCTTTGTTCACCTTGTCTTCTCCAATCATCTCCTTTAACTGATACATGTTTACACTTCCTTTGTTGTAATGTACATAGCCCTGATCCTCTACCAGCATCAAAGGGACCTCCTTCATGGTTTCTCCCCCTCTGCTGTTTAGGTATTTATCCATTTCATATTTCAAAAACTTCTGCATTTTGTCCCTGCCAAATTCTTTTTCCATCACCATCAATGCCGAATATTGTGCAAAGGTTTCAGACAATAAGGTTGCCCCCTGAACATTGGCACCAATTACCTGATGTGCCCACCATTGATGCCCCATCTCATGCGCAACAACATAAAAAACCATATCAATATCACTTTCTTTTTCTATGTCGGCTATAAACCCAATTCCCTCTGAGTAAGGCATGGTGCCCGGAAAGGCCTGAGCAAAATCTGCGTATTGCGGGAACTCAATGATGCGCGCCTGTTGATGATAATAGGGCCCGAAATTCGTTGTGTAGTAATCCAAAGATTTTCGCATGGAATTCATCATTTTATCCACATTGTATCCATGGGTAGGATGATAATAAACTTCCAAATCTATGCCCTTGAATTTTTCTCTCTTTACCGCGTATCGTGCCGACATGAAAGAATAGAATCCAACCGAAGCCCGGTCTAATTGATAACGAAAATACCTTCGGCCATTGATTAATTTTTCCTCTTTAAATGAACCCGGTGCTACCGCAATTTGATCAGCCGCTGTCCCGATCAATGTACTTACATTCACCCAATCGCTGTGATTCGAAATATAATTTTCATAACAGCTTTTGCCGCAATCCGGTTTTAGTTTTGGCATTCTGTCTCTTGCCCCCAATCCTTGTTTTTTTCGCTCATTCTTCGAATTCATTTCCCGGTCCGCTTGATAACCAATTTGAGGAGTAATGTCCATGTTGTTGAAAAAGGAGCCATTGTTCACCAATTGCGTAAAGGCCACCTCATTGCCAAAGCCTTTTTGCTCAAACACACCTTCATAGCTAATCATTCTCTTTTCGGCCGATTGCATGGCTTTAGAGAAACGATAAATGCTGTAACCCAATAAACTGTCGTGATGAACCCTGGTTGCATTTTCAATGTCAAGTTCTATTTTTATTTCTACCGGTAAGGTTAAATGTAATTCCTGAATGCTCCCCTTGCTTTTATTTTGGATCACAAGTTGTCCGAATACCTTCATTTTCCTTTCCGAAGGATATAAATCAATAAAGTAATGTACATCGGTTATTCGCGGTTGATCAATTCCTTTGTATTTTTTGTAATTCTTTTCATAATCAACTTGTCTCTTTTTCTCTTCCTTGGGTGAAACATAGTGGTTAAGACCATAAGCATTATAAGCAATCCAGCCACCGCTAATTAACCAAACGAAAACTAAGAAATAGAATAGCTTGGATTGTTTCCAGCCCAATGTTTGTATAAATTGCTTCCACCTTGTTTTTCTGCTTGCGTCTCTTCCTCTCACCCATAACTTTACGGTAAGTACACCCAACAAAAAGGCAAAAAGCAGCCAGTAAACTTTATACCAAAGCACCGCTGACTTAAAAGGCCCGAATCCATTTAAATCCGAATAGGTATAGTCGGGTGCCGAACCAAACATAAAAAGGTGATGATTAAATTGGAAGCCGGAAAATCCGAAAATGGTAATCACCAAAACAATGATGAAAAGGAAAAATCCAAGCGACTTGTTATTCACCAGAACATGAATAAAAAATCCAAGGAAGATCAACATCCAGAAATAAGATTGATTCAGGATAAAAACAGATTTGGCGTACAGCATTATTTGTAAATCATGATATCCCAATACCAGTTGAATCAACATGGATGCCAATACCGTAATGAATAAAATACTGAAAAGCAAAAACAAATGGGCAATTAATTTGGCGATATAAACGATGCGGGTGGAATGTGGCAAGGCATCATAAATATCATTTAAACCCGCATCTCTTTCTTTCCATACCATTGAGCCTGTAAAAATGGTAATCATCACCACCAAAAAAAGATACAAGGACCCCTGCATAATTTCTATCATGTGATAAGTAATGGGCAGGGTAGTGCCACCAAATCCATCCTTGGCCGTTAACAAGGCAGGAATTACGTTCAGCAATGAAACCAGCAAAAGGATGATGAAGACCGGACTTTTGATTAAACTTTTTAGTTCTAATTTTATCTGACTGATCAACTGCTTCCCTTCTTTTTCTGATTGAATATTTCCGGCAGATTTTTTAAACAAATGTTGAATACTGATTTCTGTAGGAGCTTCCTTTTCGCCTTGAATTTTTTCTTTTTTGCCCCCCACTTTTTTCTCTATACTGTATTTTTTTATGGTAAACCAAAGAAGCACAAAACCCAGTACGGTCCATAACAATCGGTTCAAGAAGAAGTCCGGGCCGACAGGCAAAGAAAGATTGTTTTGTTCGGCCACCGTCCAATATTTGGTGAGCACATTATAGGCGCTGATACCAAAGGCATCTAAAAAAACACCCATTCTTTCGTTGGAAAGATCCTTGGTAAAAGAACTGGAAAGACTATAGGCCACAATCAAAAGAATAGAAGACAAGAAGGCCATCACCGTGTTTCGACCCAAGGCAGCAACACAAAAAAGGATGGAGCCTGCAAACAAAGTATTGAGCAATCCGAAATACAAAAAGCCTTGGAAATGTGCAGCCCAAAAGGTATTTCCTATGCGCTCTGCATCAACCCATCCCGTTTCACATCCTAACCAGTTGCCCAATGATATGCCCAGCAGTGGCACCGATGCAGCAACCGTTGCACCCAGAAATCTTCCAATCAACAAACCCCTGATTTGAATGGGTTTAGAGTAAAGCAATTCCGAAAATTGATATTGAAAGTCGCGATAGCCCGCCGATACATAAAAGGCTGCCGACATAATAACACCAATCAACGACATGATTCCATAATAGTTCATGATCACGAAGGGCGCATTTTTATGCACATTACCAAATGATTTTCCAATGGATATATAATCACTCGTAGTAGCGCCAAATATCAGCAAGGCATTTACCAGAAGAAAAATATAAATGATCGGTTGCCTTAACCAAAATTTTAATTCAAAAATGAAAAAGTGATTGATGTCTTTCATGATTAGGCCAGTCCTGAAATTTTTGCAAAAAATACTTCTTCCAATCCCGGTGTTGCAGCCTTGAAGCCTTCTTCAGGGGCCGAATCACCATAAACTGTAACCACAGGTTTCCCACCCAACAAACGGGTAGAAATAATTTGCAGCTTGTTTTTTTTCTCCTCTATTTCTTCACGGCTAAAGGTCTTTACCCAAATTTTTCCTTCTAAACCCTTTAAGGCGTTTTCCGGTTTGCCGTGGTACAAAACCTTACCCTTGTCAATAATGGCCATGCCCGAACACAACTCGCGAACATCTTCTACAATATGGGTGGATAAGATTACAATTACTTGTTCTCCAATTTCTGATAACAAATTATAAAACCTATTCCTTTCTCCCGGATCCAAACCTGCGGTGGGCTCATCTACAATGATAAGTTGTGGTTCCCCCAACAAAGCCTGGGCAATCCCGAAACGCTGCTTCATTCCACCTGAAAAACCACTCAGGGCTTTTTTGCGGTGGTCGAATAAATTTACTTTCTGAAGCAAGCCCATCACAATTTCATGGCGCAAACTTCTTTGGGTAATTCCCTTGAGCATGGCAATATGATTCAGCATATCATACGCTGAAATTCTTGGATAAACACCAAATTCTTGGGGCAAATAACCCAAAATTTTGCGCACCTCTTCTTTTTGATGCAGAACGTCAATAGACCCAAATTGTATCGAGCCATGATCTGCCTCCTGCAAGGTTGCAATGGTGCGCATTAACGATGATTTTCCTGCACCGTTGGGACCAAGCAGGCCAAACATACCTCTTGGGATGGTCAGACTTACATTATCCAGCGCTTTAACACCATTGGTGTAAGTTTTCGATAGGTTTTGAATCAACAGTTCCATGTAACTTTTTCTTTGTGACGATTAAGTTACAGAAAAGTTACAGAACAAAAAACTTATTTTTGAAGCAGGGGTACAATGGGCTTGCCGGTCGCTCCGCCGGGTGCCGGTATATTCAATAATCCCGAAACAGTAGGAGCTATATCTGTAATGGAATAGTGGTTCCAGTCTTCTCCTTTTTTGATTCCCCAACCATAGAAAAGCAAGGGCACATGGGTATCATAATCATAGGGTGATCCATGGGTAGTTCCGGTTTCATGATACTCTGCATAGCCATGGTAAAAGTTCACGAATAAATCACCGCAACGCTTGCTGTCGAATCCCATGGCCGTTTTTTGTCCGATGTTGTTTTGTAGCTGCTGCCCCGAGGTAAAAACATCCCTGCTGTAAACCGAACTGATTTCTTTTAAGCCCAAAAGGTATTTTTTTCCCGATTGATAAACATCTTCTGTTTTCAATTTTAACTGATTAATTTTTTCCTGCGATAGGTAAAATTGTTGATTGATATAGGCCAACACCAAAGTGTCTCCGAAGGTTTTATAGAAATACGCTTTTAACGAATCGCTTAATTGGTCCTCGTTGACATAGCCCCCCGGTGTTTTTTTGTTGCGTAAATAGGACGGTGTCCTAACTCCCGCATGGTCTGCGGTCAGGAAAACCAAATATTGGTCTTTTCCTACCTCTTTGTCTAAAAAGGCCAGCAATGCTTCTATTTCACGGTCCATCCTTAAGTAGGTATCCTGGGTCTCAATAGCATCTATGCCATATTGGTGGCCAACATAATCCGTACTCGAATAGCTAATGGCCAATAGGTCGGTATTTTCATCTTTACCAAGTTGCTCGCCCAAAATACAGGCCATGGCGAAATCGTTGGTGATGGAGTTGCCAAAGGGTGTTGAGCGGATGAGGTTGAGTCCGCCATTGCTCGCCATCAGCATCGGCAGATCATGCGGAAATACAGGCTTTTGTTCTCCCTTGAACAAACCTTCATAGGGATTATCATCCTGCATGGATTGTGTGTATTGTGCAATGGGCAAAAGGGTTTCCCATTTTTTGCTTAAATAACTTTCCGCTTTTTTTTGCTGGTTAAAGGCAATAACCCAGGCCGGCAATTCTTTGATATAATAATCACTGCTGATAAAAATGCCATTATCGTACCAATAGGCTGCATTGGCGGCATGTCCGGCTGGTAGGATGGCAGCACGATCTTTCAATGCCAGCCCAATCACTTTTGAACGCTGCTGCGAAAAGAAAATTAACTCATCACCTAGGGTTGGACTTAACTGGTTTCTGGCCGACATTTTTCCGGGGTTGTTGTTATTGCCAACTCCGTTTACAGTTGCATCTTCGGTACAATAAACAGTTTTATTTTTTTCGCGGCTATACCAATGATTGCCTACAATGCCATGACCAGAGGGAGTACATCCTGTATAGATGCTTGCATGTCCGGGCCCTGTATATGTGGGCACATAATTGTAATGCATGTTTTTACAGTTGTAACCTTCTTTCAAAAGTTTTTTAAATCCACCTTCTCCGTATTGATCATAGTAACGGTACAAATAATCTGGTCGCATTTGGTCTATTACTATTCCTACTACTAGTTTCGGCTTGCCTAGCGTTTGTGCTGTGCAGTCGAGGTAAGTAAGAAGCATAAAGAGATAAAACAGTTTTTTCATGGTGTTTGATTTTTATGAGCAGCCCAGAACAAAAGTGGTAAACATAGTAACAAACTAAGTGCGATATTGGCCAGCGCCCAAGGCGTTTTTCCTTGTTGTATGAGTTGAACGGTTTCCCATCCAAAAGTTGAAAAGGTACTTAAGCCACCGCATAATCCTGTAATGAAAAACAATTTCAAAGTTTGGTTCTCATTGTTTTTTGTAAACCAAATAAAAAGCGCAAGCAATAAACAACTTAAAAAATTTGCAATGAGTGTAGCCACAGGGAATTTTTGCGAAGCCAGCACTTGATGCGTGCCAAGGCCGATGAAATAACGCAACAGACTTCCAATGCCCCCGCCCAGAAAGATGTAAAGCAGGTTCATGTTTCGGTTTTAACTGGGGTTAACAAGTACTGTAGAAACAACTGACCAAAGAGGATGCCATAAAGTGAACCGCAAAGCGCACCGGTAAGGATGTCGAGCGGATAATGGACACCCAGAAAGACCCTGCTGAGCGAAACGAATAGGGCATACAACAACATCACTTTTTCTATCCTTCTGTGCCTCTTTCTAAACAATGAAGTGATGAAAGCAAAGAGGGCAAAGGAGTTGGCTGCGTGACCCGAAAAGAAACCATAAGTTCCGCCACAATGGTTATTCACCAGATGGGTCTTGGGGCCTAGCACAGGATCGTGACAGGGCCTTAATCTTTGAAATCCGTTTTTGGCTAAATTACAGGTTTGGTCCGAAACAAGAATCAATAAACTGATTGTTAAAATTGCCTTCCAGATTTGAACCTTGTATTCATTCCACATCAGGTAAATTAACCAAACATAAAGAGGAAGCCAAATAATATGTTTGCTGAATTGAAACCAGAAAAAATCGCTTACCACCCCATGCATCCCATTCATTGCAAGGAATAGTTGTTGATCAGTTTCTATCAGCAGTTCCAGCATTTACGGATTAAGAATGCCCCAGAGTTTGTCTTTAAGTTGCGGGAGGTTATAGCCGGTATGCGATGAGATGAAAATATGTGGAATTTTTCTTGGCAATTCTTTTTTAATCATTTTCATCAATTCATCATCTAACAAATCACTTTTTGAAATGGCCAGAATTCTTTGTTTGTCTAATAACTCAGGATTGAATTTTTCAAGTTCCTTGCAAAGAATTTTGTATTCTTTTTTTATGTCTTTTGAATCGGCAGCAATAAGGAATAACAGTGCGGAGTTTCTTTCAATGTGTCGTAAAAAACGATGTCCTAATCCTTTGCCCTCCGAGGCCCCTTCAATAATTCCGGGGATGTCGGCAATAATAAAGGTTTGGTAATCGTGATATTTTACAATGCCCAAATTGGGCACCAGGGTTGTAAAAGCATAGTCGCCAATTTCGGGTTTCGCAGCTGTTATTTTCGACAAAAGGGTTGATTTACCGGCATTGGGAAAGCCAACCAATCCTACATCTGCCAGCACTTTCAATTCAAGGATTCTCCATTTTTCTTCGCCTTCTTCGCCGGGTTGTGCAAAGCGCGGGGTTTGAAAAGTTGAGCTTTTAAAATGGTCATTTCCTAAACCGCCTCGTCCGCCTTTGGCAAGAATTTTTCTTTCTCCGTGTTCGGTAATTTCAAACAATACTTCTCCTGTTTCAGCATCTTTTGCAACCGTACCAAGGGGCACTTCCAGGATTACGTCTTTTCCGAATCTTCCGGTTTTAAGATTACTGCTGCCTCCGGTACCGTTTTCGGCAATAATATGTTTTCGGTATTTGAGGTGTAAGAGTGTCCACAATTGTTTGTTGCCCTCAACAATGATATGGCCACCTCGTCCTCCATCACCGCCATCAGGTCCGCCCTTGGCGGTAAGTGCGGTTCTCAGCAAATGAGCCGATCCGGCACCACCATGCCCCGAACGGCACATGATTTTTACGTAATCTACAAAATTATTGTCCGACATGAAGGTTTTGAATGAAAGGGCTAAAGAGAATCAATAGCCTGGCAAAGCGCGTTAAAAATTTCTTCTATTGAACCAATACCCTTGATTCCGCGGTATTTTTTTTGTTGATCGTAGTAGTGTTGAACAGGTGAAGTTTCATCATGATATACTTTAATCCTGTTTTGAATAATAGCAGGGTCCTGATCATCGGCTCTGCCGGAGTCTTTCCCTCGTAGTAATAACCTTTTCTTTAATTCTTCCTCTTCTACTTCAAGACCAAGCATAATGCTGATGGAAGTATTGCGTTTGGTTAGCAATTCATCCAATGCTTTCGCCTGGGCGGTTGTTCTAGGGAATCCATCAAAAATAAATCCTTTTCCACCAAGGTTTTTGTCAATGTGATGTTCTATCATGCCAATCACTACCTGATCGGGAACCAAGGCTCCCTTTTCAATGTAGCGGTTGGCCTCTTGACCCAATTGGGTACCTGCTTTTCTCTCTGCACGAAGGATGTCGCCCGTTGAAAGATGTATTAAACCATATTGGGCAATAAGCTTTTCTGATTGTGTTCCTTTTCCTGCTCCCGGAGGGCCGAACAATACTAAGTTTAACATGCTGTTATGGGGTTGAAAGTTTGTAAATGCTTTTTAAATTTCTTCCCAATCCGTTATAGTCTAATCCAAAACCAACCAAAAAGTCGTTGGCAACTTCAAAGCCTATATAATCGGGTTTTACCGGCTTGATACAAGCCATGGGTTTAAAGAGGAGGGAGGCTGTTTTTAAAGAGGCAGGTTGCAATTCCTTTGCTTTTTCCAGCAGCTTTTCAAGGGTAATGCCGGTGTCAACGATGTCTTCTACCAGCAATAAATCTTTTCCCTTTAACGATTCATCAAATCCAAGAATTTCTTTTACAGTACCTGTAGTACCTGTTCCTTCATAGGATGAAACTTTGATAAAGGAAATCTCTGCCTCACCACCATAATTTTTAAATAACTCAGAGGCGAAAATAAAAGCTCCGTTCAGCACAACTACAAAAACAGGTCGCTTTCCTTCGTAATCTTTTTTTATTCTTTCGGCTAATAACAGGATGCTCTGTTGTATTTTTTCCTCGCTTAAAAAAGGCCCGAATTTTTTATCGTGAATGCTAATCTCCTGCATGCTTGTTGGTCAAAGTACAAACCTAAGGATTTTAGCCGGATTTCTAATGTTTTATGCAATTATAAGGGCCAAAACTACCATTTGGTAGCATCTTCGCGCAATTTTATCATTTTGAGTTGCAGGTTTTCAAAAATCAGGTCATCCAGTTCTTTGGCCGATTTTACCTGTAGCAAATGTTGGTGCAAATCAGAAAACCCTGCATTTAATTCAACCATAATCGGGTCTTTTTTGAATTCACTAATGAGTTTGAGCAAATTCCCCAGGTGCACCTTTTGATCGAACAAGTATCCGCGGATTTTTTGTGCCTGCTTTTCGTCCGATGATTCGTGCAACTTAACCATCAAGTAAATTGATTCAAGCCAGGCTCCTGAAAAACTCAAGGCTGCAATTTTTACTCGTTCATTGTTACGCAAATAGGTATCTACCCGAATACTAACCTGGTCAATCAGTTGGGCCAGCGAATCCTTGGTCATGGCTTGGTTTTGAGCCCGATCCAAAGTGCTTTTTTCTACCAAAGTAGATAACCCAAGCTTTTCAATTTGTTTCAGCGAAAAGGACATCCTCCGCAAAAAATCACCGGTTTGGTCATTTACCAAAGCATAAATGGCATCTGCATTGTTCATTCCCAACAACAAAGCAATGCGCTGCTCATTGGTGTTTTCAACCGCATTGATTTCTTCCAGATTGATCATGTATGCCGACTTGTATGGAAGATTCAAAGATGAAATATCCTTTACCAGGGTGGCCGGTGAAGGAATATTGGCAACGGCATAGTCAAAGTGAAAAAGCAACTGCTCATCGGCCGTGTTGGCAAGCGTATCAACAGACACACCAACATTGTCTAATTCATCCTTTTGTGCGTTTTCAGGCTTTTGCCGACAGCCATTTAGGCCAATTCCCAACAAACATATTCCAAAAAACAACTTTCTCCTATTCATGGTTGCTTATTTTGTTGGCGAATTTAATTTTTTTAATGATGCAGAAATGAAAATGGGCCTTTCAGGCATTTTGTGCCCGGGGCTTTTCTTTGGCGGGATGCACGGTTTTAATGGTCAGATTTTCTGCGTTCAGCTTTAATTCGAAATGAAAGCTACCGGTGTCGCCAATCAATTGTACCCATTCTATGGGTTCAAAATGACGCCCTGTTTCATCATTTGTTTGTTCAATTTCCGGTTGTTCCATCCAAACTTTCAGGCCGAATAAGGCGCACAAAAGCAATATTTTGCTTAATCTTTTCATGTTATGCTTTTTATGAATGACGGTGCAAAGCAAAAAAAGTTACAATTTTTTTAACCCTCCGTATTTTCACCGCCATTGCCCGAACTTGGAATTTTAATTTCTGATTCAGGATCAAGACCTTCTTTTATTTCAATATGGATACCATCACTTAAACCTGTTTTGATTTTTTTTCTGTCGAATCCTCCCTTTTTGTTTTTTACTTCTACAAAAACTTCTTCTTTTTCAAATTGCAATACGCTTTCCGGAATGCTCCATACACTGTCTCTGTGGTCTAAAATAATATCCGCATTGGCACTGTATCCTGCCCTTAAGAAGGATTTTCGCATGGCATCTAACGATGCTTTGATAACAAATTGTATGGCTCCGTTTTCACTTTGCCCTTTGGGAGAAATATACTCAAGTTTCGCTTTGAATTGCTCCGATTCAATGGCGCCAACCGTAATCATTAAATCCATTCCGGTATGTATTTTCCCAACCTCCGATTCATCAACTTTTCCTTCAAAAATCATAGAACTCATGTCTGCAACTGTAGCAATGGTGCTGCCTTCATTAAAGGTGTTGCTTTCTATCACAGAGTTTCCTTCTTTCAACGGTACATCCAAAACCATCCCACTGATGGTGGAACGGATAATGGTGTTGCCCGCTCCTCCTGAGTTTTTGATGACTCCTTCCTTTACAATTTGTAAATTGTTTTCTGCAGCAATTAATTCTTGTTTATTCATTTTAAACCTTGCCTCTAGCGGCTGAAAATCTGCGGTCGAAATAACTTCTTTGTCTAACAACTTTTTATTTCTTTCGTACTCCAAAGTACTTTGTTCTAAGTTCAGTTTGGCCTGGGTTACCCTGTTTTCTGCTTCGTTCAAAGCAGCCATGTTGGGAATGATTTTTATCCTTGCAATCATTTGCCCTTGCTGCACCGGCTTGCCTGCTTCAATAAACAAGGCCTCCAAAATTCCCGAAACCTGCGATTTTATGGCCACCTCCTTTCTTGGTGTAATGGATCCGGTAGCTACGGTTTTTTTGATGATGTTGCTTTTTCCGGGCTTCACCGTTTCATAAACAACCGGACTCTTTTGTGAGCCATCGTAGAGGTAAAAGAAGGTCCAGCCGAAAAAAACCAACAGACCAAGTCCTAAAACGTATTTGATTATTTTTTTTATCATTTTATTCTGCTCTTAAGGCTTCAACCGGTTCAATTTGCAATGCTTTCCTGGCAGGTATAAATCCTGCCAATAATCCTGATAGGATTAGAATTCCCAAGGCGGTAAGTGCCACTTGTAAATCAACCGAAGGGTTTGTAAACATACTGTTTTCATCCGATGGCAGCGATTCTGAAACTATTTTCAAAATCCCAACACCGGCTATTAAACCGGTATAACCGGCTACAAAGGTAAGCACCAAACTTTCAAGAATTATTTGAAACATAATTTCAAATGGACTAGCCCCAAGGGCCCTTTTAACACCTATTTCACGGGTTCTTTCTTTTACTACAATCAACATAATATTGCTTACCCCAATAACTCCGGCAATAAGGGTCCCTGTTCCTACAAACCAAACCAACACCGATATGCCCATAAACAAACCCTTTATTTTCGAAAACTCTTTTCCCATGTTCCAATGCCCAACCGCCATTGGGTCTTCAGGCGAAATTTGATGATTTCTTTTCAGCAGCGCTATCGTTGCCTCTTCGGCCTGATCAACCGAAACATTTTTTTTTGCTGTTACAGAAAACCAGCCAACAATATCTCCAAAGTTAAAGGCTTTTTGAAAAGTGGTAAAGGGAAGATAAAGGGTTGAAATCTCTTCCTCCGGATTTTGACCTGAACTTCCCGGCTGCGTAATGCCTATTACTTGAAAGTAAACCCCGTTAATCCGGATATACTGCCCAAGAGGATTTTCAGTTTTTCCAAAAAGTGTTTCCTCGGCCTTTTTTCCAATGACCACCACTTTTCTGTTTTCCTGAATATCGTTTAAATTGATGAATCTTCCTTTCTTAACCTGAATGGCCTGAATTTTTGCCAAGGCAGGGTAGGTTCCCATTACGGGCAAGGTATTGGTTTTAATACCTCTAACAATTTGATTTTCTCCGCCATAACCACCCAATTGATTCATCGGTACAACCGTTTCTAAATCGGGAAGCGTTTGCAGTAATTTGAAATCATTGTTATTAAATTCATAATTTCTGCCGGCCTTCATTCCTTTATAGGGTTTGGAGGTTTTTTGTGCCCAGCAGAAAAAACTATTGGTGGCCGATCCGCCAAAATCTTTCATGATTCCATTCTCCAAACCCTTGCCCGAACCGAGCATAATCACTAACATAAAAATACCCCAGAATACACCAAATACTGTCAGGAGGGTCCTGATTTTATTGGCTTTTAATGTGGCATAAATTTCTGCCCAATTGTCGCGGTCGAAAATGAACATGCTTCCGTTCTGGCTTTTATTCTCTACAAACCTATTAAATCCCAGCGTCATGGTTTGTTAAATTCTATTAATTCTGTTAGGTTTGCCATTCGTTTTTGCTATTCTTGTGAATCTTTGCCCGTGCCTCAATCCTTAGTCATTATACCTACTTTCAATGAATTGGAAAACATCGAAAAGATGATCCGAAAGGTTTTTTCTTTGTCGGTTCCCTTTCATTTGTTAATAGTGGACGATGGTTCTCCGGATGGCACCGCACACACAGTGAAAAATTTACAAGCGGAATTTCCCAACCAATTATTTCTGCTCGAAAGAAAAGGCAAATTAGGTTTGGGAACCGCCTATATTGCCGGATTTAAATGGGCCATCGATCATCACTATGATTTTGTTTTCGAAATGGATTGCGATTTTTCTCATAATCCGGATGATTTGCTTCGCTTGCTTCATGCCTGCAATATCGAGGGCGCTGACCTGGCCATCGGTTCAAGATACGTGAAAGGTGGAAAAATTATTAATTGGCCTGTTGACCGTGTTTTGATGTCTTATTTCGCCTCGATTTATGTTAGATTGATATTATGGATCGGCATCCACGATACCACAGCTGGATTCAAATGCTACCGCAAAAAGGTACTTCAGGCAATTCCACTCGACCAAATTAAATTCGTTGGCTACGCTTTTCAGATTGAGATGAAATACCGTGTCAAAAAGAAAGGCTTTAAAGTAGTTGAAGTTCCCATTACTTTCACCGATAGGAAAGAGGGTCAGTCCAAAATGAGCAAAGGGATTTTTAAAGAAGCTATTTTGGGCGTTTTAAAAATGCGTTTTCAATCAATGGAATGAAAAAATATATAATTCACAATGCCACCCTGGTGAATGAGGGTAAAACAAGACAAGGCTCGGTTTTGTTAAAAGATGGTTTTATTGAGCGAATAGAAGATAACTTCTTTGAAGCACCCGGAGCAATCGAAGTGAACGCAGAAGGTATGCTCCTCCTACCCGGTGCCATTGATGATCAGGTTCATTTCAGAGAACCCGGATTAACCCATAAAGGAAATATTTTTTCAGAGTCGAGGGCTGCCGTGGCCGGTGGAATTACCAGTTTTATGGAAATGCCCAATACGCTGCCTCCCGCCCTTACCAACCGCTTGCTCGAAGAAAAATTTGATATCGCACAACGCAATTCCTTAGCTAACTTCTCATTTTATCTGGGTACAGGAAACAACAACCTGGATGAAATTAAACGAATTCCTGTCGACAGGGTTTGTGGACTGAAAATTTTTATGGGTTCATCTACGGGCGATTTAAAAGTGGATGACCCCGAAGTTTTACGCAATGTTTTTTTGAATGCTCCAACCATCATTACCACCCATTGTGAAGTGGATGGTATTATTAAGGAGAACCAATTGGCCTATATCGAGAAATTCGGAAATCAGATTACAGCAGAGGCTCATCCCATCATCAGGAGTGAAGAAGCTTGCTATGCATCTTCCTCATTTGCGGTAAATCTTGCCAAAGAAACAGGAGCCAGATTGCATGTTTTGCACATCAGTACCGCCAAAGAACTCGAACTTTTTAATAGTGATCTTCCCCTCAAGGATAAAAAGATTACCGCAGAGGCCTGTGTTCATCATTTGTGGTTTTGTGATGAGGATTACAAACAACTGGGTAATTTTATTAAGTGGAATCCTGCCATTAAATCTGCTTACGACCGCGAAGAAATTCGCAAGGCCGTTATGGAAAATAAAATTGATGTCCTTGCCACCGACCATGCTCCGCATACATTGGCCGAAAAAAATCAGGCTTATTTGGAAGCACCTTCCGGCGGACCACTCGTGCAACATGCTATGCCTGCATTGCTGGAGCTGGCAAAGCAGGGTGTGTTTTCAATAGAGAAAGTGGTTGAAAAAATGTGTCATGCCCCGGCTATATTATTTCAGGTAGAAAAAAGGGGCTTTATCCGTGAAGGTTATTTTGCTGATCTCGTGCTTATCAATCCTAATCAGCCTTACACCGTTTCGGCTCAAAATATTTTATCGAAATGTGCATGGAGTCCATTCTTGAATCATACATTTTCCCATACGGTCAGCAAAACTTTTGTTAACGGAAATCTAGCCTACAGTGACGGTCAAATTATTGAATATGGTACAGGAATGCGATTAAAGTTTAATCGCTAAATCAATCATCATCTCCTTCACTCATTACCCCTTTGGATTCATTTTGATCTGCAAGATAAAAGGCATATATCCTTGCAATGTCTTTCAGGAAATCAATCTTAATAAACTCCACACGGTGAATGTTTAAACCGGTTCTTTTTCTTAAGTCCTCTAACATTTCTTCCCTTTTTTCAGGTTGAATGAGGTCGATTCTTTCATAAACAATTTCCTTAAAATTTTCATGCTTTAATGTAACCCGATAATCAAGAAAATAAGCAAAGGCAATAATGATGGTATTGGCAATTATTAATTGAATAAAATAATTGTCGCCTAAGGCCAATGCGTTGATAATACCAATGGTTACACTAATGAAGAAATAT
This sequence comes from Bacteroidia bacterium, assembly GCA_044370375.1. Lineage (GTDB taxonomy): Bacteria > Bacteroidota > Bacteroidia > UBA4408 > UBA4408 > JBILVQ01. Next base: position 15,477 of record JBILVQ010000019.1, read on the forward strand.
CCCATTTCGCGCACCGGCACCGTAACCGTTCGGTAACGAAGAATAGAAAAGATGGCAAATAATCCAAAAGCAAATCCCATTTTTAATTTCGCAGTGCTCAATAAAATGCATATCATGAAATTGATAACATTGAACAGAAAAAATGTAAATAAGAAATCCTTGTTCTTGTGAGCAGGATAATAGATGAGTCGGACAATGATAAAAATGGCTACAAAATTGACCAAAAATCTGATGCCAAAATCAAGTAGGGAAGTGGAGGCTAAAAAATTTGCAGCATCCAAAGATTCATTAACAGGTTCCATGAAGGGGATTTATTTTACAATAAGGAGTTTTTGAGTTTCAGTTGAACTTTGAAGGAAATACACACCGGAAACCAAGCCTTCTATAGAAAGATTTTGTTTTCCATTCACTGATATTTCCATAATGATTTGTCCAAGCGAATTTTGAAGAGTGATACGGGTTGGTTTTTTCGTTTCCAAAAATAGCTGTTCCGAAGCAGGATTTGGAAAAAAATAAAAACTTGTTTGCTTGTCTGATTCCTCCAAACCGGTGGCGCTGTTAAACGTGTTGAAAGTAGGGCTTTGGATGACAAAGCTTCCGGTGCCATTCGGATTTCTGGCAAAGCCCATATCTGTAGTTTGTGCCCCGAAATTGACCGAGTCTACAATGGATAGTGTGCTGTTAACAAGATACACTGATTCGCCAAGTCCGGATAATTTAAAGTTGCAATGATTCCAGCCCTGACTACTGTCTTCGTCTGCCCAAAAAATCATAAATGCATTCGGTTGTATTACGGATCCGGAGGGGATTTCCCATTTGTCTAAATTTAAAAAATTGTCGGTCAAATAATAGCCACTCAAATCCACCGCTGCATTGGTATTGTTAAACAATTCTATCCAGTCATCAAATTCCCCAAAGTTATCAGCTTGCGTGGTGGTATTAGAAGCCATAATTTCATTGATTACAACCCCGTTTCCTGCTGCACTTGTTTGTGCCTGCGTGGTATAGAATTCATGAGCAGCTCTGGCCGGTGAAAATTTTCCTGCATTGGAATTTTCTGCATACACATAATAATCCATGTGGCTATTGGTCATCGTAAGTGTTGCACCAAATAAACCATCACCGGCACTTCCGTCTCCATGGTTGCCATCATCAAACAAGTTGGTTTTTTTGAAATGCAGTTCTCCCGCGGCTCTGTAATACAAAGTGGCGTTGTCAACATTACCTATGGTGGCTGTTAGCGTAAAAACTGAATTCACCAAAGGGTTGCTTCCTACAATCCCAACATTCGAAATTTGTGGAGCCGTTGCGCTGAATTCCGGGGTTCCTTGCAAATAGCTCATTCTTGGCCCGATAAGGCCGCTAATGCCCGGCACCTGATAACTGGCTACATTGGTGGTGTTCAATAAAGCATCCTGGTATTGTTGATATGAAAAAAAGCTATTGGTGTCGGCTTGTACGGCTGTATCAATCAAGGTCCTAAACAGATTGGCGTGGTTTAAATACCAGCCACTTGCAAACATTTCTTCTGCAATGGTTTTCATGTGAGCAATGTACATTCTTTTGCTTTGAGGATTTCCTAAAACCGCATTGAGCAAAGGCCAATTCGTATCAGTTTCGTGGGCAGAGGTGGTCAGTTGAATCATGTTGCTGACCGTTAATCCTCCCATGCCAGTAGGTCCGCTACCAACATAGGGGAAGCCCCCAAATGCCATATTTAGGTCCCATATAACAGGATTATAAATACCCTCAGTATCTTTATAGAGATAATAGTTTTGTGAAAAAACTCCCGAATAGCTGTCAAGGTTTACCAACAAATTATTAAAGGCAAGCATCCAGATTACACGGTCTAAATCTACAATGTTTTCAATGCTGCCACCTTGATTGGTAACCGAATCGCAAAGATACATTAGTTCATTCCAGCCGAAATCAGATTTTATTTCATAATAGTTGAAATAAGCACTGCTGTCGGTACCATTTAAAAATTTAAGATTGCTTTTGGTTGTTGGACCGGGTGTAACAACAGGATTGGCTTTTATAAAGGTACCATTTGACGAACCGAAATGGTTGTAGCAGAATTTTTTACCTACGTTTTCTACATTGGAGTACAATCCGATGTATTGTTCATTGATAAAAACCTTTGCGAAATTTGCTTCTGCACAATGCATGTAGTTTTTAAGGATAGCATAAGACAAACATTCACGGATTTGACTCGGATCACCATAACCATTGCTTAATTTAAAATCTGTAATGCCTAAAAAATCCCGCTCTGCAAATTCATCAAGCGAAAGGTGCAACGGATTCTTTGTATAGGTAGCATCGTAAGAACTATTTCCCTTATACTGCACACCAATGCTATCCAGTTTTACCCCATTAACCAGCATGGAATCAGCCATGAGGTAACTGTCAGACCCGGCTTTGGCCGTATCCATCCGGTAATCCCAATCGGGTTGTGAAAAGAAAATTTTGATTTCCTGAACCGAGCCTGAATCGTAAAAATTATTTTGAGCAACAGCAAATCTGTTGCCTAGTAAAAGCAACAGGGTACATTTGATGAACCATCTTTGAGTCAATACCATGGAATAATTATTGAAATTGTATTTTTTCCTTCAAAACACTTCCGTCAGATTTTGTTACCACCACAAAATAGATTCCTGCCGGTAGTTGATTGCGTTGTAATTGGAAAATTTTTTCTCCATTGCTACTAAATGATCTAACCATTTGCCCGTTCTGATGAAACAAATCTACCCTTACAGGTTGGTCCATTTCACGAAGATCGATTTGAACAAAATTGCATGCAGGATTAGGAAACAATTGAATTTGGTTTTGGAGGGTTTTAATTTTTTCAACCGCATTTGGCAAGCACAAGGAACAATCAGAAAAACAAATGGTAGGCAAAACAGTATCGCCCGTTAAAGCAATAAATCGATTCCCGTTTTGGGAGCAGGAAACAGGCACAGTTTCTTCTCCTGCCAACGTATTACCGTTGTAATACTTAAATTCATAATTTCCTGTTGGCAAATATTCTATCACCTCAAAAGTGTCAGGTACAAAACTGTACAGAATGGTTTTGCTTGGATCGAAACCCTGATAATTACCCGCAACATGAACACCGGCCGGATCAATAGAGAAAATATTTTCCATATCCACTTTGTAACGGATTAACTCCAGTCCGGCAGGTGCATTTCCTGAGAAAATCAAAGCACCCACATAGGTAGTATCATCGGCTAATGAATCAACATACAACCACCGATTGTCATTGAAATTATACCCTACTCTTGATTCTACCGGAATGAATTCTACTTCATAAAACTGATCTCCGTTCACAAATTTATATTCGTATTTCTGAAAGGCAGGAATATCCACAACGATGCTGTAAATGTCTGTACCCGTTTCATTACTAAGCAGGGTACTAGCCGAATTCCAGTCGCCTCCGGCAAATCCGGCAATGGTTTGAAAATCGCCTGTAACATGAACTCCGTTGGGACTAATCACCAGGCCAGACATGTCAACCCCGAACTTAACTTTTTTTGCTTGTGCAACAAAGGATAGTAACAAAATCAACCCAAGAATAGAAAAGCTTTTTGATAGAAAATCTTGCATGATGTTTTTCATGGTTGTAAAAGATAGTGGTGAGTACTGTATCCTTCGCTGTCGTTGCCGATACGGATGGAGTAAATACCCTGATCAAAAGATTCTAAATGTAGGGTTTTGCTGTTTTGTTCGATGAGAATTTGTCGGCCCAAAGCATCAAAAACCTGAATGCTGTAATTTTTTCCTGTCAGTTTACCGGGATCAACAGTTACCGTACCAGTTCCGGGATTAGGAAAAATTCTTATGCCGGTAAATAATTTCTGCTCCGAAATGTCCGATGGGGAGCTATAGGCAAATCCGTTGGAATAGACAAAGAAGCACCCGTTGCTATCCGTAATTCTTACCAAATAAATACCCGAAGTTGAAGGCGTAAGGCTCGATTGGTTAGCACCCTGAATTTGTTCCCCATTCAGATACCATTGATAAGTTGCTCCTGCGCTTGAACTTAAAATGCCGGCACTTTCACTAATGGTGGGAGCTGCAGGAGGGGTATTGGCCACATAACATGGAGAATACCGAAACGATTGCGGAACTGATCCGGTAACTTGTTTGGTCCAAATGGTGGTGCCTGCAGGATTTACTTCGTAAATTAACCCTAGCGTTGCCATACATATCAACTGATTGCCATTGGGCAGTTGTTGCGAGCTTCCCATGTTGGTGGATAATCCGCTACCCGGCTGACGCAGCAAATAGGTGGATGGGGGCAATGCAGTCCCCGGGGTATAGTTAAAAATGTATCCATCGTTGGGCGGGTCAATTTGATCCACACAGGATTGATTGTTATTGATACCTCTGTTGTTATAGCCAACCAAATAACCTGCATTAGGAACACCTTCAGGGATCCAGTGTGCGTCATGGGTTACATTTAGAATGGCTGTGCCGGTTGCGCCATAGGCAGCAGGATTTCCCCAGCGATATAAAAAATCACCGCCCTTGCCCGAGTTACCACCACTATGGCCGGCTGCCTCTGCAGTTGTTGTACTATGGTCAATCACATACCATTCATCCATGTTGTGTGAACTGAAAACCACTTGGTCGGTAATGGGGTTGTAATCAATTCCGTTCATGTGTATCCAATCTTTTTGGGTTTGATAATTGATATTCATTAGCTCCGGATGATCGATGATGGAGGTCTGGTAATTGTCTTTGGTAGGATCCACATTTTGTACCAAATGGTCCCATATTTTCCACTCCCAAACTACGGTTCCGGTGTTAGCACCGGTAGGCTGTATTTCAACAATTTTATCGGGCCACATTTCAATGGAAGAAGTTGAACCGGCTTGGGTGGCTTCCGCTGGCGTTTTTCTTTCATAGGCTATTACCATTACATTTCCATTGGGCATTCCCAGTACGTCATGATGGGTGCAATACTGTGTGGTAGAGTAAACATAATCCCAAATTACATTTCCATTCCAATCAACCTTTTGCACCTTACCACAAATTGGTCCACCATTGAAAGAAACACCACTCATTTTTACTGAACGCAATAAAACACCCCCCGGTAATAAATGCGAAGAATAGCCGGTTTGGGCTGTGCTTGGAAAAGTCCACGAATGATAAACCGTACTGTTGGTATCTATTAAATAGGCCGTTGTTCCGTTCATGGTGGCATAAAGGGTATAACCATTCCACTGTTGGCCACTTGATTTTCCATACAAGAACAACATCGATAAACTGATGAGCAATTTTTTTATTTGATTTTTTTTCATGTTTTTGAATCTTTAAGAATCAATTGGACGTTTCAAATAAAAAAAACCTTTCCAGCGTTAATTTTATTTTGTCTTTAGGTTAATTTTTGACCACCAATGTACATGATTTTCGGGTGCAAAAAAAACTTAACGAAACTATATAAATCTAATAATCAGCTAAGTACGAATTTTATTCCTCCACATAAAGATGAACGAGCCACAAAGAGCAGTACCTTTGCAACAAATGAGGTTTTTAGTTACCATACTGAGTGTTGTATTAATTGGTCTTCAGGCCTTGGATACTGCTGTGTTGTTGCAGAAAAGCCTCTTTACCGAAACCTCTTGTTGCGATGAATTAAATGGTTCTTGCTGTGAGTCCGAAGATGCTTGTGCCGATTTTTGCTGCAGAGCGGCCATGTCGCTTCAACTTCATTCGATAGACCATCCCAAAAAGGAAAAATCTACCCTTTGTTTTCAAAGTTCACGGGTTGTTTTTAATCAACCGCAAACGCCCCATATCCTCACGGGCTATTACTCCATTCCTAAGCAACCTCCTAAATTCTGCTGATTTTTTGTTGACATTTTTTCAATCTTAAAAATCAGTTTTATGAATCAATTTTTTTTCAGAGCCATGCTCTGTCTTTTGCTTGCTCCTTTTTGTGTGCAAGCCCAAAACTATAAGGCTCTGGTAGTGAGCTCAGCAGGTCAAGCGCTACCGCAAGCGAAAATTTTCTTCAAGAGTGAAGCACAGCCCGCTATCACCAATGAAGAAGGATTATTTTACTTTACACCGAACCAAAGCAACGATAGCATTCTAATTTTTCTGAAAGGTTACGTGCCCTTAAACACCAAATTGGAGCCCTCGAATGATTTGTATTTTTCACTCACAAGGGAAGGCAATGAGCTAACTGCCGTTGAGATTCGTGCTTATCGACCCGCAGGCTATATTTCTTCCCAAGGTATTGCTTTAACACAGGTAATTACTGCCCAAGAATTGAAAAAAGCGGCCTGTTGCGATTTGTCGGGTTGTTTCGAAACAACCATTGCCGTCTCTCCTCAGGTTACCAATGTAATTACACGTTCAAAAGAGTTGAGAATACTAGGCCTGGCCGGTACCAACAATCAGGTTTTAGTGGATGGCTTTCCAATGATTTATGGTCTCACTTATCCTTATGGTGTTAGTACTTATCCGGGCACCATTATTAAGAATATTTTCGTTGCCAAAGGTGCAGGAAGTGTAATCCAAAGTTTTGAAGGGTTCACCGGACAAATCAATATGATTACCCAGAATGCAGATAATGGTGAAAGGTTTTTCGTGAATGCTTATGCCAACAATTTTGGTGAAAAGCAATTGAATTTACATCAGGGAACACAGCGCAATGGTCATCGTTTTTTTACCTCCTTTCATGCAGTTTCTCCGGCCACATGGATGGATGGAGATCATGATGATTTTGGTGATATGCCGCTGATTACGCGATATCACTTATCCCATAAATGGGAATTTGAAAAGCCCGATAGCAGCCGTTGGTCAACCAGAACAGGTTTTAGGTTGCTTCAAGAGGAACGAATTGGTGGACAAATGCTTTATGATCCCGCAAGGGACAAAGGAAGCAGTACGCATTATGGCCAGCATGTAAAGTATTTTCAACCTGAGTTTTTTACCCGAACAGCCTATCGAATCAATAGTGAAAACGAGTTGATTTTCTTTAGTTCGATGAACTATCAGGATCAGGATTCATGGTATGGAACCCTTCAATATAAAGCCAAGCAAATTCTTTCATGGTCGCAAATGCAATGGGAAAGAAAAAGTGGAAATCACAGTTCTGTAGTAGGTGCTTCATTCCGTTATTTTGATATTCGTGAGAATATTTCTTTCAGCAATTCCGTTGTGCCCAGAAATTATGCCGGCAACTACGCCAGGGTGGATGGGGTTGCCGGATTGCTAACCGAACAAACTTTTAGTTTTCCGGCTTTCAATACCGATTTAATGCTGGGCTTAAGAGCGGATCAATACCTGCAACATGGCAGTCATTTAACACCCAGAATTTTATTGCGTTCAGAGTTTATTGAGGGTTGGATTTTTAGATTAAACTCCGGTACAGGTTGGAGAATCGTGAATCCTTTTTCAGAGAATATTATTTTGTTGACCGGAAACCGTGATGTGGTGATTGGTGAAAATTTACTCGTTGAAAAGGCAATAAATCATGGTGCCAGTTTGACAAAAGAAATTGAAGGTATGTGGTTGAACGGAAGCATTACCCTTGATTATTATCATACACGGATTAAGGACCAGGTGTTTCCTGATTTTGATACCAATCCCGGCCAAGCACTGATGGTTAATTATAGCGGACTTACTTATTCAAATGCTGCCCAAATTGAAGGAAGGTTTAAAATGTTTGATTGGTTTGAACTTACCTTGGGTTATAATTATCTTGACGTTTACCGAAAACCTGATGGGATCAAAGAATTGTTGCCCTTTAACACCAATCATCGGGCCATGGCAGTTGTTTCGATGCCCTTTTGGAAAGAAAAACTAAAGTTGGATGTGAATGCTCATTGGTATGGGAAGCAACGTTTAC
>JBILVQ010000158.1:0-7030 GCA_044370375.1 Bacteroidia bacterium
ATTTGCTGCAAGTGTTAGCGATCAACTACAAGCCAATGATTTATTGCTTTACCCCAATCCATCCAACGGACAAATTCAAGTTTTAATTCCTTCATTAAGCACCCAACAATTAAACGTTCGCGTGCTAGATGTGCAAGGCAGAATGGTGCAAGAATTTCAGGTCAACAACAACAATGCCTTTCAATTCTTTTTAGATGTAAAAGGTGTATATACCCTGCAAATCCAAAGCGAATCACAAGGAACAATCTACGGCAAACTGTTGATTGAATAATTTAGCCATGAAGTGCCTTCGGCTTCTTTGCTGGATTGGTCTGGTGCTATTAGCGCATGCTTGCAAAAGAGCTCCAGACCAAAATAAAACATTGCCTGCATTGATGGAAATACCGCAGGGCTTCCCTGAAATTACTTTTCCCGAAGGCAATGAATTCAGTCTGGAAAGATGGCAATTGGGAAAGAAACTATTTTTTGAAAAAAGACTTTCCAACAAAAACAGCGTAAGCTGTGCTTCTTGTCATCAACCCGGATTGGCCTTTAGCGATAAAGTTGCATTTAGCATAGGGGAAGAAAACAGAACCGGGAGAAGCAATGCTCCCTCACTGACCAACATTGCTTACCATCCTTATTTTACGCGTGCCGGAGGAGTTCCAACCCTCGAAATGCAGGTATTGGTGCCCATACAGGAACATGATGAGTTCAATACAAACATCGTTGATTTGGCCGAAAAATTAAAAGCAATTCCGGAGTATGCACACGCAGCAAGGGTAGCCTACAACCGTGAGTTAGATCCCTTTGTCATCACCAGGGCCATTGCCAATTTTGAAAGAAGTTTAATTAGTGGCAACAGCAGTTTTGATCAATATGCTTACCGCGGAAATGAACAAATACTGAATGCTGCTGAAAAAAATGGATTAAAATTGTTTTATAGTGAAAAAACGAACTGTGCTCAATGTCATGGTGGATTTAATTTCAGCAACTACGAATTCAAAAACAACGGGCTCTACGAAGTTTATGCCGATAGCGGAAGAAAGCGATTAACCAAACTTCCTGCAGATGAGGCCTTGTTTAAAGTACCAAGTCTTCGCAATGTGGCCCTTACCGCACCTTATATGCACGATGGCTCTTTTCAGACCTTAGAGGAGGTTATATCGCACTACAATAAAGGCGGCCATCCACATATAAACAAAAGTGAATTGATCAAACCTTTGTACCTAAGCGAAAAAGAACAAGCGGATTTGGTAGCGTTTTTAAAATCACTCACCGATTTGGAATTTATTACGAATTCAAATTTTAGGGAATAGTATCAGGCTACAATCACAAAACAGGATTCCATTTGTAATATCAAAGCTAAATTTTTCAAAAAATGACACCCGATTTTTCCAATACCAAAATAAAAAATTGCATTGTTCATCATGTTGGAAACAGAACCAACGGTGAAGAACTTTTTCTTTCTAAAAACAATATTTCCATTGACGACCAGCGGCTGCATGAAATCCTGCTCAAGTTCTTTCTATCCCCTTTCCAAAATCTTGAACTTTTCTCCTTTACCTTTTCCAATGAGGAATTTCAATTAAATCCGGTTTATAACTATGCTAGCGACATCTTTAATTCACCCGCTTCCTTTCTAAAGAAAAGCAAGGACCTGGCAAAATTACTGTATGAAACCTCAAACCACCCGCAAATAAAAGCAGGCGATTTGTTTATCGTTCGATTGAAGGATGTTCAAATAAACAACCAAGCCTGTGAAGCCCTTGGTATTTTTAAATCAGAGAACCGACAAGATTTTCTGCGACTTGAAAAAAACGAAAATGAATTTACCTTAAATACGGAAGATGGTATTAATCCCGACAAGTTGGATAAAGGTTGTCTGATTTTTAACCTTGAAGCAGAAACAGGATTAAGGGTCGCTATTATCGACAAAGCCAACAAAAGCTCAGAGGCCCAATTCTGGCGCGAAACCTTTCTTAATATCAAACCTTGCAGGGATGAATACCATTATACCAAAGAGTTCCTGAACATTGCCAAAGACTACGTTACCAAACAACTGCACGAAGACTTTGAGGTGAACAAAGCCGACCAGATTGACCTACTCAATAAATCAGTAGAGTACTTCAAAAAACATGATACTTTCGATAAAAATGAATTCGAGAAAGAGGTTTTTCAAGACAAAGGGGTGATTAAATCATTCCGCGAATTTGACCAAAGTTATCGAGAGGTCAATGAAATAGAAATTGAAGATCAATTTGAAATTTCACCCCAAGCGGTAAAAAAACAAAATCGGATTTTTAAAAGCGTTTTGAAGCTGGATAAAAATTTTCATGTGTACATCCATGGCGACCGAGAATTAATTGAACAGGGCGTTGATAAAGACGGAAGAAAATTTTACAAGATTTATTACGAGGAGGAGCGGTAAAACCTTAAAAAAAAGTAAGATTTGCGGTTGAATCAGCGAATAAGTTGATTAAGCAAACGATTAAAGCCTTAACTTTGTTCGAATACTTCCCTTTAGGGAATTTAAGAAAGCATCAAATACCTTAACGATAAGGAAAATCAGGTGAAAACAAAACCCCAACTTTCTGATCAACTATTTTGGGATATTGATATAAAAATCCTATCCTTCGAAGATTCATCCGATTGGGTGATAGAGCGGGTTTTTGATAGAGGATCTTTGCCTGAAGTTTTCGAGGTTATTAAATACTACGGGCGAGAGAAGGTAAAGGATTATTTGCAAAACACCCCAAATTATCTGCCAAATCACTCCATTCTTTTGGCCAAAGCAATTTTCGAACTTCAGCTCAAAAATTTTAAATGCTTAGAAAAGAGACCGTTTCTGCCGAATTATTAGACAATCTTTTACGACTTGTTAAGCTTCCCTGCCTTAAAAACCATCGTCTAGTAGGAGGAACTGCTTTAGCACTTCAAATAGGCCATCGAAAATCTATAGACATAGATTTCTTTTGTGATGTAACTTCTGATTATGCCGAAATTGAAAAAGATGTTTGCCAGGAATTCGGCTCAGAAGTAAAAATTGAGCGTTATATTAAATCATCTTTCGGAAAAGGCATTTGCTTCAATCTTCAAGGCGTAAAAACAGATATTTTCGATTGGAATAATCCTTTCAAATTTCCTGCAATACACATCGAAAATATTCCTATGGCCTCAAAAGAGGAAATTTTACGAATGGAATTAGACATCATCACTTCTCCGTCAGAATTCATACGCTTCGAAAAAAAAGATTTTATCGATTTGGTAGTGATGCTAAATGAATTCCCGCTGTCCGTGATGATAAAAATTTACGCTGACTATCACCCACAAATTCAAAAGCCTGAAAGAATTATCATTGAAGCATTACAATTTGCAGAACTTGCAGATAAAAAACCTAATCCCAACATGCTAATACCATTAACATGGCAGGATGCCAAAAATATTCTTCAGAAGGAAATTAACACTTACATGAAACTAAACTTCGATCAATAAAATATTTCCTTTTATGGAAATTGAGCATTTTAACCTTTGGTTTATCAATAATTTTTCTCTTGGTACATCAAGCAAAAAATCAATTTGCTTGTCAACGATTTCTTCAAAAAAAAAAACCAATATAGGGTTCTTTGAAGGCATAGCGACAAATCTCTTCTGAAATCCCTCAACGTACCATCAACTTAAAATTTTTCATCCTTGTTTCTCCCGTCAAATTCATTACATACTGACCCGCAGCCAAAGCATAAGGTTCCAGCGAAATGACGCTAGAACTATTGATTACTTCGCGCATCACAACCTTCCCTTTGGCATTGTAAAGCGTAACCACCACCCTTTCATTGTTCTTGTTCTGGATTTGAATCGGATCACAATGAGAAACAGGATTCGGAAAAACTTCAAAATCTGTGGCGCTTGGTTGTTCTTCAAAAACACTGATGGTATTGAGCAAATTAATGTTGTCAACATAAATGTTATTACCCCACAAACCATGGTTCCTAAAGGCTACCACCAAATGAGCTGCGCCTAAATAAGCCGACAAATCCAGCGTATCTGTTCTCCATTCGGTGGCCGTTGGCGTAAAATAATTACTGTTGTTTGGTGCCGTTGCCAAGGTGGATCCCCACTTCTTGTACAATGTACTAAAAGTAGCTCCGCAATCGGTGGAAGCAAGTATTTCTAAGGTATCGGTATATTGTCCACCATAAGTAGCATGGGCCACATCAAAGGTAAGCAAGGAGGAAGGCGGATTACTGAAATTCAACGAAACCCTAAAGTCATCCCAGTTTCCCTGTGAATCAAAATCGAAATTGTTAAAGAAGCTGCATTGACTGCTATTGCCAAATCCTCCTACACTGCTATTGAGCTGCCACTGTCCGTCATTTTGCGGATTCTCAATACTCACCGCCGGTGGAGGAAATCCATTCTCAAAACCTTCCTGCAATGTCGTCAATGGTGCAACAGCCACCACATTCACCTGCAATGTATCAGCATCTGTTTGTCCGTTGCCATCCGTCACCTGCAATATGGCTTGATAAGTACCCGGACTGCCATAATAAACCGCCGGATTTCTTTGCGTGGAGCTTGCAGGACTGCCATTCGCGAAAGTCCATTGCCAAGCCGCATTCTGATGATTCAAAACAGAATAATCTTCAAAATAAAATGAATCGGTTGCGCAAATAACCTGTTGTGTTAATTTGTCCACCATGATCTTGGCCACCGGTGCCGAAGGCTGATCATACAGAGCACTTTCCCAAATTCCCTTTCCATAAGAAGCAATCCGCATTTTACCATCTCTAAAAAATGGCTTAGCTATGTTGCAGTTAAAGTAGGCAGGCAATTGATCATTCACCAATTGCCAATCGGGCATTGAGTTATTTCTGTAAAAAACAGTGCGATTAGAGCAAAAATAAATTCCACCGTCAGTGTTGGGAATGCAAGAAAGACTATTGGCATTTTCACCATTCAAAACATTGGTGCTTAGATTGGTCCATGTTGTTCCTCCATTGCTTGTTTTAAAAATTTTAGCACCATTGCTAACATCAGGATAAGCCATCCAAAGGATGTTTTCATTCACAGGATCAAGGGCCAGCAACATGCGTCTGCTATTGCCGGCAGGAATGCTCAGCGTATTCCAGGTCAAACCACCATCCATGCTTTTCCATAAGGTACCCGGCCCACCGGCAGAAGGTTGCTGGTTTAGATACATCACTTGCGGATTGCTTCTTGAAATTTCAATATACTTTACCTGATCAGCAGTATTGTTGCCAAAAGTGTGAAGCAAGTCATAAGAGGAACCACCATCGGTAGATTTCCACAATTTGTTTTCGTTGCCCAAAAAAACAATGTTATAACAATCAGGATGAAATTCCATTTCACTGGATTCTGCCGAATAATAGGTTTCGTTCGGACTCATGCCCACTTGAAAATAACCAATATTGCCGGTGATGGTGTTCGGAATAAATCTTCCACCTATATCTGAAAAGTAGGTTTTTGCATTGTTGCCCGGATTGACATAACCGGTAGGTGCTTCTCCACCACCCACCGAAAGAAAATTACCCGCCCCATAATTCTCATGATAAACAATATTACCATTATGATACAATCCGCCCACCAAAATATCATGATTCCAACCGGAACCAAAACCCCAGTAATCGGAGCCGCGAATACCGGCATTTCTGTGAACAGCAGAAGTATCAAAAAAATCGGGCGAAGTATAAATACCTCCATCGGTACTTACCCAATAATTATTACCAACCCTTCTCAAATCCTGCATATCAACATGCATATTCAAATTACCTCCGCTAACATAGCCTGCCACCGGATCAAAGTTTTGCGCCCCATCGCCTGAGCGCCACAGGTTCAAACCACCAACTAAAATTTTATCGGCATCCGTTGCAGAAACCATGATGCCGCAATTATAAAATCCTTGGTGATAAGTCCAGCCCGGATTACCATAAGCAAGATTCAAATGAGTGCTGGTATAGGGTCCGCCGGAAGGACCATTCGGAAGCGTCCAGCTATTCGCGCCATCATCACTGCGATAAACACCAATATAACCATAATCATTGGCTTTGGCCTCACCAATCAGATAGGCATAGATCCGATTGGGATCTGCGGGCGTAACACCAATTCTTGCACCCCCATCATAGCGGTTGGGGTCGGTAGATGCATACCAACCATTGTTTTGCAGAATCCATGTGGCACCTGCATCTGTAGATTTAAAAAACTCACAAATTTCGAGATTGGGATTATCCTTTACCAAATAAACAATGTTGTTGTTGGCTGCATTCAATTTTACATCAAAAGACCGGTGATTAAACAATTGGGTAAAGGTTGAACCTCCATCGGTAGAGCGATACAGACCGCCTTCACCGGCTACCAACACAATTTGTTGGTTGCCATTATTGATAAGGATTTCGTTGGGATTGAGTCCACCGGCGGTAAGCACATTCGACCAGGACTGACCACCATCGGTACTGCGTTTGACAAAATTTCCACCGCCGGCAAAAACGATATCCTGATTAACAGGATCAACTTCAATGGCAGTAATGCCTGCATTAAAATTTTCATTGAGTGAAACACAATCCCATGAAATACCCGCATTGATGCTTTTATAAATTTCGCCGGGTTCAGTACCACAATAGAGCACAGTGGGTTGCCCTTCACATTGATCGAGCGAATAAACATTGGTTTGTTCGTTGGCGGGCGTATTGTTGTTGGTATAAACCTGATAAGGCCCAACGGGCGACCAAAGGGGCAACATTCTAGCATTGTTTGCCGAAGAAAAATTATTTCTCTTCAGTTGATACTCATTGTCAAGGTTTAGCTGCTCTTGTAAACTGAGCGGAAGCACAAAACCATTGGCATCTATTTGGTTGGCAATAGCCTTGCGCCAACGTTTATAGTATTGTGTATGAAAAGATTTTTCAAACTTTTGTGTTGCGAAATAAGCTTTATACAAACTTTCTACCCTAAAAACATTGGGATGTTCGGCATACATTTCCTTCGCCCATTCGGGTGCCTGCTGAATCTCATAAGCAGAAGGTTTCTGCAGCGC
>JBILVQ010000159.1:0-7027 GCA_044370375.1 Bacteroidia bacterium
TTGGTCGCCCAAGCATTTGCTCACCGCTGCGGTAAGGTCTTGTTTGATGACTACTTTTTTTTCGATAGCAGAAAAATCACGCTTGCCGTTTAATGCTTTTTCGTGCAAGGCCAATGGTAAGCTGAAAAGCTGAAAGGAAGTTTACTTTAACACCTCATGTTGGCATTTAGGACAAGGTACTAAAAAAAAACTCCGTTCGGGATGAACGGAGTTTTTTTTGCGAAAAAATTCGCTAGAATTTTAGTGCTGAACCACAACTTTGTGAACAGCAGAATTTCCTTTGGAGTCGAAAATCATTACATTATAAATACCGTTTGCCAGGTTGGAAGCGTTAAAACGAATGTTGTTTTTACCACCGTTAAGGCGTTGAACGGTACTTTCCACAATGCTTCCTTCAAGGTCAACCAGTGTAGCAGCAATGGCATCTGGTTGATCCATGCTGATATTTACATTGATGAAATCGGCAGTAGGATTAGGGAACACTTCAACGGAGTGTACGGTATGGCTCATGGCTTCAATGCCGGTGCTGGTTACTTTGGTGAGGTTTGCGGCTTGAAAAACAGTTTTATCAGCACCTTGTACCCAAGCAATAACATAAAGATCGGTGAATTCTTCTACACTATGTTCAGTAGCCGTGTTGATGCGGTTGGCAGTCGTTCCATCGGCTGGTAGGCGATAACTTCCGGGGAAGGTATAATTAAAAGAAAGCGAGTCCCATGCACCGATGGCAACCACCGGAACCGTAGAGCCTGTTTCGTTGGGTAACATTTTTTTCATTACATGTTCAAACTCTGTTTCACCGTTGGTAGCAACATTTTGAAAGGTTGTTCCTTCGAGGATGGCAACGCGCAATTTAGAACCGCTGTCGTTAAACAAGGGAGAGAATTTCACTTTGCAATTGATGCTGTTGCCATTGATGGACCAAGTACCGTTTAATTTATATTGAGCAGGTTTTAGGATGGATGCATCGTACAAGGCATTGGAAAATGCGGTTGCATTGCTGTTCCAGCCACCGTCAATCATCATTCTTGGGATAGAATTAATGGCATAATAAGAGGACCTTCTGTTGATGGCTTCGGTAGTGGTGTATGGATCACCTGTACCGGGGAAATCTTGTTGGTATTTGATGCTTACAAATTCAGCGGCCGGGCGCAAATCAACAATAGAGTGGTAATTGGTATTGCCTGGCGCGCAGGGTCCGCAGGTAGATGATGTAAAGATTTCGAACAAGGGCAAACGGGTTACCAATTCGCTCATTACAGATACAGATTTGGTAAGTGCATCATCGCCAGGGTTGGCATCTACGTTGCCATTGTTCAGGTTGGAAGCATAGGCCTGAATGCTGTGGCTTCCGATGGTTGCATTCCAAGGAGTAGGGTGACTAAAAGAGTATGTAGTTCCGCTTGCAATGCTCAATCCGGTTAAATTTGAAGTAACGGCTGAACCACCATCAATTTTATAATTGATGTCCATAGAGGAAATAGTTGTAGTACCATAGTTTTTGATGGTTCCTGTAACCGTAACATTTCCTTGAGATAAATATGGACTGGTAGTAATTTCTGTTACAGAAAGATCGAAAGCCGGTTGTGTTCCTTGTACGAAAGTATAGTAGGAATTATCTACTGGAGTTGGGTCTGTTCCTGCAAGCGGTTCCAGGTCGGGAGAAGTAGCAACAGAATAGGCAGTAGCGGCATCAATTTGGACACCGGCAGAAACTTTGGCAGTACCGGCAAAGCCATTGCTTCTTTGATCTAGAATATGAATGCGGTTGGTGGTTTCTTCCAGCACTATACTCCAATAGCAATAATTGGTACCATCAGAAGCAACGGTTCCGTAGCCATAAGAGGTAAAGAAAATCCACAACTGACGGTTAGGGGCGGTTCCAAAAACCTTACGCACCACATTGTCGTTGCTACCAATACCACCCAAACCCCATATACAAACGGAATTATTGGGAATAGAGGCGTTGGGCAGTGCTGCACGGGTAAAGGAAGGTGCGGGTAGGGCAGTGGCCACATCGAAGGTAAGGACACCGCTGTTAGAAACCTTGAAATCAGTTACGGTATTTCCATTAAACAAAAAAGTGAATGGCAGTGTTTGTTGTGTTGACCATGCGGGAGATGCAGATGGACCGTGAATGGTAGTCCATGTTGCGGCCAAACCTCCACCCACCGGGTATTCAGTATCCACGTTGAGTCCGCCGGGATTGGTGTTGGCATTAGGGTTAGGAATTTGCCAGTATTGGGCAAAAGAAACCATTGAACTAAACATCAATCCTGTAATAACAGGTAATAGTTTTTTCATGTGATGAGATTTTATTTTAAACGAAATTATGAAAATTAAATTAAACAAGGTTAGGTTTTAAAAGAATTATTATATTTGACTTGAAACAGTATTCCTGAATTGGCCGATTTAGAACATAAACTTCACAAATTAATGCCAGAATCGACAGAAATATTGGTTGCTGGATGCAGCATTAAAGCGTTGGAGCCGGGCATCATTGAGGACAATATCCTTACGGGGCATCATATTGATGTAGCAGATATTCATCAAATCCGGGAGGCGAATTTAAAATTATCGGGAGGGAATCAATATGTTGTTTTGGTAAGCACCGGAGGTTTGACCACCATTTCAAAAGAGGCGATGCAATTGATTTCTGCGAAAGATTATTCGGATAAAGCGATAGCCAAAGCTTTGTTGATTGAGAATTTAGGACATCGTTTGGTTGGTAATTTTTACATGCGCGTAATTAAACCGGCCATGAAGACCAAAATTTTTACGGATCGTGAGAAGGCGCTTGAATGGCTGCGGGAGGTGATTAAAACGCATTAAAATTAGTTTAAAGCAAATATTATCGAAGCTATTCACCTATTTTGAGCTAATCCCATCAATTCTGTTACCTAACATATAACCTGCATGCTATTTATCCACTAATTTTGTGCTATGGAGATATTTATCATTTTCATTCTAACCCTCTTAAACGGTTTTTTCGCCCTCTCAGAAATTGCTTTGGTTTCGGTGAAAAAAACACGCATTGAACAGTTGGCTGCCGAGGGACATGCCCGCGCAAAAATTGTTTTGCAACTGCTTGAGAATCCCGAAAATTTCCTGTCTTCGGTGCAGGTAGGTATTACCCTTATCGGGATTGTTTCCGGTGCCTATGGCGGTGTTACTTTAACAGATGATTTGGAAAACTTCTTGTCGCGCTTTCAATTCCTCTCCGCCTATCACCATTTAATTGCCCTGGTTACCGTTATTGGCAGCATCACTTATTTCTCCATTGTCATTGGTGAATTGGTGCCTAAAACCATTGCCATGAGTAATGCAGAACCCATTGCCTTGTTCTGTGTTCCGGTTATAAAATATTTTACCCTTTTAACTTTTCCCTTTGTAAAACTGTTGTCGTTTAGTACCACAGTGATTCTTAAATTTTTTGGAATTAAAGAGAATCAGGAGGAAGCCCTCAGTGAAGACGAATTGCGCTTTATGCTTAAAGCGGCTCGTAAACAGGGAATTTTAGAAAAGGAAGAAAGCGAAGTCCACCATAATCTCTTTTCCTTTACCGACCAAACAGCTAAGTCCTTAATGACCCATAGTAGTGAGGTTGAATGGATAAATCTTGATCATGCTCCCGATGTTATTTTCAATAAATTGCGCGAAAGTGTCCACTCCAAGTTCCTGGTTTGTAAGGGAGGAATCGATCAGGTGAAAGGGATGATAACCATCCGCGATTTTTTGGCGAACTATAAGAAAGAAGGATTTACATTGGCTGATATCATGAATCCTCCCATCTTCGTCATACAAAGTACACCCGCCTTTAAGATTTTGAATGTGTTTAAAAGTCAGAAACAATACCTAGCCATTGTCTTGGATGAATTCGGTTCTACCAAAGGTATTGTAACGTTGCACGATTTAATTGAAGCCATTGTTGGCGACTTGCCTGATGAGGATGAAAAGGATGAGTTAATGGTGGTGAAAAGAGAGGATGGTAGTTTTTTAGTGGATGGAAAAACATTGATTTATGAATTGAATCAATTTTTTCAGCAAGAAATTATTGAGGATGATATTGCTAATTATACCACTATTTCAGGTTTTATGCTTTGGAAGCTGAAAGCCATGCCCAAGGCGGGTGACAAGGTGACTCATACTACCTATTCTTTTGAAATAATGGACATGGATGGAGTAAGAATTGATAAGGTGTTAATGACCGTTTTCAATACACATTAGGGAAATTTTTTTTGAACAAGTTGTTTCAGGACCAAAACAAAAAAGGGCGGTTCATCACCGCCCTTTTTTAATGGTTTGTTTTTTATTATTTACCGTGAAACATTCAATTTTACTACTTGAAGTTCATTAACGGATTTTAATTGTAAAAAGTAAATTCCTTCTTCAAGGTTTTCTGTTGGAATGCTTAGTTTTTGATGTCCGCCGGAAAGATTTTTTTCTTCCCTAGCGTAAACCACCTGTCCCACCGCGTTTGTGATGCTTATGGTATAGTTTTGATTGGATTGTGCTTCAAAGCCCACAAAAACTATTTCATTGGCCGGATTGGGTGCAATGCTGATGCCATTGTTTAATTTGTTTTCTTTCAATGCCGTTGGATCAACACCCCATAAAGTTAAATCATCAATGGCCGCTTCAATTAAACTTCCGTCATTGGCATCTTCAGCAATAAACTTCATTCTCATAGCAGCTGTAGGTGTTGTATAATCGCTTATTTTAAAAGCAAACATCCTCCAGCTATGATCGGCCGTCAGCGTATTTTCAATGGGTACCCAATTGATGCCATCGCCCGAAATAAAAGTTTGCCAAAAGTCGGTTTTAGGCGTAGCTCCTTGGTCGTTACTAAACCAACGATAATAGGTAAATGCCGGATCAACAATGTTGGTTGCATCAAAAGGAGGGGAGATCAAGGTAGTTTTACCACCATCCACATCGGCTGTACCAGCCGGATCTTGTGCTGTTCCTGCATTTCCGGTAAAGGCACAAAAGGTTCCGCCAGGTGTATGTTGGTCTCCCGGCTGCACCATCGAGGCAGGATTGGCAGCATCAATAAAGGATGGAATGATAAAGCCTGAGTAATCCCAAATACCTGTTGTGGCATCGTCACCCGCAGCTCCTGAGGTCCAGTTACCATTAAAGGCGTTGTTATCCAAATCATCCATGTCTTTCAAATCATATCCTACCAAAACGTAATAGGGGATGTTTACATCATTCGTAAGATTGGCTCCTGCAGGTTTAATGTTGGCTTCAATGGAGTTGTTATCAAGCAATCCGACAAAATATCGAACAATTGTTCCAGCAGGTTGTGCAGGAATGTTTCCTTCATAAATCAGGTTATTGGTGGATGTCAGCGGAACCAATTGCCATGGCGATGTATCATCCGTTCTATACTTTACAAAGGCGCTAGAAAATCCACAAGCGGATGGAATATTGGTTACAGTTGTTGAGATGGTGATGCCGTTGTTTGGCGCTGCTGCCATCAGCGGTTGATGGGCCAAGTTGGTAGCAGCCACCAAGGTGATGCCATGATTGGCAAAGGCCTGTGCTATCACATTTCCGTTGGGTGTTCCGTTGCAATAGTTGTTGTCGCCACCGTTGGCCGGAATATCATCGGCCTGCAAGGCTTCAATTAAAATATCATAATACACTTGTCCTTCGGTTCCATCCGGCCCGGTCACCAATGCATAATGCGTTTCTGTAAACAAATCCATCATAAAGGGAATGCCCAAGGCTACACTTACATCCCACCACGCTCCGGCAATGATTTCGCCATCTGCATGCACTTCGCCTTGTATGTCCTGTGGGTAAACTTTCGGATTGATATCATACCTGCGGATAGGATCCTGATCAGTGGTTGAAAAACCAACTCCCAACAAGGGACTTTGCGTTAAGGCACATCCCCAAATATCAGAATATCCCTCGCCCATTCCTCCATTATTGAAACTGCTTCCTTGCCACTGGTAAAACTTATCGCTAATGCCATGACCATATTCGTGATACACCACATCGGCCGCCTGGGCAAGATTATTACAGCCATTGGCCAATGCATAAAAATTGATGGAATTGCCATTGTAAAAGGCATTGCAATTACCACTGGTAAGGTCAATGTTGGTGGGCAAAGCATTGTCCATATTGGGTGATTGTGTATCGTCCCAAGTGGTAAAAAACGAACGCATGTAATCATGAATTAAGTTCACATGATAATAGCCACATCTTTCCTGAATGGTGGCATCATTATCAAAACTCAATGTATTGGAACCCGGATTTACCGTAGCTGTAAAGGAAGGTGTTGAACCATTCGTAATTACCTTTGCCCATTTACCTTCCAACGATACATTCATGGTAAGTGCTGTGCTGTTGTTGAGCGGCAAAAGGCCGGTGGCATCGGTATAATAAGTGTTTCCGCCTTCTGTGATTTTTAAATTCATCAAAGGCAGGGTTTGTGTTGGATTGTATAAATGGGTAGGATATAAATTTGCATTTACCGTTACATCCGGAGCTTCAACATGCACAATTTTATTCTTACGACTCAACAAGGTTCCCTTATGAGCATCTACCAAACATTCCCATTGACCGGGAATTCCGTCGGATCCTTTGGCCGTGTTCACCACTATTTTGTACACCAAGTGATATACATTTTTGTGACCATCCGGAATGGGTAAAACAAACAAATCGTTGCTGTTGGATTCAATGGACGATATGGTTTCAGTAATACCAGCTTTGGCCGAATTTTCAGCCGTTGTAAGCGCAATGGTTGCTTGTGGATTTAGTTGTATGTCGGAAAAAACATCACAACCAAATTGAATCAATTCATTGTTTAAGGTGAGTTTTAGCATTAAATGTGAATTTAAAACACGCAAACCTTTGTATTGCTGATAGAAGTGGATGTATTGAAAGCGCTTTGAAACCGGGCTGCTTTGCAATACCAAATCTTGCAGTGGAATTTCGAAATCTTTCAGGTAATCGCTGATGAACTGACGGGCAATGCCTTCCGGACTTCCGCCACCCAAAGCCAGTGCATTTC
>JBILVQ010000160.1:0-6980 GCA_044370375.1 Bacteroidia bacterium
GGTGGCCTCTTCGGCAAACACTTCGAGAAAGGCATTGAGGTGTTGTTGCTGCTCAATTTGTTTTAAGTAATGGCGAACCAAACTTTCGCAATTGAAGGCACCGCTATTGAAGCCCTGGTGCAGGGCCAACAAGGACTTAGGAATTTCCACAGAAAATAAACTTAGGCTTTTTTCTCGGGGCTTGAAGTTTCTTCTTCGGAGCCACCTTTTGAAGCGTCTTTGAATTCTTTAACCCCTTTGCCAAGACCTCTCATGAGTTCAGGAATTTTTCTTCCACCCACAAAAAGAAGCACAACGGCAATAATTAAAAAAATCTCACCTCCACCGAGGCCTCCGAGAAATCCTAAAAGGATAGACTGAATCATGGGAACAAATTTTACGATGGTAAAGGTAAGGAGAATAGTTAAAATAGGAAGGGAATTTTTTTAGCCTCCCTTTTACATGCAGAAACCCAATCTTGGGAAGAGCGACAAAAAGGATTTAAAATTTAAATGGGTTCGATAACCAATGAAAGCAGCAAAAAAGGGTTGAATGGTTATTGCAGAAGGCAGTTTTAATGACCAAGAATAATTACTCTCTTTCTACCCTAACAAACAGGAAAGTGCCGCCCTCGTTGGGTAGTCCGCCAATTTTACCGAAACGTGTGCGTTGGCGTTGATTTTTTTCAACGGCAGCACCAACAATTTTATTGATTTCGAAGATGGACATGCAGGGATTAGGATTACCAAGCAATGCGGAAGCAAAGGTTTGGGCAAAGATGGAATTATCGGAGGCCTTTTCGGTTGAGGTGGATGAAAACACTTGGGAAGACTTGGCTTTGGCCAGCGGATTGTTACATTTAGTGCTCGACACCAGGTTAGAAACCTCGGTATAAAAGGCGGCACCGGACTCGCAGGCATCAGAAACAACCAACAAATGCTCGAGTGATTTGGCATAATTCATCAGATAGCCTTTCAAATTAGAGATAGGAAAAAAAGTGGCTTCATCATTCTTTTTTGCATCTGCGGGAATCCAATAACCACTTTCATTGATATAACGCCCATGACCGGCAAACCAAATGAGCAAAGAATTTACTTGTTGCTGCTTCACCAAATCGCGGAGTTCAACCCTGAAAAAACGGTCCATTTCGGCATAGGTCATGTCCTTTTTGGTAATCCTGTTTTCGAAACGATAATCATTCAAAGCCGATTTGATGATAACAGCATCTTTGGCCGGTCCTTCTAGGCTTTCGTACTCTACATAATTGGAATTTTCAATAAAAACAAACCAAGTACGGCCCATGGGATTGTTTTGAATAGACCGTGCTTCCTTGTCGTTGAGGCTGTAATGATAGGTAGCAACATTACCATGTTCATCTTTCAATTGAATGTTGACAGAATCGGATTGGCTTAAATCTACCTTTACGTTAAAGAGCGGATTGATTTGTCCCAAATCGAATACTGCCTTTATGCCATTGATGGAAATTTCGGTAATATAGCTTTCATCGTCCACCTTTCCATCGATGTTCAGCACAGGATCATGGCTTTTGTCGAAATAAATTTCGCGGGGGGATTCGGAGGCTGGGATAAACAATTTAACCGTAGGTGGATTTCTTTCTTTCCTATTGAATTGCAGCTGCATGGTACTCTGATTCAAGTAAACATCTACCACAACGAGGGTAATGGCATCCTTATCACGAATATTCAGCAAGAGTTTGAATTTAGGGTTGAGCGAATCGCGGGAAAAATCACCTTCTACCCCATCTGCTGAAATAGATTTGATAAAACTTTGGTCTTGAACGATACCGCTCAATTCAATAAACTCATAAGACTTTGGCACCAATATTTGGTCTTTACCGGTCATTTCAGGCGACTTCAACAGAATTTCGGGAGGATTTT
This sequence comes from Bacteroidia bacterium, assembly GCA_044370375.1. Lineage (GTDB taxonomy): Bacteria > Bacteroidota > Bacteroidia > UBA4408 > UBA4408 > JBILVQ01. The sequence goes on from JBILVQ010000160.1 coordinate 1,878, forward strand.
GTTCGCGGTTGGCTTCGTACAATCTGTTTTTAAGGCGGTTCATAGAGCCTTGCAACTCGGCTTTTTTTCTTGGTCCGGCAATTTTGACAGCCTGCTCATAATCATTTTGTGCTTCTTGGTATTTACCAATGCTTTCGAAACATTGTGCCCTGGCAACGAGCATGGAAAAGGCGGTATCACTGGCATTAATGACTTTGCTATATTCTTGGATGGCCTTGTTGAACTGACTGAGGCGTTTAAGAATTCCTGCCCTGCTTACAAAAAACTGCAGATTGGTAGAATCAATTTTTACGGCAAGATCGAGAGAATTAAGCGCATCATTGTATTCGGCACGCTGCGCTTGAATGAGGCCTTTGAGGAAATGAACTTTTGCATCATTGGCATCAAAAGAAAGGGCCTTGTTGATGCTGCTGAGGGCTTCATCGAACTGAAACAACTGATATTGCGCCAGGGCGAGATTATAAAAATAGGGTTTGAGCCGAAGTTGTTGGGCGGCATTTTTTTTGTCTTTATCGAGGGCAATTTTAATTCCTTTTTGATAGGTTAAAATAGACAATTGAAAATTCTGAAGACTATCGTAGGCAACACCTTTGAGGAAATAGAAATAATCATTTTCCTTAAAATCGTTGAGGGCTTCGGAGCTACGTTTGATGGCTTCTTCGAATTCGCGGCCATAAATATCGCACCAAACAAGTTGTTCGATAGCGTATTCGTTGACCTCCAAATATTGCTCATCCATTTTGCGGTAAAGGAATTTTGCTTCGGGGTATTTTTTGAGTTGGAAATAGCAATCGGCTGCTTTAAGGCACCACTCAGATTTTTTGGGTTGCAATTTCATGGCTTGCTCAAAATCGGGCAAGGCCTTTTCATAATTCAATTGCTGGAGGTAACAAGATGCACGTGCGGAGTAGGCATCCAGATAATCGGGTTTTAATTGAATGGCGGCCGTAAATTTTTCAATAGCCGCAGGAAACTTTTGCTGGCGGACCAATTCCTTGCCTTGCTTGTAAAGGGCTGAGGAGGATTGGGCGTAGGAATTTGTGATACCTGCCCAAAGGAAAACAACCAATGAAACAAAAAAGCAGCATTTAAAATAATACTTGAAGGACATTGGGCTATGCATGTAATATTGGGTTGATAAAAATAGGCAAATAGTTCAACTTTCCATAAAGGTAATTAAAACAATAAATCTTACAGCTCTGGAAAAGAATTTTATAGATAGAAAATTAGCTTTCGTTTATTCAAAGTCAAAATAAATGCATAAAACTCAGAATCCATAAAAACTCAAAAAAAAAATTGTGGAATTAAAAAACATTCCTATATTTGTTTTAGAAAAGCTAGTGCTGTTGGTATTTAATTCGTTCATCCCTTAATATCTATCTATATGAAAACAAAAATCAATAACTTTGTTCAGAATGGCATTTTTGCTGATAATTCACTGATTAATATATCATGCAATTCGCTGAACGGTAGGATTTCTGATGAATACCTACCCAATGGTATTTGGCTTCTTGTTGACCAGGCAGGTTTTGATTATATTGGAAACTCCAAAATACGCTCCAATTGCATTTTTGAAACCAACTACGCAGTTATAGTTCAAGGAGTGCAAAACGACACGGTGGATGTGACCCAAAATATTTTCACCAACAATTTCATGTACAATTACCATGAAATTGGTTTATATGTAATTGGTCACGGAATGCAATCAGGCCCAGGAAATTCGTTTGTTAGCAACAACAACGGAAATGGTTATTCCACCGATATACATACGTCCAATGCTAATGTAAGGTCTATTTACGACTACGGAATAAAAGCCACAGAAAGCAACTTTGGTTATGGTGTTCAAATAGATTCTCTTGATATTTTGCATTCAACGGCAAGTTGCGGTACTCAAATTTCCGACTATCCCGGAAATGCAGGAAATGAAGCGCAAATGACCAATACTTTTACCCTATGTTTGCCTGTAGAACTAGATTCAAACAATGTTTATGAAGGATGGAGTGAAGGTAGGTTTGAACTTAAAACACAAGTTACGCAAAACCTATCTGGATTATCAAATGCTGAGGCCGACCAGGAAGCCAATTTTTTATTGGGTGTTACTACTTTAAATAATAACCCCATAAAATTTAATGAAGCTTACGCCTTGTTAAATCCCCTCACTAACTTGTCAGATTTTGGAAGAACAGCCTTGCAATTGAAAAATGCGATTCACCAAAAAGACTTTTTATTGGCGAAAAACCTACTTAGCAGTTTTAATCCCACAAATTTAGAATTGCAAGAATGGAAATTGGTTCATCAAAGATTGGTCAACCATTTAATTGAGCCGGTAAGTTATTCTGAAATTGAAGCCTGGGACCAAACGGCCTTGCAATTAGAAAGAAGTGTATTAATACAACAATATTACATTCATGCTTTGCACCAAACAAGACCCTTGGCCATTGCCCAAATACCAATTTTAGCAAAGGCCGAAAAAGGCATTAGAACAGTATTGAGCAATGAACCACAAATTGCGGTTTATCCCAACCCTGTTGGCGAAGAATTAAATCTTTTGATAAATTGCAAAGACCAAAATCCTTTGTTAATACAAATCAATAACATCACCGGTGAGCTTGTTTACCAGCAAAGCTCAATGGTTTCATCGGGTATTCTAAAAATTAATTTGGCTTCATTAAACCCTGGATTGTACTTAGTAAATTTAAGTGACGCTGAGGGTAATATGAAGGCAGTTAAGTTTGTGAAACAGTAAAATTTTATTAACCAAAACAGGTGAAGATTTAAACACTTCACCTGTTTTACAATTTTCAAAAAATGAAAAAGTTACTTTTTTTGTTGACTTTGGTTTGTGTATTTGCCAAAAGCGAAGGGCAATGGAGCCAAAATGGCAATGATGGATCTCCTCCTTTTCAAGTTTTTTATTTAGATTCCTTTTTAATTGCTTTTACCTCATATGGAATTCATAAATCAATTAATGATGGTGAATCTTGGTCAAGAATTGAAACAACTCCAGCTATTTTTTTTGGTGATTTAGTCACTATTAATTCTAAAATAATAGCCTCCAGCTCTGATGGCATTTATATCTCAAATGATTTTGGAAATTCATGGAATCAATCAAATGCAGGTTTGTTTGGTGTTGGCATCACCATTAAAAACAATAGTCTGGTTTTGTTGCCAAACAATGATATTCTTTTTTCCACAGGAGATAACGGAATTTACAAATCAATTGATGAGGGGATTTCTTGGACATTGCTACCTGGAAGTCCAATTAATATCAGAAGTATTCTATTTGATTCTATTCAAAATATTATTTTTTGCGGAACACAAACTGGCCTATACTATTCATCCGACCTTGGTCAAAATTGGATTATCGCTAATAATGGCCTTGCATCGGTCAATATTGCAAACTTAGAAATTCTCAATGGTTTTTTATTCTGTAATAATGTCTCCAATCAAATTTATTATTCTGCGAGCAGCAGCATTCAGTGGTACCTGGTAAATGGCCTTCCTGGAATCTACAGCATTCCTAGTATTACTCTTGCGAATAATAAACTAATTGCAAATAGAACAACAGGTGCACAAGAGTTCAATTTTAATTCTTTACAATTTGAGTATTCAAATTTAAATCAACAATTTCCTGTTGCCATTTCTTCTGGTATTAATCAGGTATTCTTTGGAGCAGAAATCATTGCAAGTAAAGCAATGTACACTCATTCAATTTTTTCAATTGACTCAGGTCAAACGTGGAATAAAATTAATGGAATAAGAACTTCTACTGTCTCTGGCTTTAGTACTTTCCAAGATTCGAAATTATTCTTTGATGGGGGTGCAGCTGGATGCTATTCAGTAGATGACGATGCATCCTATTATTTATTAGATGAACCATTTACGTTTGGAACAATTAGTGGAAATATTTCCAATTCCCTAAAATACCAAAACCAAAAATTTTATGCCGCTACCAACTCCGGGATTTGGATTTCAAATGATTCGGCACAAACATGGATGCAAAATCTTAGTGGCCTACCTGCAACACAACCTGGCAATTACCATTATGTCTATGATATAGAAGTTTTTGGAGACACCATTATTGCAGGAACACCTAGCGGTCCGTACATCAGCACCAATGGAGGTAATAGTTTTTCCATTTCAAACTTTCCGGGTGCAACAACTACTTATGATTTACTGTTCCATAATGGAAAACTTTACAGTGCCGGTTCCCCAAAAATGTTAGTTAGTTCTGATTTGGGTGCAAACTGGACCCAATTTGGGTCAACGACCGATGTCTTTCAACAAATGGCTGCAGCAGGGCCATACATTTATTCAGCCACAGACCAAAGCATCCACATGACCATTGATAGCATAGGAATAACAAGTAATATTACCGGAAACCTTGATCCATTTATTGGACAAGGCAACGACCCAGGTATTGCAGCTTATGATTCTTTACTTTTTGTTTCCAATTTCTTTAGAGTGGGGGTGCATAAAATGAATGTAAATCAACCAGGTGTTTTTACAGATATAAGTGATAACCTTCCCGTTTATGAAGCAAGTCCGGGATTCTATCAATACCCTTATATGAACAATGCATGCAATATGACGATTTTCGACAACAAACTATGGTTGGGGACAGGTGGGCTCTCCTGCTTCACCCGCCCCTTGAGTGATTTTGGTTATCCACCGGTGGTGGTTACTGATGATTTAAAAGTGGAAAAGGTAAAGGATGAATTTGGATTCCGTGTTTACCCCAACCCTGTTAGCGAAGAATTAAATCTTTTGATAAATTGCAAAGACCAAAATCCTTTGTTAATACAAATCAATAACATCACCGGTGAGCTTGTATATCAACAAAGTTCAATGGTTTCTTCTGGCATTATCAAAATTAATTTGGCTTCATTAAACTCAGGATTATACTTAATAAAATTAAGTGACGCTGAGGGAAATATGAAGGCAGTTAAGTTTGTGAAACAGTAAAATTCTATTAACCAAATTAAGTGCAGAGCTTTTCTCTGCACTTAATTTATTATTCTCAAAAAAAATGAAAAAACTACTTTTTTTGTTGGCTTTTTTATCTGTGTTTGCCAAAAGTGAAGCTCAATGGACACAAGGTGG
>JBILVQ010000161.1:0-6965 GCA_044370375.1 Bacteroidia bacterium
GTTAAAGGTTGGAGGCAAAGTTGTTCAAGAAGAGAGAGCTTCAAAAACAACGGAAACGCCCAAAATTGATGTGACCCAAAAAGGCAGTAGCAATCAGGTAGCCAAAGCGGATGTAAGTCAATTGTTTTTTAAAGTACAATTGGGAGCATTTCGCAATGAAGTTCCGGTAGAGGTGCTGAATAAATTTTTGGCCATGGCAGGAAAAGGAATCAGCAATATGAAATCTGAAGACGGATTAACGATTTACTTATTGGGTAATTTCAGCAGCAGGGAAGAGGCGCAAAGATTGAAGGAGACCGTTGCTGCCGAAGGCATTCCTGATGCTTTTGTTATTGCCTTGTATAAAGGTAAACGCATTAGCATTGAAGAAGCGGCACAAATCATTCAAAACAAATAGATCATGAACATTGAATTTTCTAAACCGGCCCCTTTTCAGTGGGAAGAGGAAGATGTAATGGTAGAAGAAATGACCGAGGATAGGTTTGCATTGATTCTACACAATGATGATGTAAACACTTTTGATCATGTCATTGATTCTTTGATTGAAATTTGCAGTCATGAGCCCGAGCAGGCTGAACAATGCGCATTTATTGTTCATTACAAGGGCAAGTGCGATGTGAAGCACGACTCCTATGAACGATTGGCTCCCAAAAAGAGGGCGTTGAACCAACGTGGTTTGGAAGCTACGATTGAGAAGGCCTGATGGTTTTGAATTATTTGTAGGCAACGCAATCGGCTGATTGATAGCGGGAGCAGAAGGTAGTTTAATCGGTTAGGGTTGGCCTTTGAATGATACAGTTTATTGCATTTTGAAATGCGAATCCCTTTCACCTAGTTTTCCTTTCAATTAAAAAGTTTTAGAAACACCAATCAACCAACGGAAGGCGAAATTGGTGGCTTCAAGAAAGGGCGTTGCATTCACAAAAACAGGGAAGTCGGCACGGATGGTGAGCGGACTAACTTTCTGAATTCCTCCCCATTTTTTTATGCTCAATGAGGCGCCAAATCCTGCATCTACCCGCAGCAAATTCCCCATCCAATCATTGTTTTGATATTGCTTTAAATTTCCAATGCCCATTAAACCTGCATCGGTAAATAAGTAACTGTCGAAATCAAAGGTCTCATGGATTTTCGGCTTCCTGATATTCAGCAAACGATCAAAGGCCAGCTCTAAATTCACTGCTGCGCCCGAAGGAACGGTAAAGGCATTTTCCTGTAAATCATATTGATTGTACACCGGCATTAAATATCCCGAATAGCCCCTTAAATTCATGCCTCCACTGTGATGAAAATGATTAAACATGTTGCCATATCCTGCCCATTCTCCGGGAATAAAACCAATACTTCGGGTGTACTTGTTTTCCATTAACTCTTCAGGATTTGCTCCGGCTGCATACAAAGCCGACTCAAGCGGTGTGTTGCTGCCAAAGCCCAATTGTAAAAAAGTACGACTATTGAAATCGAATTTACCCAAGCGGTTTTTGTTCACCACCGTAAAGGTGATTTGCGAATAGGAATAGTCGGAATAAGGTGCCGCTGTCCTCAGGTTTAAATTAATTTTCCCTGTGCCTTTACTGTATGCATAATTGTGCTCTAAACCTACATTCAACGTATTGTTCCAGCGGTCGGCCATCCATTGATTCTGATACAACAAATACTGCAAGTCGTTGGCGTTTTTTCTGTACATACTCTTTACATAGGCATACCATTTGGTTTTCTGAGATGGCAATAACCTTTCTATACCCAATTGATACAGTTGCAGTCCGTCTAAATTTCTGATTTTGGTTTTGAGTCTTACATCTTTTCCGCCTGCTTTGATGGGCGTATCGTATTGGATGTTGAAAGAAAAGGCGTCATAGCCATTGATGGGAACCAGCGCTGAATCAACATTCTGAACCAAACCAAAATTAAACCAAAAGGTTCCTTCAAAAATGTTTTTATGGTTCATGTAGTTTCCGTTCAAATGGATACCGGCTTTTAATCCATCATAGGCATTCCACCATACTTCGGGACGGCCAAACCACTCATACTGAAAGCGGTTAGGAGCATTGATAACCCTTGAATCAAACGCAAAAGATGTTTTTCTTGGCCATTGATTGTTGCGCAAATCTGTATCAGCCAATCGACCGCTGGTATCAATCTGCACAGATTTTATTTTGCTGCCCAAATTTAATTCTGCCGTATAGGTAGGCTTTAACTTGCCCCATCCAAGCCACTTTCCAAGGGTTTGTCCGCTGTGCTTTTTTACAAACTCCGTATTGGGAATATGAAAATTGTAAGTAGAATCGTTTTTACAAACAATGGTTAAATCAAGGGGCATTTGCATTTCTCCTTTTCTTTCAATGCGTAGCGTTTGTTTTTTCTTTCCCTTATTTTTTACACAAACAATTTTGTAATCGATGGTTTTGGTGGTTTCAATCCATTGATCAAAAAACCAGTTTAAATCCACCTTGGTGTAGCGAATGATGCTCTCACGAAAATCTTCCGGATAAGGATGACAAATCTTCCATTGGTTGAAATAATTTTTCATGGCCGCAAGAAAAAGTTCATCGCCCAAAACGTATTGCAGGTTGTACAACATGCTGGCTGTTTTGTAATAAACATTTCTGTATCCACCGCCATGACCAAGAGCTCCGTTAAAGTCATCGCTGTGCACGTTCAAGGGTGTATCGTTACCACGAATCGCATCATTCATGTAAGCATTGTAAACCCTGCTTTCGCGGGTTAAATCTCTTTTCTTGAATCGTTTCAGGTAAAAGCCTTTCGGACTGCTTGCCGGAAGGGTATCTCCATCCAGGTGTTCAAGTGCCCAGGAGGTGAGAAATTGCGTAAATCCTTCATCCATCATGGCCCTGTAGGTCTCATTGTTGCCCACCATTCCAAAGAACCAGTTATGACCTATCTCATGGGCAAACAAGCCTCTGTAATCCGGGTCAGCACCACCATCCAGGGTCAGCATTGGATATTCCATTCCATCGCGGGCATCGGCAACCACCATTTTGGGATAGAGGTACATGCCAAAATCGCGGGAATAGGTTTCCACAACTTTGGCTGTGTAAGCAGCAGCGTTTTGCCATCTGGAAGCATGTCCTTCTTGCACCACAGCAATCATTTTAATGCCATTCCATTCCACTTCGCCAATGCGGTAGGTTGGATCTGCGGTAAAGGCAAAATCGTGCACATTGATGGCCTTGTATTTCCAGGTTTTTCTTTCGGCTTTGTTGTAGGGTGTAATCTCTGATGCTTTCGACTCCCAAGGTTTATTGGCAAAGTTGGCAATGTCTAGTCGCTGACGGAGGTCACCGGGAAACACTTCGTTTTGGTTTTGCAATTCACCCGTAGCTTCCACCACATAGTTGGATGAAAAAGTAAGTTCAACATCATACTGCCCAAAATCACCATAAAATTCTTTGCCCAAATGTTGTTGCGTGTCCCAGCCAAACTTATGATCATACACGGAAATGCGCGGATACCAATGCACTCCGTCATAATGTTTGTAGCCCGATGCATTGAAAACCTTCATTCTGCGGCGGGTATTTCCAACATCAAAATAGGTTTTAAACTGAATGTTAAAAGTGATGGAACTTCCGGGCAATAAAGCTTTCGGAAGTTTTATTTTCATGATGGTATTGTCAATTTCCGGACTAAGGCTTTCGTTACCCGTTTTCACCGAAAAAACTTCTGTTCCTTTTTTCTCTGCTTCGTATCGGCCATAACGCGGACGAACGCCATTTTCTTTTTGCAGATGATCGAGGTAACTGCCCGGCTGAAAAGCATTCTGGTATAAATGGAAATAAACAACAGAGAGGGTATCCGGAGAATTATTGAAATATTCCAATTGCAAATCACCTTCAATGATATTGCTTACCTCATCGATGTTGGCCTTTATTTTATAATTCACATCTTGTTGCCAATAGCCGGGATATGGCTTTCTGTTGGCCCAGTAATGAGGATTAGCGGCAGAACGGTACTCTTGTGCTTCCAGTTGGCCGGTGATGGTAAAAGCAACGATGGAAATTAGCAGCAATAAATGTTTTTTCATGCAGAATGAATCAATGCTGCTAAAGTACTAATTGCCCTTCAAATTCGGCATTATTCCTCAGCAGTTTTGTTCAATTTTTCTACCGAACCCTGTGCAATGGTATTGTTTAACTCGTATCCCATTAACAGACCAAGGGTGTTAAAATAAATCCATAGCATGATAACAATGATGGTTCCAAGGGAGCCGTACAATTTATTGTAGTTGGCGAAATTGTTCACATAATAGGCAAAGCCAAGCGAAACAATCACGATGAAAAGAGTGGCCAAGCTGGCACCTGCCGAGAAAAAACGAAAGCGGGTATGCTTTGCCGGTCCGAAATAATAAAGCATAGAAATGCTGAAGAAGAACATGGCCAGCATGACAATCCATTGGGCTGCTTTTAGGGTATAAAGCGATAAACCATCCGAAATCCACTGATGCTTCAACAGGAATTGTATGGCGATTTCACCAAAAACAATAAGGGAAATGCCTACGGATAACAAAAGTGTTAACAAGAACACCATGAGTAAAGATACAAGCCAGATTTTGACGGTTGAGCGTTTTTCTTTTAAATGACTGGTATCATTAAAAGAAAGAATCATGGCATTTACACCGTTGGTGGTAAGGTAAAGGGTGAAAATAAAACCAAAAGAGAGTAAGCCTCCTTGTTTGTTGGTGATTAAATCCTCGATGGTTTCTTTGGTAGATTCAAACACATTCTGCGGAAGCATTTGGCCGAGCAAAACCAATAATTCCTCCTGAAAATTCTCGATGGGTAAATAGGGAATGAGGGTGAAAAGAAAAATCAGACTCGGAAAAATGGCCAGAAAAAAGCGAAAAGCGAGCGAAGAGGCGCGCATATCAATGGAAACACTGTTCACTCTTTCGATAAAAAATTTTAGAACATAACGAATGCTCAAGCCATCGAAACCGGGCAAGGTTACACGTCCCAGAAAAAGCAAGGTTTGGTTGACGAAAGGAATTTTTTTCAGGAAACCCAACATTTTCCTCAGGCGATGGAGGTTAAACTTAGATCAATGCTTCGATAAGAGTGGGTAATAAAGCCCATGCTGATGAAATCAACACCGGTTTGGGCATAGGCGCGAATATTATCGATATTGATACCGCCCGAGGCTTCTGTTTCCACCTTGCCGTCAATGATGATAAGGGCTTTTGAAATTTCCTCGGGACTAAAATTGTCGAGCATGATTCTTTGAATGCCTTTATTTTTCAATGCTTCCTGCACTTCCTCCAGATTTCTGGTTTCAACTTCAATGGGTAAATCGAGTTGGTTTTGTTGCAGGTAATTTTGAGCCGATTGAATGGCTGCGCTAATGCCCCCACAGAAGTCGATATGATTGTCTTTGATCAAAATCATATCAAAAAGGCCAAAACGGTGATTGAGTCCTCCTCCGTCAAGGACTGCTTTTTTCTCGAAATAGCGAAATCCGGGAGTAGTTTTCCTGGTATCGAGCAAACGGGTTCGGGTACCGGCTAGTTGTTCGCAAACCTTGTGGGTAAGGGTAGCTACACCGCACATTCTTTGCAAAAAATTCAGGGCGGGACGTTCAGCGGTTAAGATAGCAGCTTCCGGGCCTTCCAAGTTGGCAATGATGCTGCCTTTTTGAAAAGCATCGCCATTGCTGAGCATTGGCTGAAAAGAAATTTCGGGATTGACCAAGGCAAAAACCTTTGCGGCTACATCAATGCCGGAGAGCACTCCGTTTTCTTTTGCGGTAATTGTGGCCTTTCCAATTTTGGTGGGATGTAGGCAAGAAAGGGAGGTAAAATCGCCAGGACCAAGATCTTCTTCGATGGCGAGTTGCAGGAGTTTATCCTCTAAATAAGCGGGAGAAGGAGGATTAGCGTTCTTTTTCAATGCGGAGTTCTTTGAGGAGGAAGGAATCGCCATTTTTTTTGAGGTAGTAATAAGTTCTGAAGTTGCCTCCTGAAGTTTCTAAAACCCCGATACTAAAGCGCGAACCATCCTGAGAAGTACCGTCATGCTTAAAGATAAAGTTTTTAGGAGGGAATTTAACAAAGAAGTCTTTGAGCAACAGTTCTGATTGAGCTTTACTGAAAAGACCATCATTGCCCGGGAGGTTTAACTCCACGGTGGCGTTAAAATAGCCGGCAATTAGTTTTGCATTTCCGGTTTTAAGGCCACTCATGATATCGTTGGTAATATCGGCAAAGACGAGCAAAGACGATAATAAAAACGTAAAAAAGACAGCCTTGTGTTGAACCTTCATTCCCAAATGTAATAATAATTGCTGAACTTGCACCAAAAACCGCGCCATAAATGCCATGAAAATTATTTTTTTAATGTTGGGAAAGACGGGACATGAGGGGGTAGATGCCATGACCCGTGATTATGAAAAGAGGATATCTCATTATGTAGATTTTTCGATGAAGGTATTGCCCAGTGCGAAAGCGGTGAAAACCACAGACGAGCGTTTGTTGAAAGAGAAGGAGGCTGCGTTGCTTTTGAAAGAGATTTTGCCCGGCGATGAGGTGATATTGTTGGATGAAAAGGGCAAAGAATTTAGTACCGTTGAGATGGCTACTTGGTTGCAAAAAAAGCAGAACAGCGGAAAAAAACGTTTGGTTTTTATTTGTGGCGGGGCGTATGGTTTTGACGAAAAAATTTATGCCATTGCCCATGAGCAAATTGCCCTGAGTCGCTTAACCTTTCCCCATTTGCTGGTCCGACTAATTTTTAGCGAACAATTGTACAGGGTGTTAACGGTTTTGAAGGGAGAAAAGTACCATCATGTGTAGTCTTTGGAAGACTTGCTAATTGTTGATTTTATTAGGATTAATTGATTAAAAAAAGCGATATCCATCATTTTTTGGGTGATGTTTTTTTTTTTGAGAAAAAGTTGGCAGAATAAAAAATTATTGTAATTTTGCTTTAGAGAATTATTTCTATCCAATAAAAACT
>JBILVQ010000247.1:0-4505 GCA_044370375.1 Bacteroidia bacterium
CCGGGAGTGTGAACACGATGGCTGCTAAAGTGCAGCTGGAATCCGGACACACCGGGCAATGTTCCTTGCGGAGCCCTGATTTCAGCAGGAAAATTGGGGAAGGTACTTACATCGTTTCCGAACAAGGCAGAAGTTTCGGTAAATTGAGTTCCTGCCAGTTGAATTCCGTCACCCGAATCACCGGCAAAAAGAATGGTAATGTCAGAAACGGAAACCTGAGAATTATTCATTGTGAAATAGCAAAAAATGGCGCACAAAGGTAGGCAAATAAAGCCTGTAAGAACAACCGGAAATAAAAAGGAAAGAATTAGAGCGTGATCAGGCTATCTCTAACTTCCTCCATCAGCCACATGGGGGTTGAGGTAGCCCCGCAGATTCCAACAGAGGCTCCCTGTGGGAACCATTCGGGGTTTATATCACGAATGTTGGAAACGAAAAAAGTATTTGGATTTACTTCCTTACAAACATTGAACAAAACTCTGCCATTGGAAGATTTGCTGCCGGAAACAAAAACAATCATATCAAATTGAACGGCAAATTTTCTTAGTTCTCCATCGCGGTCGGCCACTTGGGTGCAAATGGTATCATGGGCATTTACCACATAGCCTTTTTGACGCAACGATTCGGTAACTTCTTTAAATTTTTGTTTGCTTTTGGTGGTTTGTGTGTAAACGGTAATTTCGTTTGAAATGTTTTTGTTTTCAAGTTCGGCAACATCGGCAAAAACATGACCGGTATTGTTGATTTGTCCCATTAATCCTACTACTTCAGCATGACCCTCTTTCCCAAAAAGTAAAATATTTTCGTTGTTGTCGTAAGATTTTTTGATTCGGTTTTGCAGCTTTAAAACCACAGGGCAGGTTGCATCTACAAGGGTGATGTTATTTTCAATAGCAATCCTGTAGGTGGAAGGAGGTTCGCCATGAGCACGAATAAGAACGGTTTCGTTTTTGATGTTCTTTAATTGTTCGTGGTCGATGGTGATAAGGCCTTGTCTTTTTAAACGCTCCACCTCTTCATCGTTGTGAACGATGTCGCCCAGGCAATAGAGGTATCCCTGACGATTCAGGACTTCTTCGGCCATTTCAATAGCGTAAACCACACCGAAACAGAATCCGGATTTTTGGTCGATGGTTACCTGAAGATTTCGCATACCAGCAGCATTATCGTGTTGCACAATGTTTAATTAACTCTTTTAACAAAGTAGTTTCAGAAATGTTGTAAACCTTGAGTGATAAAACGGCATTTCCGATATCTGTAAGGGTTGCACAATCCTTTTTTTGTGCCAGCATTTTCAATTGTTCGAGCAATATTTTTTTGTCTTCGGCAAGGTGAGTGCTTTTGCCAAGAAAGGGTGGAACTTGCGATTCAACGCTGATTCGCAGATAGCGCGGTACAGGGTGATTGGCGTTGTAAGCAACCGCCTGATTTAGTTTTGCCAGACCTTTATCAAGCCAAGATAATTTTTTCATTGGGTTGAAGGCGTGCTTTCCCATCAGGGTTTCTGCGGCACCCAGGTAGGCATAGTTGATATCGCCCGGCTTGGGATTTTGGCGTGTGAGGAAGTTGAGCAGCTCAATCGTTTTGTCTTCATCATTGACAGCTTTGTTGAACATGGTTTTTACATCCATACCGGAGGAAAGGAAAAAGGAAGAAAAGAGGATGATCAGCAGAGAGCTCGGCATGCTTAAATTAGGTTGAAGGTGTGTTTCAAATAGGAGCCGAACAACAAGGAATATTTTTTAATGTTTGGAATGCGAATTCTGTTTTGCATTACAAAAGCCGCATCCAGCGATCTGATTTTTTTGAAAAGATTCAGATAATACACATAGGCCACATAAACCCCAAATCTTGCTCCGTAGGGCAACATACGAATACCCTCCAGCCCTTTTTGAAAGTCGGCCTCTATTTCTATTTCAATTTTTTGTTTTAAACTTTCGTTGAACTGTTGCAGGTTGAGTTCGGGAAAGTAAGCACGCCCCAGATTTTTATAATCGGCATTGAGATCGCGCAGGAAATTAATTTTTTGAAACGCAGCACCAAGAGCCATGGCAAAGGGTTTGAGCGTTAAGTAATTTTCTTTGTTTCCCTTGGTGAACACGTGAAGACACATTAACCCAACAACTTCGGCAGAGCCCAAAATGTATTCCTCATAAGTAGCACGGTCGTGGTTTTTTTTATCCAGATCCATTTTCATGCTATGAAGGAATTGTTTAATCAGTGTATGATCAATTTGATATTGGTTTACGGCCAGTTGAAAGCTATGGAGAATAGGGTTAAGGCTAATTTTTTCTTCAATGGATTTCCAGGTATCTTCTTCAAAGTGTTGAATCAACGTTTCCTTGTTATAGTCATGGAAGGTGTCAACAATTTCATCGGCAAAGCGAACAAAGCCATAAATGGCGTAAATGGGATCACGAAATTCTTTGGCAAGTGATAGGATACCCAGAGAAAAAGAAGTGCTGTATTTCCTTGTGGTAATACGGCTGCAATGCATGCAGGTGGAGTTGTAAAGGTCTAAACTTGTGTGCATGGTTAATGGTTCATTTCTTTGCTTATTTCGCGGGCAACCACCTCGCCTGAAATCAGGGACGGTGGAACGCCAGGCCCGGGAACAGTGAGCTGGCCGGTGAAATAAAGGTTGGTAATTTTTTTGCTTTTAATGGAAGGTTTGAGGATGGCTGTTTGCTTTAATGTATTGGCCAGTCCGTAGGCGTTTCCCTTAAATGAATTATAGTCGCTGATAAAATCTTTATGGGCATAGCTGCGTTTGTAAATGACCGAGCTTGCAAGATTTTTTTCCTCCAACAAATGTTCCATTCTTTGAAGTATCATGTTGAAGTAATGCTCGCGAATTTCTTCGGTGTCTTTTAAATCAGGCGCAACAGGAATAAGTACGAATACATTTTCATGTTCGGGAAGTGCTACGGAAGGGTCTGTTTTTGAAGGAGCACATACGTAGAACAGCGGTTTTTCGGGCCATTGCGGATTGTCGTAAATTTGGGCTGCATGCGGTTTAAAGTCTTCATCAAAAAACAAATTGTGATGCAGCAGATTTTTTATTTTGCGATTAAATCCGAGATAAAAGATAAGGGAAGAGGGGGCAAGGACTCTTTGGTCCCAGTATTTTTTAGAATAAGACTTTTTTTCTTCAGGTAAAATTTTTTGGTCCACATGGTGATAATCGGCACCGGCAACGATAACATCGGCCGACCATCTGGCTCCGTTGGCAAGAACAGAGGAGATTTTTTTGCCTGTGAATTCAAAGGAAGTTACGGGCGAATTGAATATGAATTTTACACCCAAAGAGGTTGCTAATTTCTCCATTCCCTCAGCAATTTTTGTCATGCCACCCATAGGGTACCAGGTACCCAAAGAGATATCGGCATAATTCATCAAGCTATAGAGGGCGGGAGTGTTTTCTGGTTTTGCACCAAGAAAAAGCACCGGAAACTCGAGCAGGCGGATGATATCCGGATGTTGAAAAAATTTGCGGATATGGGCTGCATGAGAGGTAAACACATCGAGTTTAAACACACCGGCAAGGAATGCAGGATGTGCAAATTCAAGAAGAGAGCGACCGGGTTTGAACACCAGATCGTTGATGCCTACTTCATATTTGTGAGCAGCTTCTTTTAGAAAGGCCTCTAGTTTTTGGCCGGCTCCTTTTTCAAGGGTTTCGAAATATTTGCCCAGTTCAAGAGCAGAAGCTGGCACATCTACAATGTTGTTTTTGTGAAAGAATACGCGGTAGCTAGGGCTAAGACGGTTTAATTGATAATAGTCGGAGGTTTTCTTTTTAAAGGATTGAAAATAGTTGTCGAATACATCGGGCATCCAATACCAGCTTGGACCCATATCAAACAAGAAAGAATCTTGCTTAAATTTTCGTCCTCTGCCTCCGCTGCTTTCGTTTTTTTCTAGTACGGTTACATCAAAACCATCTCTGGCGAGGAAGGATGCGGCCGACATTCCGGCGAAACCGGCACCAATAACAATTGCTTTTTTTTGTTGCATAGGACGGTGTCCCGTGGTTGTTTATCTGAAATCCTCGAGGGCTTTCATGAGTTGTTTTCGAGCCAAAAAGATACGGCTTTTTACAGTACCAATGGGAAGGTCGAGATGATCAGCAATTTCTTTGTATTTATGTCCGTCAAAAGACATTTGAAAAGGGATTCTTAAATCATCGCTCAGCAGTTGAATGCTTTTGAGGATATCTTTTTCACCAATTCTGGAAATAGGATTTGCGAATCCGGAGTTTTGAGGAATGTTGACGTAATAAAGGTCTTTTGTTCTATCAATAATTTGATTGGTTTTCACCGATCTGCGGTAATTATTGATAAAGGTGTTCTTCATGATGGTATAGAGCCATGCCTTAAGGTTGGTAGACTCAGCAAACTTATCCTTGTAGGTAAGCGCTTTGAGCATGGTATCCTGCAAGAGGTCTTTTGCATCTTCAGAATTGGAAGTAAGGCTTAGGGCGAAATATCCGAGAGCTTGTTTAA
>JBILVQ010000162.1:0-6950 GCA_044370375.1 Bacteroidia bacterium
GAGAAAAAGATTTTCAGCAATTACAGGTCATAAAAAAAATGACCCAAATAAAACAGTATCCTGTAGAGATTGTGCCCTGTCCAATTTTAAGGGAATCTAGCGGATTGGCAATGAGTTCAAGAAATCAGCGATTAACCGAGCAGGGAAAAAACAAAGCTGCCCTTTTATATCAAATCCTACAAATGGTTCGTATAGAAAAAGAGGGAAGTAAAATAGAAGAAATCCGTCAAAAAGCCAGTAAGCTTCTAAAAGAACAAAACATTGAGCTGGATTACCTGGTTTTAGCAGAGGAGGAAAACCTAGGCCCTCAGGAGAGCATTCAGCATAAAAATCAATTGAGAGTATTTATTGCTGCAACCATTGAAGGAATAAGACTAATAGACAACATGCCCCTTGACTGAAAAAACCCACATAAAATTTTCATTGGCAGGAATCCTAAAAACCATTCTATTCCTTGCCATTGGAATTGGGCTGGTCTATTATTCACTTCATCAATTAAACGAAAAACAAAAACAAGAAATTGTCCGCTCCTTCTATGAAGCTGATTATTTTTGGATTGGAATCACTTTTATCATCGGCATTCTAAGCCATTTGATGCGTTCATTGCGGTGGACCTTACTGATTAAAACATTTGGCTTTCATCCTCGCGAAAAAAACACCCTTTCATCGCTCATGGTTGGATACCTTGCCAATTTAGCAGTGCCACGCTTGGGTGAAGTAACCCGTTGTGCGGTTCTGTCGAAAAAAGAAAAAATACCGGTGGAAAGTTTGCTGGGAAGCGTTTTAGCAGAAAGATTATTTGATACATTAATGCTTGGCCTTATTTGTGCACTTACCTACCTTTCGGAAAGAAAATTTCTAGATGAATTATTTAAAGAAAAAATACTCAATCCCCTAAGCTCCTCTTTACAAAAACCATCCACATTACTAATCTTTTTGGTTTTAACAGGGATTATTGCTGTTATTTTTTTTGTCCGAAAAAAGAAAAAAGAAAAAAGCGAGAAAAAAAACAAATTAATGACCCTTTTTATCTCCTTTTCTGAAGGATTACAATCCATCTTTAAAGTAAAAGAAAAGGGTTTATTTTTTCTTTATACCGGCTTAATGTGGTTTTTATATGCGGCTACCAACTATTCAGCTTTTTTGGCTTTTCATAACAGTATACCGGCCGATTGGGGCATGGCCTTTTCGGTGCTTGTATTTGGTAGTTTTGCCATGATTTTGGTGCAAGGCGGAATTGGCGCCTTTCCATTGTTTGTGATGATGGCGCTTGAAACTTATCATATTGACAAAGCCACCGGGCTTGGCTATGGCTGGATTGTTTGGACCGGACAATTTTTAATCATTTTGGTAATGGGTATTATATCCTTACTAATTTTACAGCAAAAAGAAAATGGAACAAGACAATAATGGACTTTGGTCGGTGTTAGAAAAAAAGATATTTCATCTTGAAGACCTGAAAAAGCAAATTGGCATCTGGAAATTAAGAAGCCATAAAATTGTATTCACCAATGGTTGTTTTGATTTATTGCATCCCGGCCATGTTCGTTACCTGGCAGATGCCAAATCGATGGGTGACCGCTTGGTAATTGGGGTAAACGCAGACGCTTCGGTGAGGCAATTAAAAGGAAAGAACAGACCAATACAGGATGAAAAAAGCAGGATGGAAATACTCGCCTCCCTTCATGCCAGCGATGCCATTATTCTTTTTGAAGAGGAAACCCCTGAGACATTGATTCAATCAATTCGGCCTGATGTATTGGTAAAAGGAGGAGATTGGGAAATAGAAAAAATTGTGGGTGCAACGTTTGTAAAATCTTACGGTGGAGCAGTTTATTCGATTCCATTTCATGATGGATACTCCACCACCAATCTAGAGCAAAAAATTTTGAAGAATCAGTAAGGTGGCCAAAATTGTAAGTGCATACTTCTGCAAAAATTGCGGACATGAAACCCCCAAGTGGATGGGCAAATGTCCTGCTTGTCATGAATGGAACACCATGATTGAGGAGCCATCCAAAAAAGGCTCCACCAAAAGTTTTTCCAGAGAAAGAAGCTCGGAAAAACCAAAAGCCATTGCCATACAAGACATTGGGCAATATGAGCAAGTAAGGATTGAATTATCAGATGTAGAACTAAACAGGGTTTTAGGCGGTGGGCTTGTGCCCGGATCGCTGATTTTGTTTGGCGGAGAACCGGGCGTTGGAAAATCAACCCTGATGTTGCAGGTTGCCTTGGCGCAAACGGGATTAAAAACCCTATACGTATCTGGCGAAGAAAGTGAGGAACAAATAAAAATGCGGGCAGAAAGGATAGGGATTAAAAATGAAGCCTGTTTTATTTTGGCAGAAACCTCATTGGATGACATCTTTCCTGTTATTAACCAGTTGCAGGCATCACTCATTATTATTGATTCGATACAAACACTCTTTCTGAGTAAGGTTGAGTCCGCACCCGGAAGTGTTACGCAGGTAAGAGAATGTGCCGCAGAACTATTGCGATATGCAAAAGAATCAGGCGTTCCGGTTTGTTTAATTGGTCATATTACCAAAGATGGAGCTATTGCCGGTCCGAAAATTTTGGAACACATGGTTGATACTGTATTGCAATTTGAAGGAGAGCGAAATTTTAGTTACCGATTGTTGCGTTCAACAAAAAACAGATTTGGTTCAACGAATGAGCTTGGCATTTACGAAATGTCGAATGCAGGATTAAGACCAATTTCAGATCCTTCTGAAATCCTGGTTACCCATAGAGAATATCCTGTTAGCGGTGTTGCCATCGGTTGTTCTCTTGAGGGAAACAGACCTTTGTTAATTGAAGTGCAGGCACTGGTAAGCACTGCTGCTTATGGTACACCGCAAAGAACTGCTACAGGTTTTGATTTAAGAAGATTATCCATGTTACTTGCTGTGCTGGAGAAACGATGCGGATTCAGATTAGGAATAAAGGATGTTTTCATCAACATTACCGGAGGAGTAAAAATTGACGATCCCGGACTTGATCTTGCAGTAGCTTGTGCCATTTTATCGAGTAATGAAGACATCCCATTGCGACAAGGAATTTGTTTTGCCGCAGAAATTGGGCTAACAGGTGAAATAAGACCTGTAAACCGCATTGAGCAAAGAATTGCAGAAGCAGAGCGATTAGGTTACAAAGAAATTTTTGTTTCAGGATTTGTAAAAAAAACAGACCGTAAGCAAGAGAAAATTCTTGTCAACCGTCATAATAAAATTGAAGAAGTATTAAATAATTTGTTTGGTTAAGAAATGATCATTTCAGGCGAAATATTGTTGAGTGACGAATTGTTTGAAAACAAATTTGTTTGCGATTTAGGTTCATGTAAGGGAGCTTGTTGTGTAGCAGGAGATTCGGGTGCACCGCTGGAACCGGAAGAAACCATGATATTGGAAGAAATTTTTGAGCAGGTAAAACCCTACATGAATGAAGAAGGAATCAAAACCATCGAAAAAAGAGGTTTGTGGGAAACAGATGAAGATGGCGACCTGGTAACTCCGTTGGTTGGTGGGGTTGGGGCCTGTGCCTTTGTTATTTATGAAAATGGAATTGCCAAGTGTTCTATTGAAAAGGCCTATCTTGAAGGAAAAGTTAGTTTCAAAAAACCAATATCCTGTCACCTCTACCCTATCAGAGTTAGCAAACAACCCTATTATACTATGTTGAATTACCATCGTTGGGGACTTTGTAAGCCGGCCATAAAAAACGGCAAAGCACTTGGCGTGCCTGCCTTTCGATTTCTGAAAGAACCTCTTGAAAGGAAATTCGGTAAAGAATGGTATGAGGGTGTTGAGGAAATTTATGAAGAATGGAAAAAAGAAAATGGGAAATAATTTCCCTTTGAAAAAATAATTTTAATCCTTAAACGACATTGATTTTAACTTAGTCGATAAATATCTGCCATTTGTAAAACTTTTTTTTTCTTTTTGCGTAGAAGGAGGCATTAGCCTTTCAACATTATGAAAAAAAATTTACACACCCTTCTAAGTCTGGCCATCCTCCTTCTGATGGGAACAGGCAAAATTCTTGCAGCTTCCATCACGGTATCCTCCAATACCTTGTGGAGTTCAATCAACACCGGTAGTGGCCCTGGCGGCCTTCCCTCTGCGGCCGATGATGTAACTGTTACGAATGGTGCGGTGTTAAGCGTTTCCTCTGCCGCTGCATGTGCGAATCTTGACATACAAGATGGAACCGTAGATGTAGGCGGAATTAATTTTACCGTAGGTAATACTCTCACGGTTTCCGGTAACATTAATTTCAGCAGTACCTCCGGCAATAAAACTTTCACCAACGTTAATATCAATGGTGGAGGCACATGGACTTCCATGGTTGCTGAAAACTTCAGCATAGGTGGAAATTTGATTCAATCAGGCACCTTCAATGCGGGCACTGGAATTTATACCTTTAGTGCTGCCGGCGGAAATATTAATGGAATTGGGGGAACTACCATTGCCAAGGTAGTTATTAGCGGAAGTTTAAATAACCTTGGAAGTTTGAGTGTAAGTTCATCCCTTTCAGGAATTGGAAGCCTAACACAGGGCAATGGATCAAGCCTTTTCATTGGTGGTACCAATACCCTTTCAACACTAGATGCATCAACCAATTCCAACACCGTTGAATACAATTCGAGTACTTCGCAAACCATTTTGGGAGGCATTACCTATCATCACTTGGTTATAAGCAATGCCGGAAACTCCACCTTAGGCGGAGCGATTAGCATCAATGGTAATTTAAGCATCACCGGAGGAACTTTGGTTTGTTCAACACATCAAATAACCGGCAATGCCATCGGAACCTTAAGCGTAGCTGCAGGATCAGGATTATCAATGGGTTCAACAAGTTCAGCATCTGTTGTAGATTTTCCAAGCAACTTTACCACAGGTAATATTAATCTTGACAATGCAAGTACCGTCACTTATCAGGGAGGATATAACCAAAACATATCAGGAACCCCATCCACGTATGGAAACCTTACGATTAGTGCCGGTGCAGGAACCTTTACAAAAAATTACACCGGAATTTCCCTTCAGGTGAACGGCAATCTGTTACTCACAGGACCAACAAACACTTTTGCATTAGGCACTGCTGACCTGAATGTGGATGGAAACATAAGTGGCACTGGAGCTCTTTCATTTACCAGCGGAGATTTAACCGCAGGAGGAAATTTTACAAGCAGTGGAGCCTTTACCGCAGGTTCAGGTACCGTAACCTATGATGGAAGCAATCAAACCATTAAGGGCACCACCTACAACAATGTTGTTTTGGCAGGAAGTGGTATTAAAACTCCTTCCACAGTGACTACTGTTGCAGGTAGTGCTACAATCGTAACCGGAAGTACATTGAACGCCTCTTCCAGAAATGTGACTTTCAACAATAGTTTATTGATTGATGGTACCTTTATGGATGACAATGCCGTTGGTTCCAACATTTTCAGAGGTTTGGTAACGCTTAACGGAACCTGGAACATTAGTGTGGCACAGGCCGTAAGATTTCAAAACGGACTTATTAATAACGGAAGTTTTACATCTGGAAGTGGTATTTATACTTTTGGCAACAACAACCAATCCATTACAGGTACTCAACCTGTAATGATTGCTGGAAAAGTTATTATTAACGGGGCAATCACCGTATCTAATTTTGTTGCACTAAGCATTGGAGATGATATCAATGGTATTGCAACAACCTCTACCCTGCTGAATAGTGGAGGTGCAAGTATCAATTTTGGAACGAATGCTTTTGCAGTTAAAG
This sequence comes from Bacteroidia bacterium, assembly GCA_044370375.1. Taxonomy (GTDB): domain Bacteria; phylum Bacteroidota; class Bacteroidia; order UBA4408; family UBA4408; genus JBILVQ01. The sequence goes on from JBILVQ010000162.1 coordinate 5,770, forward strand.
GAATACTTAATGCATCTGCCAATCCTAATACAATCACCTATAGTTCTAACGCGGCTCACAATATTTATGCAACCACCTATCACCATTTGATAAAAAGTGGATCAGGAGCTGCAACCATGGCAGGAGGAACCGTTAATGGCGACCTAAGCATTAATGCTGGAAATTTAACCATTATCAATAGCACGCTTGTTGGAAACGCAAGCGGAAACTTAAGCCTTGCCTCGGGAAGTAATCTAATTTTAGGACTAAGCAGTGCTGTAAATGCAGTAAATTTTCCAAGTAATTTTATCGCTGCAAATATTTCTTTAAATTCAAACTCGACAGTAACCTATCAGGCGAATAGCTCTTCACAAATTGTTTCCTCTGTTCCTGCTTATGGACATCTGGTTGTTAGTACTGGAAGCAATGCTGTTTCGAAATCAAGCGATGGAGGAAACATCAGCATTAATGGAGATTTGGACATTGTTGACGGAGTAGGAACCTGCGAATTAAACATCGGTGCAGGAAGTGTTAGCTTAAACGGTAACCTTGAAGGTGATGGGGATCTTGAAATGACGAGCGGTTCATTAACTTTAGATGGGAACTGGAACAATACAGGAACATTAACTCCGGGCACGGGTACTGTTACTTACAATGGTAGCAGCAGCCAAGACATTGCAGCAGTTACTTATCATCATTTAACCTCAAGTTCAACAGGAGCAAGAGTGTTACCCAATGGAGGTACAGTAAGTGTTGCCGGCACCTTCACAACCGGAACTAACGTTTATACCATTACCGGAAGCACAGTAAGATTCAATGGAAGTTCTGCACAAACAATTGGTGCTTTTGATTTTGAAAATCTGACCATTGAAAACAATGCAGGAGTTGGCATTTCAGGCAATATTAATCTCAGGGGAACTCTAAAACTTCAAGCAGGAAATTTTGATGTGAGCGGAGGGGTTTTCACCTTAATCAGTACTGCTTCTGCAAGTGCAGGTATCGCCAAAATTGAAACCGGAGCTTCTTTGTCAGGCAACGTGGTTTTGCAAAGATTTATGCCAGGCGGTAGAGCAGGGCAGGTATTCCTTAGCACTCCAATTCAATCCTCTCCTATAACAGCCTGGATGGATGATTTTGCAACATCAGGGTTTCCGGGAGCAACAGGAAGTGCTGGAGGATTTGTGTCAGTTTACAGCTATAAT
>JBILVQ010000163.1:0-6917 GCA_044370375.1 Bacteroidia bacterium
TTATTTCTTTGGGAGTGCCTGCCATAAAGGGTTTAAAGGTGATGTATAGCAATGCAAATCCTGCAAACAAAGAAAATGGAATTACCGTAAGGTTAATCAATAGCGCATGTTCCGGAAAAGTTTCATGCAACAAAGAAATTTGTTCGATAACCAATTTTAGATTCAGGGAAACAATGATGGCTGCGCTAATCCATGCTAGAATCTTCCATTTTAATTTTAGTGTAAAGGCTCCCATTTTTTTGCGGTCCGAAACAGAATGAATCAAAGGAATAACAGCAAATCCCAATTGCATGCTGAGGATTACCTGGCTTAAAATCAACAAGCGTCCGGTGGCCTGTTCACCCATCCAATGAATAGCAATCAAGGAAGGAACAATGGCAATAACCCTGGTAATAATTCTTCTCACCCAGGGTTGGATGCGTAGATTTAAATAACCTTCCATTACAATTTGTCCGGCAAGTGTACCGGTGATGGTGCTGCTTTGTCCGGCCGCAATCAAAGCAACAGCAAAGAGAATGGGTGCCCATTGTGTTCCTAACATGGGTTCGAGTAAGCGATGTGCATCCTGAATTTCTGCAACTTCATTTAAGCCATTGTTGAAAAAAGCTGTAGCTGCAAGAATTAGAATGGCTGCATTCACTAAAAAGGCAAGGTTCAAAGCAACGGCAGAATCAATAAAATTAAATTTAATGGCCTTTTTAATTTCGATTTCATTGCGTTCGAATTTTCTGGATTGAACAAGAGCAGAATGCAAGTACAAATTATGAGGCATAACGGTTGCCCCAATGATGCCGATGGCAATGTATAAGGCTTCGCCACCGGGCAAGGAAGGAATCAAACCTTTTACTACTTCTGTGGCATCGGGTTGTGCAAAAAACATTTCCATAAAAAAGGAAAAGCCAACAATGGCCACCAAGCTGATGATGAAGGCTTCCATTTTTCTGATGCCGTAATGCAATAAAAACAACAACAAAAAAGTATCCAGTACCGAAATCAAAATACCCGTCATGAGCGGTATATCAAACAGCAATTGCAAACCAATCGCCATGCCCAACACTTCGGCCAAATCAGTGGCGGCAATGGCAATTTCTGCCAATCCGTACAAAAACCAATTGATAAAACCCGGATAAGCTTCGCGGGATGCCTGCGCCAAATCTAGTCCGCGCACCAATCCCAAACGTGCACTCAAACTTTGCAACAAGAGGGCAATAAGGTTGCTCATTAATAAAACCCACAACAAAGAGTAACCAAAGCCACTGCCACCGGCAATGTCGGTAGCCCAGTTGCCCGGGTCCATGTAGCCTACACTAACCAAATAGGCGGGACCGGCAAAGGCGAATAATTTCCTGAAAAATCCTTTTTTATTTTGCGTATCCACGGAAGCATTTACTTCCGAAAGGGATTGAGTTCTGTCTGTTTTCATGCCTGATTTTTCTTAACTTCCATCAAAAGGTTACGGGCAACTTCCGGACTTACATTCATTTTATTTTTTTTGTTGACCATGATTTCCATCGACTGATCATAGGGTTCAATTTTCAGAATTTTTATTTCCTGACCGAGTTGTAATCCGGCCTGGTTGAGATAGCGGAGAAATAGGTCGGAATGATCTACCACTCCGGATAAAATGGATACTTTACCGCATTCCAGTTTTGAAAGACTAACAAAACGCGGCATCGCGATTTTTCCATCCACATCAGGTATCGGGTCTCCGTGCGGGTCGAAACGCGGGAAATCTAGAAATTCATCCAGTCGGGCAATGAGTAAATCTGATTGAACATGCTCCATTTGCTCAGCTACTTCATGCACCTGATCCCAGCCAAAATTTAATTTTTCTACCAAGAACAATTCCCATAAGCGATGACTTCGGATGATCATCAGCGCTGATTTTTTTCCGGCAGGAGTGAGGGTTACTCCGTAATATTTTTTGTAATTGATGAGTTTCTGGGCGGCCAGTTTTTTGAGCATATCGGTTACGGTGGCGGCCTTGGTATCGAGATGCTCCGCAATGGCATTGGTGCTAACGCCTTGTGGAGTGCGCTCCAGAAGCTTGTAAATCGCTTTCAGGTAATTTTCTCTGGTAGCAGATTTCATGACTTTTTTTTGCAAATGTAAATAATTATTTGGAAAATTTAAAATAATTTTTAGATTCATCTAAAATTTAACTTTTCAAACTTTCAATGTTTATAAAAAAGAGATGTAAAAGCCTTGTTAGTTTGTTGATGGTGGCTTTCGCATGTAACTTTACGCTGTTATTCAATCCGAATGCTACCAGAGACTGATTTAGAAGCCGAAAAAAAAGAAATCCTAAAAAGGTATCGTACTTTGTTGCGCTCTGTGCGCAGGTTGATGGATAAGGACGATCGCTTGTTGATTCGCAAAGCCTTTGACCTAGCGCTTGATGCGCACAAAGGAATGCGCAGAAAATCAGGCGAGCCTTACATTTATCATCCGCTGGCGGTTGCACAGATTGTTGTAACAGAAGTAGGCCTCGGTCCAACCTCAGTGGTATGCGCCCTTTTGCATGATGTGGTAGAGGATACCGAGATTACACTTGATGATATCCGGCAAATGTTTGGTGATAAGGTTGCATCCATCATTGATGGGTTGACCAAGATTTCCGGGGTCTTTGACCAAACTTCAAGCTTACAAGCCGAGAATTTCAGGAAAATGCTGCTCACCCTTTCGGATGATGTGCGCGTGATTCTGATTAAACTTTCCGACCGCTTGCATAACATGCGGACCCTCGATAGCATGAAGCGCGATAAGCAATTGAAAATTGCCTCCGAAACGCTTTACCTTTATGCGCCCCTTGCTCACCGCCTTGGATTGAATGCCATCAAAACAGAGTTAGAGGATCTCGGTCTCAAATATACCGAACCAGAAATTTTTGATGAAATTACCCGCAAATTAATTAGCACCCAAAGGGAAAGGAATCGATATATCAATAAATTTAGTTTGCCCGTCATCAATGCCCTCTCAGAAGCTGGCATGGAATTCGACATCAAAGGCAGGGTAAAATCAATTTTTTCTATTCGCAATAAAATGCGCAAACAAGCCATCCCTTTTGAGGAGGTTTATGATATTTTTGCCATTCGCATCATATTAAAGGTGCAACCTGAACTCGAAAAATCTGAGTGTTGGCGGGCTTATTCCATTGTTACGGATTTTTATCACCCGAATCCTGATCGGCTGCGCGACTGGGTTTCAACGCCCAAAGCCAATGGTTATGAATCCCTGCATACCACCGTGATGGGGCCTGATGGTAAGTGGGTGGAAGTGCAAATCAGAACCGAAAGAATGGATGAAATTGCAGAGAAAGGTTATGCAGCTCATTGGAAGTATAAGGAGTCGGCCTCTGAAAATGCACTTGACGAATGGATTGCCAAAATTCGAGAGTTGTTGGAAAATCCTGATTCAAACGCCCTCGATTTTCTTGATGATTTTAAATTAAATTTATTTGCCGAAGAGATTTTTGTTTTTACACCCAAAGGTGAATTGAAAACTTTACCCTTTGATGCAACAGCCCTGGATTTTGCTTATGAAATTCATAGCCATGTTGGAAATCGTGCCATTGGGGCAAAGGTTAATAACCGTCTCGTACCACTCAGTTATGCCATGAAGAGTGGCGATCAAGTTGAAATTATTTCATCCAACAAACAAAAACCAAAAGAAGAGTGGTTGAACTTTGTTGCAACGGCCAAAGCAAAAACTAAAATCAAAGAAGCGCTTCGGGCAGAAAAAAAGAAGAAAGCAGAAGAGGGCAAGGAGGTTTTGTTAAAGAAGTTAGAGCAATGGAAGGTGATTCCTTCTAAGGCCAACATGACCCGTTTGATGGATTTCTTCGATTTGCCTTTTGTTATTGATTTGCACTTTAGAATTGCAACCGGAAGCATCAGCATGAAACATTTGCGCGATGCCATTAATACTGATGGTAGCATCAAGAGTAGGGTAAAAGCCAAAGCAAAAGGAGATCATAAAACACTGGAGGAAATTGTTAAAGATGTAAGGGGAAATGCCGGTACCATGGTCATCGGACAGGGTATCGACAAAATAGATTACAAGATTGCCCCTTGTTGCAACCCTATTCCCGGTGATGATGTTTGTGGCTTTATCACGGTTGACGAAGGAATTATTATTCATCGAACCAATTGCTCCAATGCCATTGCATTGATGTCAAACTTCGCCTATCGGATTGTGAAAGCCAAATGGACCAACGAAGAAAAAATTTCCTTCCTGGCCGGTATCAATGTGCAGGGTATCGATGAGGTGGGTATCGTGAACAACATTACCCGTATCATTTCTAATGAATTAAACGTAAACATGCGTTCCCTCAGTTTCGATTCCAATGATGGAATTTTTGATGGAACCATTATGGTTTTTGTGAATGATACCAATCACCTGACGGAGTTGATTGATAAATTGAAAAAGGTGCCCGGTGTTCAACGTGCCTTTAGAATGGATGGAAATTAGGACAATGTACAAATTAAATGAGTAAAGAATTGTTTGCAGAGAAAATTGCATCAGGTTATACCTTTAAGGGGGATGCGGTTATTTTGGGCTGTGCCATGTTGAATGGCGAAGCACAGCCCGGCCTTCAGGTGAAAGCTCCCCTGAAAACCTTTAATCGTCATGGACTCATTGCAGGGGCTACAGGCACCGGTAAAACCAAAAGTTTACAGGCCCTTGCAGAACGACTTTCAGAAAAAGGAGTGCCCGTTTTGGTGATGGATGTAAAGGGTGATTTATCCGGCATTGCCCAAGCGGGAGTGCTGAACGATAAGGTAAAAGATCGTCACACCAAGATAGGTGATGTTTGGAAGGAAACCGCCTTTACCACCGAATTGCTGAGTATTTCTGACGAGCCCGGGGTAAGAATGAGAGCAACGGTTTCAGAATTCGGTCCTGTTTTGTTTAGTCGCGTTTTGGAATTGAACGACACCCAATCGGGTGTTGTCTCGCTTGTGTTTAAGTTTTGTGATGATCATGCCATGCCGCTTTTGGATTTGAAAGATTTCAAAAAAGCATTGCAATATCTTACCAACGAAGGAAAAGAAATCATTGAAAAGGATTATGGCAGAATTAGCACCGCCTCAACTTCTACCATAATTCGAAAGGTGATAGAAATTGAGGAACAAGGGGCCGATAAGTTTTTTGGCGAGAAAAGTTTTGATGTGGAAGATTTGATGCGCATCGATGAAAAGGGTAGAGGAATGGTGAATGTCATCCGCTTAACCGATATGCAAAGCAAGCCAAAGTTGTTTTCTACTTTTATGCTTTGTTTGTTGGCAGAAATTTATCAGGAATTGCCCGAAGAAGGAGACCCGGATCAACCCAAATTGGTTGTTTTTATTGATGAAGCCCATCTATTGTTCAAAGAAGCGTCAAAGGCCCTGCTCGATCAACTCGAGACCATTGTAAAATTAATTCGCTCCAAAGGCATTGGAGTTTTCTTCATTACACAAAGTCCTACCGATATCCCTGCTTCCGTTTTAGGACAATTGGGCATGAAAATACAACATGCATTGCGTGCCTTTACCGCCAATGATCGTAAAGCGATTAAAGCCGCAGCCGAAAATTATCCTGAATCGGAATTTTATAAGGTAGATGAATTGTTGACCGGCTTGGGCATCGGAGAGGCCTTGATATCTGTATTGAATGAAAAAGGAATTCCAACGCCTTTGGTTCATTCACTGATGGCTGCTCCGCAATCCAGAATGGATGTTCTCAGCGCGGAAGAAATTAATTTACTCGTAAAAAATTCTCCGCTCGTAAAGAAATACAATGAGCAAATGGATCGCGAAAGTGCCTACGAAATGCTGGAAGCAAAAATTATCAGTGCTGCAAAACAGCAGGAAGAACTGCCGGAAAAATCGGCAAAAACCAGCAGAAATGAAAAGGAACCTCCTTCTATGCTTGAGTCGATGTTGAACAATAGAACCACCAAAACCGTTGTCAATACTGTCTTCCGTGAAGTAACCAGAGGTTTGCTCGGTGTTTTGGGACTCACCGGCAGCAGTCGCAAAAGAAGATAATTCACCACCTTCATCCGATTGATTATTTTGTATTCAAAACGTTACCAACTTCTTTTTCTTTTACTCCTGGCATCGGGATTCCTGCTTTTTTATTCATCCTGCAAGTCGTCAAAAAAAACGACCGTAGAAAAGAAGAATGTTATCACGGAGAAAAAACTAAAAGGACCCAATAAAAAATTCTCTACTTACTACGAATCCGGAGATCTAAAAGCTTTCATGAAAGAGGAGGAAGCCTTTTGGAAAAGACCGGCCTTGTCTTGGGCCGATTCTGTATTGCCAACCATGAGTCTTGACCAAAAAATTGGTCAATTGATGATGGTAGCTGCCTATTCGAACCGCGATAAAAAGCATCTTGAATCGCTCGAAAATCTGGTGCAAAATTACCATATCGGGGGATTGATATTTTTTCAGGGTGGTCCGCACCGACAGGCAGTCATGACCAACTACCTGCAGGCCAAGGCCAAGGTTCCCTTGTTCATTGCTATTGACGGAGAATGGGGTTTGTCCATGCGTTTGGATAGCACGGTCTATTTCCCTAAACAAATGACGCTGGGCGCCATACAAGACAATCGTTTGATTGAGAAACTTGGTGAAGCCATGGGCGAGGAGTGTGTAAGAATGGGAATACAAATAAACTTTGCTCCCGTTTTGGACATCAACAGCAATCCTGCAAACCCTGTGATTGGTTTTCGTTCTTTTGGTGAAAATAAATTCAAAGTGGCACAAAAAGGCTGGGCGCTCACAAAGGGTTTGCAAAGTCGCAGGGTAATGGCCAATGGCAAGCATTTTCCGGGGCATGGCGATACAGATACCGACTCGCATCATTCCTTGCCGCTGCTTAAGCATTCTAGAGAACGCCTGGATTCTTTGGAGTTATACCCTTTT
>JBILVQ010000020.1:0-22859 GCA_044370375.1 Bacteroidia bacterium
TAGGACCTGCTTCAACAGAAAGACAAACGCTAAGTCAAATGATTGATGCAGGAATGGACGTTTGCAGAATTAACTCCTCGCATGGTAGTTACGAATTCCATCAAAAAGCTATTGATACAGTAAGGGAATTGAACCATGCCAAAAAAACAAATATTGCCATTTTGGTGGATCTGCAAGGCCCAAAGCTTAGAATTGGCAAAATGGAAAACGAAGAAGCTTTTCTTGAAAACGGACAGGAAATCATCATTACTACCAAAGAATGTTTGGGCAATGCCCAAAAAGTATATATCACTTATCCTGAGTTTCCGAAAGATGTGGCCATTGGAGATAATGTTTTGGTGGATGACGGAAAAATTCTTCTTCAGGTTACAGGAACCAACAAAGCAGATGAGGTAAGGGCCAAAGTAATTAATGGAGGAATACTTTCTTCCAAAAAAGGCGTGAATTTACCCAACACCAAAATATCACTTCCTTCCTTAACGGAAAAGGATCTTCAAGACTTAGATTTTGCGCTAAAAAACAATGTTGACTGGATTGGATTATCCTTTGTTCGTTCGGTAACGGATGTGGTTGATTTGAAAGAAAGAATTAAACAAGCGAAAAAAAATTGCCGGGTAATTGCAAAGATTGAAAAGCCGGAGGCAATTGCTGAGATTGACAACATTATTGACCTTGCAGATGCTATCATGGTAGCCCGAGGTGACCTGGGAGTAGAATTACCCTTGGAACAGGTGCCTTTGTTGCAAAAAATGATTGTAAGCAAATGTATAAAGGCATCAAAGCCGGTGATTATTGCTACACAGATGATGGAAAGCATGATTGCCAATTATTCACCCACAAGAGCAGAAGTTAATGATGTTGCCAATGCCGTATTGGATGGAGCCGATGCGGTTATGTTGAGTGGAGAAACCTCGGTTGGAAAGCATCCAATTAAGGTAATTGAACACATGAACAACATTATCAAAACCATTGAAAAGGGTGGAAACATTTTTTACAAACTGCATGCCCCTCATATAAAAAACCAAACCTTTATATCCGACTCTATTTGCTACAGCGCCTGTTTAATGGCCCAGCAATCAGAAGCCAAAGGAATTGTTTCTATGACCAATTCCGGGTACACCGCCTTCAAGCTGGCGAGTCAACGTCCCAAGGCTAATATTTTTATCTTTACCGATAACACCTCCCTGCTTACCACACTCAGTCTTGTTTGGGGAGTTAGAGGCTTTTTCTACGACCGCTATGAAAGCACCGACAATACCATCCAGGAAGTAAAGGAATTTTTGAAAAAAGAAAGACTGGTGGAAGAAAACAATTTATTGATACACATTGCCAGCATCCCGATGAAAGATAGAGGAAGGGCAAACATGATTAAATTGGGAATTGTGTAAACCTAATGTGGATAACTTTTCCGGAAAGGGCCGAAGATGAAAAATTCAATTTCATAGTTTTATCATCGCTATGAAAAAAATTGTCGTTCATCTGATTTTAACATTGGTCCTCATCCTGCCCCAATGGCTTATTGCTCAGGGAAGTCAAGAAAAACCAAGCATCAATAACCTTTGGACCCATCCGGAAGAAAAAAAACACAGGGTTATTCATTGCAAGGATGATTCAGTTACCATTTATAATTCTGACCCATCCAAATATTGGCTTCAATACACAAAAAGCTACAAAAAAGAATTGGTTATAGGAGATAAACCTGAAATAGCAGGGAGGATAATTTATTCGAAAGACTCTGCCGATCAAAAATTTTACCGTTTAATTGATTATTCAAGACTTGGATTCGATTCTGTTGCAATTTTTGAACATCCGGGAGAAAAGTCAGGCATTGAAGAGTGCAAATCATTGCCGGTGGTAAATGCTCCTGACCTTATCAATTTTTACTATTCTACCGAGTACTTAAATTACCAAAAACTGGCAAGAAACGCTCCCGAATTAAAGAAAGAAGATTATTTAGCCTTACTAAAGGGAGTGTTAGAAGAATTAAAAAAACCTGAAGCTGCCGCGATCGCTAAATCCATGACAGGCAAAACGCCCGATGACCGAATTTTTAGTTATTTAACGCAAAGAATAAGGCTTGCCCCATATAATCGAAAAATTTTTCCCTCCAACCTTCAAAAAGCAAGCGTAAAGTTTAAGGGTGATGAAGCAGTGAAAAAGATAATTGCTCAATTGAGGCCATTTTTTCCTGCAAACAAAGCACTAACCGACAAGAAAGAGCCAACGAAACCGGGTGATAAAAAAGACACCAAAACCGCGGAGAAAAAAACCGGAGAAAAGGCTACATCTTCGAAAAAGAAGTAACCCGGAAATTCGATTCCAATAAAAAACAGGATACTGAACAATAAAAATTCTTTGTTCAGGTTGCGAAATTAATTTCCCGCTCTGACTCCACGGAGAGAAGACTTCTCAATCCAACGTAAAAAAACCAATTCGAAATAGCCAATAAAACATGGCTGATGTCTGCATGGTTAAACCACTTGTTGAAACCCAAAAAGAGCATGTGCACCAGAGCGGCCAAAATAGCAAAGGAAATACCATACATAATTTTCTTTGAACTGAGGGATGCGGTTCTGCGGTACAAATGAACCTGAATGGGAAGAACAACAAAAAGAATCCCCAATACTGCATGAAATTGAACCCAAACAAAAACCCTTAATACAAATACAAGGTAAATGGTAGTTAAAAAACTTAGCAGGTTCAAAAAAATCAATCCTTGAAATAAAAAACCGGGCTTTAATTCCTTTATCTGTTTGGCTGCAATTAGCTGAAAAGAAACAACAGCCAACATGCCCGAAAGCCAGGAAGGAATCTTCCATGCCGGGCTCAGGTAATACTGTAGGCCATGTCCTGCTAACCCTCCCCAAAAAGTAGAAAAGAACATAAAAAAGAAAAAAGCCAAAACATAAAGATTATTCCTTGCACTAAAATGTTCTGCTTTAATTCTAAAAAAGCTAATCAAACAAATTAGAGAAATTAAAAAATCAGACAACATGGTAACCGGTTCATTAATTACCAGAGAACCTATGGATACGGAAGGTTGAAGTAAATCTTGGGGCACCATGTTTTAAGACCTGAAAAAACGAGTTAAACGATCTCCTGCTTCCTGCAAAGTTTGTTCTTTCTTGGCAAAACAGAAACGAACCACCTTATGATCCATACCACTTATATAAAAGGGAGAAAGGGGAACACAGGCTACACCTGCTTTCTGGGTAAGCCAAACCGCAAATTCTTTATCGCTTAGTGACGAAAAATTACCAAAGTGCATGAGTTGGAAATAGGTTCCGTATCCGGAGAGTGCTTCAAAGGGAGTGTGCGCCATTAATGCCAAAAAAAAGTCGCGCTTCTGCTGATAAAAGCTTCCAAGTCCGAGATACTTTTCAGGATTAGCAAGATATTCAGCAATGGCATATTGCATGGGGGTGTTTACAGAAAAAACATTAAACTGATGAACTTTTCTGAACTCACTCATTAATTTTTCAGGAGCCACAATATACCCTAATTTCCATCCGGTAACATGAAAGGACTTTCCGAAAGAAGAAACCACAAAAGCTCTTTCCCTAAGCTCCGGAAAACCGGTAATGCTGAAATGCTTTTGCCGGTCAAAAATAATGTGCTCATAAACCTCATCACTTAAAATAACGATTTCTGTACCTCTTGTAATTTCAATCAATGAAAGGATATCTTCCTCAGAAAAAATAGTACAAGCAGGGTTATTCGGGGTATTTACGATGATCATTCGGGTTAAGGAATTAACCTTTCCTCTTACTTCATGCCAATTTAATTTATAGTCAGGAAACTGCAAATCAACCGTTACTACTTTTCCTCCGGCCATTTCAACAGCAGGCGCATAACAATCATATGCAGGTTGAATAATTATGACTTCATCACCGGGATGAATACAAGACAGTATGGCTGTGAATATTGCCTGTGTTGCACCCGCGGTAATGGTAACTTCGGTATCGGGATGATAAACAGCACCATACAAGGACTCTGTTTTTGCGGCAATTACTTCGCGCAAACCAATTACACCTGGCATAGGAGCGTACTGGTTTTTATTCTCCTTCATGGCTTTACAAACCAAATCAGTTAACTCTGGGGAGCATTCAAAATCAGGGAAACCCTGCGATAAATTAACTGCATTGTGTTCTATGGCCAATTTGCTCATCACAGAAAAGATGGAGGTTCCTGTGCCCGGCAGCCGTGAACGAATACTTCCTGAAAAATGCATTGCTTTTTGTAGTTTTGCCTTGAATGGAGGAACAAACATACAATTTTCGAAAAACAAACAAAGTGTCATTTCAATAATCGATTTTATGAACAAAAAAACCGGACTGTTCTTCGGATCATTTAATCCTATTCATGTTGGACATTTGATTTTGGCCCAATCGATGCTGAATGAGCAGGCCTTAAGCGAAGTTTGGTTTATTGTTTCACCACAAAACCCATTGAAATCAAAAGCCGGATTACTCTCCGAACACCACCGAATCTCTATGGTAAGAGAGGCTATTGCTGACAATCCGAAGTTCAAAGCCAGTGATATTGAGTTTCATTTATCACAGCCCTCCTACACCATTCACACGCTGTTGCATTTGAAGGAAAAATATCCAGACAAATCCTTTTATTTGATCATGGGTGCCGACAATTTGTCTAATTTCCACAAATGGAAAAACTATGAGGAGATTCTAAACAACTACAAGGTTTTGGTTTACCCCAGAATTCACACTCAGGAGGAGGTTCAAAAAATTATTCATCCAAACATTGTTGAAACCAAGGCACCTGTAATGGAAATATCCTCCAGTAAAATTAGGGAAGACATCAAACAAGGAAAAGACATTCGCTATTTACTAACAGAACCTGTTTTCAAATACCTTACAGAAATGCACTTTTACAAAAAATGAAATTTTATCCGGAAGACACCATTTTTTTGGAATATAACTACCTGGCAAAAGCAGGAAAACCATGTTTGCTTTTTCTGAACGGACTCACCCAATCCTTTGATGCATGGAATAACACCATTGCTCATCTGGAAAAAAAATTCGAAATACTATTGGTTGATTTAATCAATCAGGGCAATAGCAGCAAAACAGAACGCGAAATTGATTTTAACGAACATGCTGCAATCATCCACAAACTAATAAAGCATCTTAAAATAAATGAAGTTTGGATTGTAGGAATTTCTTATGGCAGTATTGTGGCACAGCACTATGCAAATTTGTTCCCCCTTTCTTTAAAGGGCCTCGTATTAATTTCGTCCTTTGCAAAAAAAAACAACTACTATAGAGCCATTGAAGTTGCGTGGAAAAATTCAATTGAACAAATGGGTTATAAATACTTTCTTCAAACTATTTTCCCCTTTGTTTTAGGAAAAACTTATTTTGAAGGAGCTGAGTTTTCAATAGAAAAAATCCTCAGCGAAAGGTTATCTAAACCCTTTAATGAAAAGTCACTTAAATTGTTGATGAAGGCAACGGAAGAAAGGAAGGACTTTAGCGAGGAACTTAAATCAGTTAAAGCACCAGTATTGATTCTTCACGGAGAGGAAGACACACTTTTTACCGTTGAGATGGCCCAATATCTTGCGCAGACAATCCCACAATCATTATTAAAAATATTGCCTCAAACAGGACATAGTATTAATGTGGAGCAACCTTTTTTATTAGCAAGATTAGTTGAGGAATTTATCGAAACAAAAACAACCTAAAGCAATCTGTAATTTTCATATCTGAACAAAGGCTTATTAAAAATAGTTTCTAAAACAGAAAGAATCTTGTCTTTCCATTTTACTTTATTCTTACTTGCATCATAAACAAAATCCCAATTGGCTTTGTCTATTCTTGGAATCATTACCTTAGGGTGTGATGATTTAAACTCCATTAAAGAATCAATGTTTGAATAATCGTATTCGTTTGCAGAAGCAACCATTTTTTTTACCTCCTCTTCCGAATGCCACAAAAGATTAAAATTCTTCTGCTTTTCCATTTGATGATACGGGTTCTTCACCCATCCATAATGAAAAACGGATGCCTGAATTTGTTTTACCCTCAATTTCTGATTGTTCAATCTAAAACCCTGGGCATCCCTATAAGATTGTATCCCTTTCAAATTCCTAACAATACGAACCTCTTTTTGGTACCACCTGCGGGAATTACCGATATACCTGTAATGTCCGTAAAAATGGAGGTAACGAAACAAGAGGCCTTCCACCTTTGGATTATGCAAATGAGAAGCCATTTGACGGCGGATTTCATCATAATCTGCTTCATGTAAAACCTCATCGGCCTGTAAGTAAAAAATCCAATCGGTATCCTGCGAAACAGCTGCTAAACCTTTATTGGTTTCAAGGGCCAAAACCTGCCCTCCTTTTCTTACTGCATCATCCCAAATGGAATTTAAAATCCTAATCTTTCGATCGTCAATCCCTTTTATCAATGCTTCCGTATTATCTTCCGACTTACCCAAAACAACGATTAATTCATCTACCAATGGGAGTAAAGATTGGATGGACTCAACCACCGGATAATCGAATTTGCCGGCATTTCGAATAAAGGTAACCCCAGTAACTTTCATAACAAACGCTAAAATTAAACAAACAAAAGAGAATTACTTTATCTTTGAAGATTAAATCCTCACTTGTACATGGTTAAGCGGCTATTTAAGCAATCGAAATTGTTTTTTGGAATTACCTTAATTGTTGCCAGTATTGGTCTTTTCAGTTTTGGCTCCGATCAAAGCTTTTTCGAAATTTCAAAAAATCTCGACATTCTTGTCACAACCTTAAGGGAAGTGGAAGCCAATTATGTAGATGAGGTCAATGTTACAGCGGTGGTTCAAAAAGGCATCCACGCGATGTTGGAAAATTTAGACCCCTATACGGAATTTATCCCTGAAGAATCAGTTGAAGACTTCAAACTAACCCATGTTTCAACAGATTATGGCGGTATTGGTGCCTTGATACAAGCCATCAACAATGAAATGGTTGTATCAGAGGTCTTGGAAGGATTACCGGCACAAAAATCAGACCTTAAGCCGGGAGATGTCATTCTTAAGGTAAATGATGTTGAAGTTAGCGGAAAAAAAGTGGAAGAAATTAGTAGTCTTTTAAAGGGCGCTAAAAAATCTTCTATCAAAGTCACCATCAAAAGAGCTGGTGTGAATGGTGTTCTTGTCAAAAACATCCAGCGAGAAGAAATTAAAATCCCCAACGTATCCTATGCTGGGTTTATTGAGAATGGAATCGGCTATATTAAGTTGGACAAATTTCTTGAGAACAGTGCACTGGAGGTAAAAGAGGCATTTGTAGCGCTAAAACAACAACAAGCGCTAAAAGGAATCATTCTTGATTTGAGGGAAAATGGAGGTGGAATTATGATGGATGCTGTAAAAATTTCAAATTTATTCTTACCCAAAGGCCAGCTAATTGTTTCTCAGAAAGGGCGAAAAAAAGAAAATAACGCTGAATATTTTGCAAGCTCCGAGCCGGTAGATATCAACGTACCTTTGGTTGTTTTGGTTGACAATGGTTCTGCTTCTGCCTCAGAAATTGTAACCGGAGCAATCCAAGAAACTGACAGGGGAGTAATCATTGGTCAGAGAACCTTTGGAAAAGGGTTGGTTCAAAACACCGTAAATTTATCTTACAATGCTTTGCTCAAAGTGACGATTGCCAAATATTATACACCAAGCGGACGTTCAATTCAAGCCCTTGATTACACCCATCGCAAAAAAGATGGCAGTGTAGATAAAGTTGCAGATTCATTGATTACCGCATTTACCACCAAGGGAGGAAGAATTGTATATGATGGCAGCGGCATTTTTCCTGACATTCTAACCAAAGAAAAAAATTATCACCAAATAACTGCTGAACTGTTCGGGAAGAATATATTTTTCTTCTTTAGTAATAATTATTTTAGCAGTCATTCCACAATTTCTCCTGCCCGCGATTTTTCTCTTTCGGAAGTTGATTTCCAAAATTTTAAAGCTTTTGTGAAAGAAAAGAATTTTACCTATCAGACCCGATCAGAACAAATTAGTTCGAGCCTTGAAAAGAGCATTCAGGAAGAATCAAAAGATCAAGAAGCTTTGGCGCAAATTAAAATTTTGAATCAAAAAATCCAGGCATCAAAGGAAAATGATTTAGAAAAATACAGAAACGAAATAGAAGAAGTTTTAGAGGGAGAAATTGCTGCCAGGTATTATTTTCAAAAAGGAAGAATAGAAAGCACTTTCAATGATGATGCAGAAATAACCGAAGCATTAAAAGTCCTTAAAAACCCAAGCCTCTATCAATCCATAATAAAAGGAGAAGGCAGTTTTAAAACCATCGGCAAACCCGAGGATAAATCACAGACAGAAAATACCGCGTCTAAAGATTCAGACATAAGCCCGGAAGAGGCCATTGATGAGTAAAGAAAGACGGTTGTTTTTAATTTAAAGGCTCGATTAAAGTCCGGGGACCTGACATTTTTTCTTGTTTTTTTATTTTTTCCTGTTGATTTCAGGTAAAAATGGCAATAAAAAGGGCCAATTACTAACCAAAAACCTTTTGGCATACTATATGACAAAGGGGATTCGCAAATCAACAATTTGTTTCACACAAAATCAAATCATATGTCAAACATCAAAGTAAAACCACTGGCCGACAGAGTGCTGGTAGAACCGGCTCCGGCGGAGGAAAAAACTGCCGGGGGAATAATCATTCCCGATACAGCAAAAGAAAAACCCCAAAAAGGGAAAGTAGTAGCGATTGGTTCAGGTAAGAAAGATGAGCCATTAACTGTGAAGGTAGGCGACACTGTGCTTTATGGAAAATACTCGGGTACCGAGTTAACCATAGAAGGCAAGGATTTTTTGATGATGCGGGAATCAGACATTTTCGCCATCATTTAACCACAAGATTGAAACAATTAAATTAAAACAAAAAGAAAAATGGCAAAAGAAATAAAATTCAACCTTGACGCAAGAGACTCCCTGAAAAAAGGAGTTGACGCCTTGGCCAATGCAGTAAAAGTTACCCTTGGACCAAAAGGAAGAAATGTTATCATCGACAGAAAGTTTGGCTCTCCTTCCATTACCAAGGATGGTGTGTCCGTGGCTAAAGAAATTGAACTGCCGGATGCTGTTGAAAATATGGGTGCCCAACTTTTAAAAGAAGTTGCCTCTAAAACGGCAGACATTGCCGGTGACGGTACAACAACCGCAACTGTTTTGGCACAGGCCATAATTACTGCAGGTTTGAAAAACGTAGCTGCGGGAGCAAATCCAATGGATTTAAAACGTGGTATTGATAAGGCTGTAGAAGCTGTTATTGCTAACCTGAAAAAACAATCGAAAAAAGTTGGAGAAGACAGTGACAAAATTGAGCAGGTTGCCTCTATTTCTGCCAACAATGATCACTCTATTGGGCAGTTGATTGCCAAAGCAATGGCGAAAGTGAAAAAAGAAGGAGTAATCACGGTTGAAGAAGCCAAAGGAACTGAAACCACCGTTGAAGTGGTGGAAGGTATGCAATTCGACAGAGGATATATTTCTCCTTACTTTGTTACCAATGCCGACAAAATGGAAGCAGTAATGGAAAACCCGCTGATCCTTTTGTATGATAAAAAAGTTTCCAATATGAAAGAGTTACTGCCGATTTTAGAAAAGGCAGTACAAACCGGAAAACCACTTTTAATTATTGCAGAGGATGTTGATGGTGAAGCATTGGCAACTTTAGTGGTTAATAAAATAAGAGGATCGCTAAGAATTTGTGCTGTAAAGGCTCCGGGCTTTGGTGACAGAAGAAAAGCGATGTTGGAAGATATTGCCATTTTAACCGGTGGTACCCTAATTTCTGAGGAAAGAGGTTACAAACTTGAAAATGCCGATTTATCTTACCTTGGCTCAGCCGAAAAAATCTCCATAGATAAAGACAATACAACCATTGTTGGAGGTTCTGGTAAAAAATCAGAAATCACGGCAAGAGTGAACCAAATTAAAGCACAAATTGAAGCCTCTACCTCTGATTACGATAAGGAAAAATTGCAAGAAAGACTTGCTAAATTAGCCGGAGGGGTTGCCGTACTTTACGTGGGTGCAGCTACTGAAGTTGAAATGAAAGAGAAAAAAGACAGAGTAGATGATGCTTTGCATGCAACAAGAGCAGCCGTAGAAGAAGGCATTGTTCCTGGAGGAGGTGTTGCTTATATCAGAGCTATTGAATCCCTTGAAAAACTTAAAGGCGAAAATGATGATGAAACCACGGGAATCCTCATTATTAAAAGGGCCATTGAAGAACCATTGCGTCAAATTGTTGCCAATGCCGGAGGAGAAGGATCTGTAGTGATTCAAAAAGTGAAGGAAGGAAAAAATGATTTTGGTTACAATGCAAGAACAGATGTTTATGAAAACATGTATGCTGCAGGGGTTATTGATCCTACCAAAGTTACCAGAGTTGCACTTGAAAATGCTGCCTCAATTGCAAGCATGTTCCTTACCACAGAATGTGTATTGTCTGAGATAAAAGAAGACGCTCCTGCCATGCCAATGAATCCGGGTATGGGTGGAATGGGCGGAATGATGTAATAATCTAGCGCTTTTCAACAAAAAAACCCTCCCCTTAAGGAGGGTTTTTTTGCTTATTGCCCTGTGTTTTAGCCCGAAAAATAAAAAAATCATCGAATTGGTTAAAAATCAGTTGGTTAATATATATCAATCTATTATCTTCGCAGCCCTTTAAAATAAAACAAGCAAAAAGGTAAGGCATGACAAAATCTGAAATCGTAAACGAAATCGCTGAAAGAACAGGCATTGAAAAGATTGTGGTTCAAACCGCAGTTGAGTCTTTCATGAAAAGTGTAAAAAACTCTTTGGTAAAAGGAGATAACGTTTATCTGAGAGGATTCGGCAGTTTTATTGTAAAAAAACGTGCTGAAAAAACAGGAAGAAACATTTCCAAAAATACAACCATCATTATTCCTGCCCACAATGTGCCCGCATTTAAGCCGGCAAAAACCTTTGTAGAAAAGGTAAAAAAGAACGTAAAAGTTTCCTAAAAAGCTCATGCAAGTTTCCACCAAACAAATAATGCTTGTTGCCGGCTGTTTGGCCATTGGCACAGGACTGTGGTTTGGTGACCAAAAAGGGCCTGAAAAACCAAAAAAAGAAGAGGTTTCTGCAATGGCAGGAGGGAATAATGAATCGAAACCTCTTGTGATTGAATGGGACAGATTCATGGATTCAACGCTTACGGGTTTTCCTCTTTCACAAAAAGGTCAGGCAATGGAAAACTGGTACATCCTTAGGTCTAAAGAAGATTTAACGAAAGCAAAAATATCGTCGGAACAATTAGTCCAGCAGTTTGCCCAGGAAAAAAATGCGCCAGCCATGGCTTATGTTCGCGATGTGTTTGCCCAGCAAACCAATGAAAGCCCTGACTGGCAAAACGCTGGAAAAGAATATTACCGTGCTGCACAAACTGTTGCTCCGGAGTGGCGAAGTGCTATTTATGAAAAAGCCATTTCCTGCTTCGAAAAAGCATTGAAAGGGAAGGAAAATAATCCTGAATTGCTTACCTCCATTGGTGTATGCTATGTGGAAGGAAGCACTAACCCCATGAAGGGAATTGGATATTTAAGAAATGCTCTGGAGGTTGATTCAACTTTTGCAGAGGCACATTTTCAGTTGGGTCTTTTTGCTATCCAATCCGGTCAATTTGAAAAAGCTGAAGCCAGAATGAAAAAAGTATTGGAATTGAAGCCAACCTTTATTTCAGCTCATCTTTATCTTGGACAGATCTATCAGCAAATTGGCCAAAAAAGCAAAGCCCTTGAATCTTTACAAAAATACAAGGACCTCAACTCCGACCCGCTCATTAGGGCTGAAGTTGACAAGTACTTACAAGAATTAAAAAACACATAAACACCTACTCCTATGCCAAGCGGAAAAAAAAGAAAAAGACACAAAATGGCCACTCACAAACGTAAAAAGCGTTTGAGAAAGAACAGACATAAGAAGAAGAAATAGACTTTCTTCTTTGGTGCCACCCATTCTAAAAATTTTAGGATGGGATGGCCCTTGCCTATTATCGTCAAAAAAATTAGTGTGGCTGTACATAACGAATTGATTATTGACTCCTCCCCCAGCGAGGTTGTCATTGCATTGCTTCACGATCGAAGGTTGATTGAACTACACCGGGAAAAGAGAAACAACAGTTTTTCGGTGGGTGATATTTATTTGGGTCGGGTGAAGAAGATAATGCCCGGGCTGAATGCCGCTTTTATCGATGTTGGATATGAAAAGGATGCATTCCTTCATTATCTGGATTTAGGGCCGCAATTTGCCTCCCTATCTTCCTTCATTCAAAAAACCCTCGCAGGTAAACAGAAGGACGCCATGCTTCAGCATTTTCAAACTGAAGCAGACATTGATAAATCCGGAAAAATAACCCAGGTATTAAACGCCAATCTTCCGGTACTTGTACAGATTGCCAAAGAGCCCATTTCAACAAAGGGCCCGAGGATTTCATCAGAAATTTCTCTTGCAGGAAGATACTTGGTATTGGTTCCTTTTTCCGACCGGATTTCAGTTTCTCAAAAGATCAAAAATCCTGAAGAAAAAGATCGACTCAAAAAACTACTCATGGGTATCAGACCCAAGCATTTTGGCGTCATCATTAGAACCGTTGCCGAAAATCAAAAAATCAGTGACATCGAAAACGATTTGGCCGACCTGCTAAAAAAATGGGGGGAGCTTTTCGAACAATTAAAAATTTCCGCTCCACCGAAAAAAATCCTTGGAGAATTGGATAGAACATCGGCCATTCTCCGCGATATCCTTAATGCCAGTTTCCAGAGTATTCATGTGAACGATCAGGGCTTGTACGATGAACTAAGAACCTATTTGCAAAGCATTGCTCCCGACAAAGTAAGCATTGTTAAATTATACAATGGTAAGGTTCCCATTTTTGATCAATTCGGTGTTGAGCGACAAATAAAGTCTTCTTTCGGAAAAACTGTCAATTTAAAATCAGGGTCTTATCTGATTATTGAACACACCGAAGCCATGCACGTTATTGATGTGAATAGCGGAAATCGTGGAAAGGCTGAAGGTAATCAAGAAGACAGTGCCCTAGAGGTTAATTTGGAAGCTGCAACTGAAGTAGCACGACAACTGCGTTTGCGCGACATGGGCGGCATAATTGTAGTTGACTTCATTGACCTGCTTTCACAAGACAACCGCAAAATTCTTTATGACAAAATAAAGGATGAAATGTCGTTAGACAGAGCCAAACACCAAATTTTACCTCCCACTAAATTCGGTCTTGTTCAAATAACCCGGCAAAGAGTTAGGCCGGAAATGAATGTGATAACCGTTGAAAAATGTCCAGCTTGTCATGGAAAAGGTGAAGTTGAATCTACCGTTTTGCTCAACGAAGAAATTGAAAACAAACTTCGTTATATTCTAAAAGAGCAAAATCAAAAGAAAATTACTTTATCTACCAATCCTTATTTAGGTGCTTATTTCACCAAAGGAATCTTTTCCAAGCAAATAGCCTGGTATATGAAGTATAAAAAATGGGTTTCCGTAAAATCAAATGACTCTTATCATCTGCTCGAATATAGATTTATTGACGAGCATAATGAAGAAATTAAACTTTAAATAATTCTATTGATAGGCCCAGCACCTGATTCCGTCCTCTAAATCTCCATTCTTGTTTCTGCAAAGTCGGTAACCTAAAATTACTTCATGGGTGTTTGCGTTAGCTACCCTGAGCCTGGAAGTATTATAATCATAGGAATATCCAACCGTTAAGGCTTTTATCCTGAACTGAACAATTGCTGCTGCGGCATCTGTTTTACGATAAAGGGCTCCTATCATAAAAACATTTTTGTAATCCATCAGCAGGCAAACATCAAGTGAGGTGGGAGCACCCTTCACCATTTTAACATTAACAGAAGGCAGGAAGGAGATTTCTTTCCTGCGCCCATTGATTCTAAGCCCCCCGGTCAAATAATGATGTCTGGCCAAAGAACTATTTAAACCATATACTGGATCTAACTTATTGCCTACTGCATTTTTCATAGAGTATCCAAGAAAAAAACTAGGACCATAAATCATAAAACCAGGATTAATGTCAGGATAAAGAATTACTTTTCTAGCGGCCGAGATGGCATTATCATTTACGTTACCAACCGTAACCCTGTCAGAGGCAAAAGAATATTGCATTATACCTGCGAAAAAGCCAGCAGAAGCATAAATATTATTAACCAGTGCTAAATGATAGGAGTAATTCAGAAAAAAACAGGTTCGCGAAGTGGGACCTAAAACACCGGTTCTGTCGTTCTCAAAATAGGCACCGATTACGTGGACATTCTTAATGTATGGCTTTGCTTTGTTTTTTATTGGTCCATTAACACTGGCAAAGCTTGTAACCGGTGCATTTTCGAAACCCACCCATTGTCTGCGGTGCCCAGCCTTTATATCGAGACATCCACTAGAGCCTCCGGCAGCAGGATTTAGGCCAAAATAGTTATTTACGTACTGGGTATATTGGGTTAATTGCTGAGCGTGCACAGTGTATGTAGAAATACAAAGTGCAAAGAACAACTGTAATAAAACTATTCGTGCTTTTCTCATTTTATCACCGTAATGCTACCTGTATAGGTAAAAATTGTTTCTTCACCCACAAACCTGAAATTCAATACATAATAGTAAGTGGCACTGGGTACATAATTACCTTTAAACTTTCCATCCCACTCCAAGCCTGGCCCAAACTCTTTTGCCTCGTATATTCTGTCGCCATAGCGATTGTAGATATACAAATTTACCCCTTCATAAAAACCTGTGTTTCTAATAACCCATACATCATTAACCCCATCTTCATTGGGTGTAAAAGTATTAGGAGCATCAATCAAGGGAACAACAGTAACCGTAACCTTGTCGGTACAAATACATCCTTCAGGGGTAGTAGTTGTGAGCGTAAAAACGGTGGTAGCCGGGGGGAAGGCCGTAGGGTTGATGGTCGTAGTATCCGATAAATAAAAGCCAGGGCTCCAGTCAACAGTATTTCCGGATCCCTGAACTGCTTCCATAACATAATTGTCGCCAAAGTTGATGGTTACATCCTTTCCTGCATTGCAATCTCTACTTACAACACCGCCGGAAACAATGTTCACGGTTTGAGAAAAAACACAACCATTGTTGTCCTTTACGGTTACGAGGTAAGACCCGGGCGTTAATCCTTCCCATAAAAATTTGTTTTGAAAGGAAGAGCCATTTAAAGAAACTTTATAGGGTCCGGTGCCACCGGCAATACTATTTATTTCAACACTTCCGGTTGCTCCTTGACAAGGAGGTTGGGTAACCGTTAAATCCATGGAAGTTGGAGCAGGAGGAGTTGCAACCACAATGCCATTGATAATGAAGGTGCAGTTGTTGGCATCTAAAAGCGTAACAGAATAATTGCCTGAACCCAGCAAGTCAAAAAAACCACTTGCATTAATGACCCCTGTACTTAGTCCATATTGCTGAACGGCTACTCCTGCAGGAAATGCCTGAACCGTTATTGAACCTGTATTAGAAATACAAGAGGTGTTAACGACAGTTGCTGATGCAGAGTCAATTCCACCAATTGAAGAACCAAGCGTGATGGTAATGGTGGTATCACAGGTTCCGTCGGAAATTGTAATAAAATAGCTTCCGGATAACAAATTAGGAAAAGAAAAATTGTTGAAGGGAGGATTAACCGGGGTTTGGGCAGCTCCACCATTTAATGCAAAGGTATAATTACCTGAGCCTCCGGTAACGCCCTGAATGCCAATGGTTCCATCAGGGGTATTACACGTTGGATTCACCGAACTGCTGGTGAAAGTTAAGGTTACACCCGGGCAATTGGTAGCATTGCCATCAAATACGATAAGCCCAAAAAACGAGAAAACCATCCAAAAAATGGCATTTTCAAGCCGGCCTTTTATTTTTTGCTTCATGTTAACAGGTCAAAAATATCATGATTTTTTGAATTTTTCAGCATTTCCAATTTTTTTTACCCTAAAGTTTGGTTTTTAAAAATAAAATTGTCCAAAATCACCTGTTTGGTCAATCAAGAAATGTGTGGATTGCAGACCATGGCCCTCGTAAAAAAATGCCCAAAAATTTGTCATTGATTAGGGAAAGCAAGAAATTCTATATCGAGCAAAAGGGATAGGTTGTTGCTGCGTTTTTGAAGAAATCTTTTAATGAGATTAAAAATCGATTGACAAACTCATCCTGCAAATGGTTATCTTGCAGGCCGAAACTTAAATCAAATCACCTTTTTGTTGAAATTGGCCCTAGTTTTGAATAAACGAATTTAATCATGAATGATTGGTGCAAAACCTCTTGGTTAGGCTAATCGCAAAAAAATCGAAAAATGAAAAAACTGCTAACACCCCTTTTCTTGGTTACTTTTCTTCTGGCCGTTCAAATCGCCAATGCACAAGTTTACAAATCAAAAAAAGATGGGGTAAAAATTAGTTTCTTTTCAGAAACACCCATTGAGAATATTTCTGCAGAAAACACAAAGGCCAATGTTTTAATGGTTAATGATTCGATCTTCTTTAAAATCCCGAACAAATTATTTGTTTTCCCGAAATCCTTGATGCAGGAGCACTTTAATGAAAATTATATGGAGTCGGAAAAATATCCGAATTCTACATTTCGCGGTCAAATCAACGAAAAAATTGATTTAACCAAAGAGGGAACCTATCCGGTAACCGTTACTGGGAAAATCTTTATTCACGGGGTTGAAAAAATTGCTACCCTTAAAGGAACCATTACGGTAAAAGGCAATGAGATCATTATCAATTCAACTTTTGATGTGAAGCTTGATGACTACAAGATTCAAAGACCCAAGGTTGTTATGCAAAACATTGCCGAGGTAATTAAGGTAAAGGTAGAAGCCACCCTTGCTCCCTATGTAGCCGAAAAAAAATAGTGCCTGGCAAAAGCATCGATGGTTAGAAAATCCGGAAAAAGGGGATGGCAGTTGACAGTTTAAAAAGCAGTGCGGAAGGACAGGCAAAATTAAAGGCTGAAAACCATCTGATTGACTCCCTGTCAGGAGATTCATCTTTGGCCTTTATCGGCAAGAATTTTTTTCAACAAACCCCCTCTCCTTTCCTTCGACCCTTTAACACCGACAGCATTAGACGCTCTCAAGTTAATGCCAAGGTAGAGAATCTTTCCACAAATGCCGTTAAGCTAAAAAACATTGCCGTTGGCGGAAATACGGTAAAAACCAAACCTGACTACAAACCAAGTCACTTCAAAGGACATCTTCTTCAACCGGTTCATAACGGACCAATCATCCGAACGGTGGGCCATGAAAACTGGCAGTTGGTTTTAATTTTGGGTGTGGTTTTTTTGATTGCATCCCTTCGCCTTGTTTATCCAAAGCGATTTACAATGCTTTGGAATGCCTTCAGATTAAAACGTTTTGCCAATCAGTTGTTCCGTGAAGAGAATGTTCTTACACAAAGGATTTCTGTGCTTCTTTTCATAATTTTTCTGGTTTCAGGCAGTTATTTTCTATTTTCCTCGAACGAGGTTTTGGGTTACTTTATAGAAAAAGATCAAAAAATTCTTTTGTTCGGAAAAGTATTGCTCTTTTTTACTGTCTTTATTTTATCTAAATTTTTGATTCACAGCATCTTTGGGTTTATTTTCAAAACCCAAAAGGAAATGGCTGAATACCTCTTTAACATGTCGGTAATTCAGCAAATTGGAGGAATTGGTCTGTTCATTTTAATGGTTATGCAAGTTCTGGGTGCAGGTATTCCCACCGAAATAATCCTTTGGGCCGGTGCAGCCACCTTTATTGCCATGTTTGGTTTCCAAACATATCGTGGGTTTTCATCCGCTTTGGGGACTGTTTCTCCTGTTTACTTTTTTTTGTATTTTTGCGCCTTGGAAATTCTTCCTTTGATCTGGATATTAAAGATTGTAAGGGGATAATTTCTAAGCTTTGAATTACTCATCGTAAAAAGCCAAATTGCCTTTGAAGGTTAAAACAATCCTGGTGACCCAGCCACGGCCAGAGTCCGACAAGTCGCCATATTTTGAGTTGTCTAAAAAGTGCAATGTAAAAATTGACTTTAGAGAATTTATCCATATTGAAGGGGTTTCAGCGGCTGATTTTCGCAAAGAACGCATAGGGATTCTGGACCATACGGCCGTAATTTTAACCAGCCGAAACTCGGCCGACCATTTCTTCAGAATTTGTCAGGAGTTAAGAATAACGGTGCCTGAAACCATGAAGTATTTCTGTATTTCTGAATCAACAGCCTACTATTTGCAGAAATATGTAGTTTACAGAAAACGAAAAATTTTTCACGGAAAGCAAACCTTTAACGATTTGTTGGATGTGATTAAAAAACACAAAGAAGATAAATTTCTTCTTCCCTGCTCCGACATCCATAAGGAGGAAGGTCCGGAACTTTTGGATAAGCACAAAATAAATTACAACAAGGCCATCATCTACAAAACGGTTTGCAGTGATTTGTCTGATCTTGCCAATGTCAATTATGATGTTTTGGTTTTCTTCAGCCCATCAGGAATAAAATCATTGTTTCAAAATTTTCCTGACTTTAAGCAAAACAATACAAGAATTGCAACTTTTGGAGCCACAACCGCCAAGGCGGCAGAGGAGCACGGATTGAATATAGACATTCACGCGCCAATGCCCAATGCCCCATCCATGACGATGTCTTTGGAACAATACATCACCAAGGTCAATAAGCAGAAGTAAACCGGAGGTGCAATCATGCCTGATTTTAACTTGGAGCCACGATTAAAGTCGCGAGCAGAAATAGACCATCTTTTCCGAAACGGTAAAAACATCATTGAATATCCTGTCAAGGTAATTTTTCTTGAACAAAGAGAAAAAGGAAATATCAATCTGTTATTCAGTGCCTCAAAAAAAAGAATTAGGCATTCCGTAAAAAGAAATCTTGTTAAAAGAAGGATGAAAGAAGCATACCGTAAAAATAAACACCAGCTAACACCGTTTGATTTGAATGAAAGGGAAGGATTGTCCATTGGTTTTATATATTTAACAAGCAAAATTGAACCATTTGTGTTGATAGAAGAAAAAATAGTTTTAATTTTACAACGACTAAGTAAATTGTTGAAAACCACTTGATTGTAAATCAACATTGAAAACCCTTTTAATTTCTCCCTTTATTTTTTTCATCAAAATTTACCGTTGGTTTCTCTCACCCTTGTTGCCTAATGCTTGCAGGTATTCGCCAACTTGTTCAGCGTATGGAATCGAAGCTTTACAAAAGCACGGATTATTGAAAGGTCTATTTTTGTCTGCTAAACGAATTCTATCCTGTCATCCATGGGGCGGCCATGGCTATGACCCGGTACCCTAACCTCGAAAAAAAGAAGCGTCAAAATGAAAAGAAAGCTAATGATAGGAACCTTGGTTCTTTTTTTGGGAATAATTACCTTCTCGTTCAGTGAGCGGTACTTTAATTTAACCAAAGAGCTTGACATATTTTCGACTCTTTTTAAAGAGGTGAATCAGTTATATGTTGATGACACCAATCCGGGCGAAATGATGAAGAATGCTTTGGATGAAATGCTAGCGCAATTGGATCCATATACCAATTACATCCCTGAATCCGAAATTGAAGATTATCGGTTCATGACCACAGGGCAATATGGAGGGGTTGGATCATTGGTTCGCAAAAAAGGAGACTATGTTGTCATTACCGAGCCATACGAAGGATTTCCTGCACAAATGACCGGGTTACAAGCCGGTGATTTAATTTTGGAAATTGACGGAAAAAATGTAAAAAACAAAACCACCGATGAGGTGAGTAAAGTATTGCGCGGACAACCAGGTACAGAAGTGAAGGTGCTGGTTCAAAGACCGGGTAGCCAAGAACCTTTGAACTTTTCCATTACAAGAAAAGAAATCAAGGTGAAAAGCGTACCCTATTACGGATTGGTAAGTGATAGTATCGGGTACATCGTTCTTACCTCTTTCACCGAAGAATGCAGCAAAGAAGTTAAGTCAGCTTTTGTTGAACTAAAAGAAAAATATCAAATAAAAGGACTCATCCTTGACTTGAGAAACAATCCCGGAGGATTGTTGAATGAATCAGTGAATATTTCTAATCTGTTTATTGAAAAAGGCCAGGAAATTGTGAGTACCAAAGGAAGAGTTCAGGAATGGCAAAAATCATACAAAGGACTGAATCAGGCTATAGACACTGAAATTCCACTGGTTGTACTGGTGAACAAAGGCTCAGCATCTGCCTCTGAAATTGTTTCAGGTTCATTGCAAGATCTGGACAGGGCGGTAATTTTAGGGCAAAAAACTTTTGGTAAAGGACTGGTTCAAACCACTAGAAACTTAAGCTACAATTCAAAGCTTAAAGTAACCACCGCCAAGTATTATATCCCCAGCGGCAGGTGTATTCAATCTCTTGATTATTCCAATAGGGATGAAAACGGCAAAGTAAAAAAAGTTGCCGACTCCTTAATGACTGTTTTCAAAACAAAAAAAGGCCGCACAGTGAAGGATGGAGGAGGGATTATCCCTGATTTAATTACCCAAGAAACAAAAGGATCAAAAATCCTTCAAACCCTTGATCGCAATTTGCTCATTTTTGATTTTGTAACAGATTACTGCATAAGAAATGGCAAACCGGCCAATTTCGACAATGTTCAACTGACAGAGAAAGACTGGCTTGATTTTATGATGTTCATTAAAGACAAAGATTATGATTATGTAACCCAGGAAGAAAAGCAAATTACTGAATTAAAGACTGCACTTAAGGAAGAAAAAATGGAGGATGAGGTGCAGCAAGAAATTAAACAAATTGAAATGGTATTCTCCAAGGCACATATTCAAGCGATAGAAAAAAATAAAGAAGAAATTATGAATGCCATAGAACTGGAACTAATTTCGAGATACCAGTACCAAAGTGGTAAAATAAAATTGGCTTTACAAAAAGATAAAGATGTTAAGGAAGCAATTTCCCTTTTAAGAAACACAAGAAAAATGAAAGAAATTCTTGACGGTAAATTGTAACCGGCATTAGCCTCAAGCATCGGAATGAACAAAGAAAAAACAGGGTCTGCCCTGCTTGACTGGGGTTTGATATTGTTTGCATGCAGCCTACCGTGGTCGAATTTTGGGATGAGCATTTCTTATTTTTTGATGCTAGGTAGTTTGGTTCTACTACCACGGCAAAAAAAAAATGCCCGCTCCTTAAAAGACATTTCTCCCGCAGTTTCGCTCATTGGAACTTTCTTGATTTTTCTGATTCCTGTAATTTATACACAAAATTTAAAAGAAGCTATACATGACCTTAATATCAAACTACCGGCATTACTGGCTGGGCTAATTTTTTTGTTTCAAAAAGAAACAATTCCTAAACTAAAAAACTATGAGCGCTATCTCTCCTTGTTTTCCATTTCATGTTTATTGGCTGTAGGCTTTTCTTTTTTTTATTTTTTTTATCTCGATAAAAACGGAATTCATGATTCAAGGCAGGCCTCGCTTTTTATTTCGCACATTCGCTTATCGTTGATGGCAGCATTAGCCGTTTTGATCTTCCTTTTCCAAATCCAACCCGAAAAAAAGAAAAGCCTTCTTTACCTGCTTCCTTCTGCATTTATGTTTTTGGCCATTGTTTACCTTGGTTGGATTAATGGAATTTTGGCCATTACCCTTGTGATTTTAGTATTAGCAGGATTCTCATTTTTTCCGGTAAGTAAAAAAAAGATTTTAATTCTATCCATGATGCTCGTTGCCCTTGTCTCTTTTGCAAGCATAGAGTTTAATCGTTTAAATAAACTATTCGCCATAGGCCCTTTGCCTAATTCGCTGCCCAAGGAAACAGTTAACAAGAATCAATACTATCATGATACGCTATTAACTTTTTCGGAGAATGGCAACAGGTACGGATTATATTATCAGCCAGAGGAATTCCGGAAAGCATGGGAAAAAAGAAGCAACCTTAAAACCACCCAAAAGGACGCAAAAGGAAATCAGGTCCAATATACCTGTTTCAGGTATTTAACATCGAAAGGTTTAGGAAAAGATTCATTGGGGGTTTGGCAACTAAGCGCTGAAGATATCCGAAACATTGAGTTGGGAATACCCAATTATCAACTTCCGGCATTGATGCCTTTTGAAAGAAGAGTTTATGATTATTTTGTTGAATGGCAGTCAGAGGGTTCTATTCAATCTGTAAACGGACATTCTTTAGGGATGCGTACCATCTACTGGAAAAGCGGACTTCAACTAATCAAAGAAAATTTTCTTTGGGGCCTTGGCACCGGAAGTGTTCCAGATGCATTAAAAGAATACCACCAGAAAAAAAACAAACAATTGGCAGAACAATTCAGGAACAGAAGTCATAACCAATACATCACCACTTTCTTAAATTCGGGAATAATTGGGATTACACTCTTTCTCGCCTTTTTATTAATTCCTCTGTTAGCGAGCCAGCCCCTCAACCCTTTGACAGTGGGAAGCTGGCTGGTTTTAATGTTTTCGATGTTATCAGAAGACACACTGGAAACTCAGGCAGGGGTAGGATTATTTATTTGGATAATGATGATCCCTGCGCTTTTTCAAGCTACCGTAAAACCTCTTCGTACAATTGAAGATAAGAATCCGCTGCCTTATTCCAACTAAAAACCAAGCTTTGTTGTTTCACCAACTCGGCCTTTTCCGGGTTCCAGTTCTTCAACCCTTCACGAACGACTTTGGCCATGGATTGTTCATCAAAACTATTCCAGTAATGAGCAAGAGATCCGCCAATTTCAGGCAAACTGGTAAGGTTGGAGCAGAAGGCAGGTTTCCCGAAGTAAAAGGCTTC
>JBILVQ010000263.1:0-4268 GCA_044370375.1 Bacteroidia bacterium
ATCCCAGTATCCACCTTGTAATCGATTACTTCCATTCTGAACATCATTTCAGCAGTCTCCGTTTCATGCGAAAGAAGAGTGGCTTTTCTTGCAGTATAAAGTAATTGTTGATAGGGTCCTTCCGATAGTTTAAAGTTTCCTAAAATCGAAGTAATGCTTTTCACCAAACTATCATTCTTTGCTTCGCTTAACTGACCGGTACTGTCTTTTACCTGAATGGTAAAATTCTTAAATAACATATCTGATTGTTTGCTTTCCTCCCATTCCATGTATCGTATTTTAAAAAGGTAATTCCATCCCTGTCCGTCATGAGGATACTTATGCAACAATTTCTCCATCTTTTGGCCGGCCTTTTCTAATTTTCCTTTGGATGCCAAAGTGGACACCTGCTGCAATTTCTTTAGCGGAACTCGGTCTTGTGTAAAACCCCATTGCATGAAAAAAAGATGAAAAACAAAAAGCCACACTGCAAAATGAAAGTGCTTACTCATAAAAAAAGGTTTGATAGAATTGGAACAAGGCAACAAGATTAAAAAATAAAACCAAGGCACAAAAGGATAATTATCAGGAAATTAAAGGTTACGCTGACCAAAATATGACATTTCAAGGCCGGTTTTTTTTGTATTTTCACCAAAATTTAACTTTGTGAAAACCAACCAATTTATCACAATTCTGGCGCTATTGCTTTGTTGGAACATCGGCCTGCAGGCGCAAAACTTAAAGAACGATCTTCCCTTCGAAAGCCGTTATGGTAATCCAAATGATGCTGCATTGCCGGCATGGGTTAGAGCCTTGTATGCCGCAAGACCCAATCTGGAAGAAGTAAAAAACTTATACGAGGATTATTATTCCAATCATCTTTTTGAAAAAAATAATCATACCCAATATTTTAAAAGATGGGTAAAGGAAGCACAACGCTTTGTTAATGATTCCGGCATTGTGGTTTATCCCGATGCCCAAAGCATGGCGCAACAGCAAAACGATTATTTACAAATGGTGGCAGATTATCAAAACAATCGTTTCGGTCCCGGTTCTGAGTGGACTTGCATAGGACCTTTTGATTTTGATAAAGATGCCAATGGCAGAAGTCATGCCCCCGGTTCTGCCCATGTTTATACCCTAGAAAAAAGTGCCTCTAATCCCGATATTCTATTCGCGGGGACTGCCACTGCCGGGATTTACAAAACCACTGACCACGGCCAGAACTGGACCCTTGTATCAAAAGGACTTCCCATCAACACATGCCGTGCCATTGAAATTCAATTTGATAATCCGGATATTGTATATGCGGGCGGCAACGGAAAAATTTACAAAACTACGGATGGTGGTATGAGTTGGAATCCTACCGGACAAAGTAGTTTTACCTCGGTGAATCATAGCGTTTATAGTATCGTAATGATGCCGGGCAACAGCAACAAATTATTTGCCGCTACCAGTTATGGATTATATCTGAGCAACGATGCAGGTGCCAATTGGAATCAACTGGTAAATGCACCCGGATCAGGAGAATATTTTGGAGATATTGAAATTCATCCCACAGATACCAATATCGTTTATGCCATTTACAATGCATTCATTGTAGGAGGCACCAATCAACTTACCAAATTTTACAAATCAACCGATGCCGGGAATACATTTACTGCCATTAGCACATGGCCAAGCAACACCACAACCATTACGGGCAGCAGTCACCAGGAAAGGGCCGAAATTGCTGTTACTCCGGCTGCACCCGACAGAATTTATGCTATCTTGACAGGAGCAGCCAATGGCGGTGAAGGTTTATACGGATTTTTTAGAAGTGATGATGCAGGTGCTACCTGGACCCATTACTGTTGTGGTAGCGGACCAGGAGGTTTGGCTGACGCCACCAACACCAATGTGATGGGCTATGCAACAGATGGAACCGATGATGGCGGACAATACTATTATGATTTGGCCATTGATGCTGATAAGGTCAATCCAGATAAAGTACACGTAGGCGGCATCATGCAATGGATAAGTACCGATGCGGGTGCCAGCTTTACCTGCTTAAACAGTTGGTCTAATCCATCAGGTGCAAAATATGTTCACGCAGATATTCACGACATCAGAATTTATGGTAACGAAGTTTGGGTGGCTTGCGATGGTGGTATTTTCTTGTCGGAGGATAGCGGATTAACCAGCTTTAACCGCAGGCAATTTGGTATTGCAGGCACCGATTTCTGGGGCTTTGGTGCAGGTTTTAAAGATGGAAATGTTATGTTGGGAGGAACCTACCACAACAGTCATTTGCTTAAAAATAACAATGTTTATCTGAATGGATGGATTTCTTACACGGGCTCTGCAGATGGTTATCGAGGCTTTGTTAATCCCGGTAACAACAAATGGGTTTATAATGATTCCAGAAAAGATTTATTGCCCGCTACTCGTACCGATGATTTCGTGAATTTTCCTTTTGGCAGAATCCCGAATGCAAGTTATTTCCTCGGTTATTCTTGTCCGCTCGTATGGCATCCAGCATGCTACACAACTGTGTTTTCAGGAAAAGATTCCGCTTTGTGGAAAAGCACCGATGATGGTATTTCATGGACTGCCATTGGTGCATTTGGCAATGGCGACATCACAGATTTAGAAATCGCTTTCGATAATCCTTTAAAAATGTATCTGGTTTTTACACCCAATACAGGGCAAAGAAAAATATGGAAAACCATTGATGGCGGCATCAACTGGATTGATGTTACTGCACCATCCTCGGTGATCGGTTCCAATACGGCACGTCAGTTAGACATTACCATTGATGAACATAATTCAGACGTTATTTGGATGGCCATCTTGAGTTCAGCCTCATCAACCAACAACAATAAAGTGTTTAAATCCATTGATGGAGGAGCAAGCTGGTTTAATTACAGCAGCGCCATTTTGAACAATCACACCATGCAATCCATTGTTCACCAAAGAGGCACCGATGGGGGTGTTTATGTTGGAACCAACCTTGCCGTGTTTTACAGAAACAACAACATGAGCGATTGGGAACTTTACAACAACGGATTACCGGTATCTACTTCTTGCTTTAAATTGGTGCCTTGGTACAAAGAAGGAAAAATAAGAAATGCAGGAGAAAGAAGTGTATGGGAAGCAGCTTTGTACGAAATAGGAGCACCGGTAGCGCAGCTAAGCGTTGATAAACTTTCTAGCGGTTGTGCAAGGGATACCTTTTATTTTGCCGACCATTCATCGCAATACGGAAGCAATGCAAGCTGGAGTTGGCAAATAAATCCAGCCCCTTCCTATATGAGTGCCAACAATACGGAATACATAAAAGTTGTTTTCGGCAATTCAGGAAGCTACTCTGTTTCTTTGGCCATCAGTGATAGCATGGGATCAGATTCAATTGGCTATAACAATTTCATTACAGTCACAGATGAATGTGATGCAGATAGCATACCGGGAAATGCTATGGAAATTAGCGCCAACGGACAATTTGCATCCACCATTGCACCGCTGAACCTGAACAGCAACACGGTAACCATGAGTGCTTGGATTAAACCATCGGCTGATCAACCCAACTGGGCAGGCGTTATCTTTTTCAGAGGTGGCTCAACAACAACAGGATTAAATTTTACCGACAATACCAACCAATTAGGATACCATTGGGATGGTGGTTTTTGGGCTTGGGATGGTGGACCAACCGTAGCCTTAAACGAATGGTCGCATGTGGCACTTGTGGTTGATGGAAGTTCTGCTACCATTTATTTAAACGGTGTTCCCTATTCCAACAATGGCAACCATGCCCTACAGGCCTTTGATACGCCCATGATTTTAGGCAACGACCCGAATAGTTCGGGCAGAACCTTCAAGGGATTGATGGATGAAGTATGTGTTTACAAGCGTGCTTTTACGCAAAGTGAAATTAGAGAATTAATGCACTTAACCAGAAAGCCGCAAAATGATCCCACCTTGGTGAGCTATTTGCAATTCAATGAAAGCAGTGGACAAGCCTATGACAGAACCGGATTAAACCATGCCAATCTTGCTGCCGGTGCAGTTCGTGTGGCAAGCACAGGTCCCTTTGGAGGAGGCAACAGTGCGGTTCAAAACATAAGTACACCCGGTGTATATTCATTTGGAAACACAGGATTAAACATGGCCTTGTCTGTTGCATCGGTTGTGCCTGATGGAGAAGTTTGGGCAACAAGAATAAATCTACAACCCGATGTTGTTCCTGCACATCCTGATTCAACGGCCAAAGCCTATTGGGTGGTACAAAATTTTGGAAACAATACACAATT
>JBILVQ010000371.1:0-2633 GCA_044370375.1 Bacteroidia bacterium
GTTTGAAAGAATGGGATATACAACCGCCAATTGCTATGAAAATCAATTGTATCAAAGAGCGGCCAATGCTGACGGGAATACATGGAGTATGCCAATGGATTCGGCTGATTTTTGCAGTGGTACCGTGCCAAACAACCAAGCTGAGTTTAATCAGGGCAATGGCATACAACAAATGGGACAATTCACGGTAGGCGTTGCTCCGGCCAACCCTAACTCGGCTTTGCAGTTGAATTTCGATGCAAAATTATATTTAGGGAATCAGGCAAAACTTAGCTGGAAAAGCGGCAACGAAAATGAAGTAAAAATGTATGTTGCCGAAAGAAAAAATAAAGCCGGTCTTTTCACTGGAATTGATACGGTTTTTAATCATCAGATGACCGCTACAGGAAGTTTTTATGTAAGAATTGATGAGAACCCTTATGCAGGATTGAATGAATACCGCATTAAACAAATCAACAAAAACAACAAGACCGAATACAGTGAAATCAGAAGAGTAAGCATTGGTAACTTACCGGGCAATATTGTAATAGGACCCAATCCCTTGGCGGAAAACGGAACCCTGAACATTTACACCAGCGAAAGAAATTTAACGGTTGAAATATTTGATGTACATGGAAGAATCCTTCATGCAGAGGTGATGCGAAACAAGCACAGTGAAATTTCCTTGCAAGGAATTTCGAAAGGAACTTACAACATTCGTTTCCGCAATGAAAGCGGCATGTGGATGCAAAAAATCATTATCCGTTAATTGAATTTATGAAGACAAAACTTGTATTGGGTCTATTGTTGGGACTGTTTTTTTTACCCTTTCTATCGACAGCGCAGCATCAGGAATGGAAAAAATTTACAACGGGAAGCAACAAAAATTTTGCAGCTGTATGCCGGCAAATTGAAGATTACTTTTTGGCCCATCCGGAGCAAAAACTTCCTGAAAGAAACAAAGCAGAAGGATCGTCCTTTACTGCCTATTTACAGTGGAAATATTTTTGGAAAAATCGTTTAACGGAGGATGGGAATTTTCCTGATGCCGGATTGGTGCAATCTGTTTTTTTGGAAGAACAGTTAAAGCACGAAATGAAAACGCGGCAAGACAGCATTGCTTGTCCATGGACTTATATTGATCAAACCAGCAATACAGGAGGTTATTGGGGAATGGGAAGAACCACTTCGGCCGTTTTTCATCCCAATAACCCGGCCATATTTTATGTTGCATCTGCGGCTGGCGGTATATGGAAAACCAGCAATCAAGGGCAAAGCTACCAAGCTGTGAACGAAGGATTACCTTACGGTGCTGCCAGTAATTTATTGATGGACCACAACAATCCGGATGTTTTATATGTCTCGAACGGAGATCATATTGGTTGGTGGACCTATTCAACGGGGATTTACAAAAGTACTGATGGAGGAGCCAATTGGTTACCAACAGGTTTAACATTTACCCTTGGCAACACGGCAGTATATGAGCTGGTGATGGATCCTCTCAATTCACAAATTCTTTGGGCCGCAACCAGCAATGGTTTATATCGCACTTTGAACGGAGGACTGAACTGGACCATTATCAGAAGTGGTGCGCACAGCGATGTAAAATTCAAGCCTAACAACAGCAATGTTATTTACACCGCCATTGATGATTACTGGGGTTCGAGCGAGATATTTAAAAGTACAGATGGCGGACAAACCTGGTCGCAAATAACCAATCACAATACCAACTACAATTTTATTACGCTGGTAACCACCCCACTCGATCCGCAGCGCTTAGGCTATGTTAATTCTCAACCGGATAATAATTTTTTTGAATCGCTGAACGAGGGCAATAGTTTTACATTTCGCTCCGTATTGCCTGAAAGGAATGTAATTGCTTATTCACCGGCCAATGCGCAACATTTGTTTTGTGGTTATCTGACTGTTTTCAAATCGGAGGATTCGGGTAACAACTGGACACAAATGACAGATTGGTACAATACCGGAGCCTTGCCTGAGGTGCATGCCGATCAGCGGGAAATTGTTTACACAGGGAACAACCAGGAAATTGCCTTTTGCAATGATGGAGGATTGTACGTTTTCCATGTGGGCAATGAAACATGGACAGACTATTCGAATGGGTTGTTAATTGGACAGTTTTACCGCATTGCAAATTCATCGACCCATCCGTTGATGATGATTGGCGGAACCCAAGATAATGGTGGAAGAAAAAGGACGCAATCAGGTAACTGGGAAAATGCGAATGGTGGCGATGGCATGGAAGTGGCCATAGAACCGGGCAATGACAATGTTTATTACACAACCTATATTTTAGGAACTGGATGGAACAGAACCACGGATAATGGAAACAACTGGACCGACATACAACAAAATATACCGGGGCAACCGGAAGGGCAATGGGTTACACCTTATGATTTAGATCCAAATAATCCTCAAACCATTGTTGCTGGTTATGATCGGATTTGGAGAAGCACTGATCGCGGAGATACATGGACAGCCATTAGTCAGGATTTATCCGGCAATGGAGAGGCGCTAACCGACTTAGAAATTGCAGCTGCTAATTCAAGCGTAATTTATGTGGCCTTAAATTCAAAAGTTTATGTAACGCAAAATCTGGGACAAAGCTGGCTCACTTATACCTTACCGGGAAC
>JBILVQ010000164.1:0-6910 GCA_044370375.1 Bacteroidia bacterium
ACTGGGAAATAGCTCGTACTCCCCGAAATGTTTTTAGGAACAGCCTCGAGGTTGAGTGTTATAGAGGTAGAGCTACCGATTGGACTAGGGGGCTTCACCGCCTACCAAATCCTGACGAACTCCGAATGCTATAATATATACTCGGGAGTGAGCCCATGGGTGCTAAGGTCCGTGGGCGAGAGGGAAACAACCCAGACCATCAGCTAAGGTCCCTAAATTTATGTTAAGTTGTTCTAACGTGGTCCGATTGCATTGACAGCTAGGATGTTTGCTTGGAAGCAGCAATTCATTTAAAGAGTGCGTAACAGCTCACTAGTCGAGCGATTGGGCGTGGATAATAAGCGGGCATTAAACATAATACCGAAGCTATGGACTACGCAGAAATGCGTTAGTGGTAGGGGAGCATTCTAATTGCACCGAAGGTGTGTCGCGAGGCATGCTGGAGCGATTAGAAAAGCAAATGTAGGCATAAGTAACGATAATGCAGGCGAGAAACCTGCACACCGAAAAACCAAGGTTTCCTGATCAACGATAATCGGATCAGGGTTAGTCGGGACCTAAGGCGAATCCGAAGGGAAAAGTCGATGGACAACAGGTTAATATTCCTGTACTGGCATTGGTTGCGATGGGATGACGAAGATGTGAAAGGTCTGCGTACTGACGGAATAGTACGTTAAAGGTTGTAGGTATAGAAACTGTAGGAAAATCCGCAGATTCTGCCGAAACTGATAGTACCGCGAGTCTTCGGATGAGCGGATATGACCCTAATCAAGCTTCCAAGAAAATTCTCTAAGCTTCAGATCAATGCCACCCGTACCGCAAACCGACACAGGTGGTTGGGAAGAATATTCTAAGGTGCTCGAGTGATTCATGGCTAAGGAACTAGGCAAATTTACCCTGTAACTTCGGGAGAAAGGGTGCCCGCAGAAATGCGGGCCGCAGTGAAATGGCCCAGGCGACTGTTTATCAAAAACACAGGACTATGCTAAATCGAAAGATGATGTATATGGTCTGACACCTGCCCGGTGCTGGAAGGTTAAGAGGAGATGTCATTCGCAAGAAGAAGCATTGAATTGAAGCCCCAGTAAACGGCGGCCGTAACTATAACGGTCCTAAGGTAGCGAAATTCCTTGTCGGGTAAGTTCCGACCTGCACGAATGGTGTAACGATCTGGGCACTGTCTCAGCCATGAGCTCGGTGAAATTGTAGTCTCGGTGAAGATGCCGAGTACCCGCAACGGGACGGAAAGACCCCGTGCACCTTTACTATAGCTTAACATTGACTCTGGATAAATGATGTGTAGGATAGGTGGGAGACTTTGAAGCGGGAGCGCTAGCTTTCGTGGAGTCGTCCTTGAAATACCACCCTTTATTTATTTGGAGCCTAACCCCGCATCCGGGGGACAGTGTTTGGTGGGTAGTTTGACTGGGGTGGTCGCCTCCAAAAGAGTATCGGAGGCTTCCAAAGGTGCCCTCAGCACGCTTGGTAACCGTGCGTAGAGTGCAATAGCATAAGGGCGCTTGACTGTGAGACTGACAAGTCGAGCAGGGACGAAAGTCGGGTATAGTGATCCGGTGGTTCCGCATGGAAGGGCCATCGCTCATAGGATAAAAGGTACGCCGGGGATAACAGGCTGATCATTCCCAAGAGCTCATATCGACGGAATGGTTTGGCACCTCGATGTCGGCTCGTCACATCCTGGGGCTGGAGAAGGTCCCAAGGGTTAGGCTGTTCGCCTATTAAAGTGGCACGCGAGCTGGGTTCAGAACGTCGTGAGACAGTTCGGTCCCTATCTGTTGTGGGCGTTAGAAGTTTGAGAGATCCTGACTCTAGTACGAGAGGACCGAGTTGGACGAACCTCTGGTGTATCTGTTGTGGCGCCAGCTGCAGTGCAGAGTAGCCATGTTCGGACGAGATAAGCGCTGAAAGCATCTAAGTGCGAAACTCATCTCAAGATTAGACTTCTTCTAAGGGTCGTCAAAGACTATGACGTTGATAGGCTACAGGTGTAAAGGCAGTAATGTCAAAGCCGAGTAGTACTAATTACCCGTTAGCTTTTTGAATCCCTCATTTTGTATTTTCTTTTCAATATCGTCATAGACCTTATTATGATTAAGGCGACTATTGCGGTGAGGTCCACCTCTTCCCATTCCGAACAGAGAAGTTAAGCTCACCAGCGCAGATGGTACTGGGGTTACACCCGGGAGAGTATGTCGTTGCCACTTTTAGCCCCTGAATAAGGGGCTTTTTTTTTATGCTAAGAATTGTAATCTTTCAAGTTCTTATTTTGGTTTGCGCTTTTAGGCAAAACGCCAACGCTTACCACTTGGCAATTCCTGATTCCGCTTCGGTTGCCAACGATACCACTTTGTTCTTCCTGAAATACCAACACCGAATTACGAATGACCTGGATTCAGGAAAATTCATGGTAAATTCTGGTATCTTTTCAATTCCCTTTCAAAATCTTCAATTTGTTTCAAGGGATTCTATTTCCTTGTTTCCTGATAATCCTTTCCCTCAATTCTGCTTTTTTTCTTTAAACCCTACATTTTCTTTTCTCGGACAAAAACCTTTAACAATTGTTCAAACGGAGGTAAATACGAATAAGGAACAACTTTTTTATCTCGCCCATAAAAGAGATGTTGCCAAATCCGCCGGTTTATGGTTTAAAATATTTTCTTTCCGTTCTCCGGGCGTTTTTGCTAATGCACTTGGCAATTCTTTTGCGATTGATTGGGGCGGATACTTTAAATTTAGGCAGGTGAAAGCGAGAATTGATGCTTTTCATCGAAAAGAAACTTTTCAATTGAATGGTGGAGTTGAACCTCAGGAAAAGGATGATTCGTTTTCGTTCCTTGGTAATTCTAGAAAGCTTCTTGCCCCTAAATGGACTACCCTAAATTTCAGGAAGATTTCAACAGGGGCAAATTTGGAGTTGGTTTTTCCAATTAAATTTTCTTCATTAGATTCTGTTCATAAAGCCACAAGCGATACGGTTCATCCCCTTGACAAGAATTTGCTTAGTGGGTTTAAACTAGTTTCTAATTATGAGCTAAATTATTTTTTTATGAATCAGGAAGTTTTACCTGTTGATACATTTTTTTTTAATAGATCTTTTTTGTTTGACTCAACCTTTACCAAAGATCGATTAAGGGGTTCCTTGGCCTACAATCATTTTAGTTTTTTTAGTTTCTCTGAAAGTAAGGATCGTTTTTTCGAAACCTCCTTGTCACATGCTTATGCAGAGCAAAATCAAAATTATAATAAATCAATTTATCATTCGTTGTTTGTTGGGATTAAAGGGATTTATACTTTTCAAAAAGTTGTTTCAACAGCTCATTTTGACTATGGGTTTTCCGGTTATAACCTAGGAAATTTTTCTCTTGGAATGAATTTAAAAAGAGAATTCAAATTTAGCTCCACTCCCTCTTTCCTCGAATTTTCTTTTGTCGCCAATAAACATTCTCCTTCATTGCTTCAGCGGGCGAATTTTTCTAATCATTTTTTTTGGTACAATGATTTCAATGATTTACAAAACACCAAGATTTTCCTTAAAGTTAGGAGAAGTATTTTGTCAGGATCCATTGGTTATCAGTCTATTAGAAATCATATCTATTTTTCTCCGGAAGGATATCCCACGCAAAATCAAGGTAATTTTTCCTATTATTTTCTTCAATTGAGTACTCAAATTGAAGGCCGAAATTTTTTCGCTTTTCCAGAAGTTTTGTTTCAGAAGGATAACTCCCAAAATCAATTGTTACGGATTCCGGAATTGGTGGTAAAAAGCATCATTGGTTACCGTTGGCGACTATTTAATAAAGCATTAACATTATCTCCCGGTTTCGATTTATTGTTTGCCAGTAAATTCAAAGGCAATTATTTCCTTCCGCAAACAGGGCAGTTTATTCAGCAGGAAAACCAGGTTACCGGCGGATATTTGATGGCCAATTTTTTTATTAATTTTATTATCAAAGACTTAAAAGGGTACATTAAAATGGACCATGTGAATGATGGTATTTGGCCGGGAAATTTGGGCTATTTTATTTCAGAATACCCTTTGCAGGGAAGGGTAATCCGTATTGGCTTTATTTGGAATCTTGTAAACTAAATATTCTATGGCAGAACCAAATCAAATAGTTAAGCAGATGCTCGAAAAAGATTTTTTCTCGCAATGGGCAGGAATGAAGGTGGTTTCAATTTTGGAGGGAAAGTGTGTTCTTGAGATGAGAATCACTGAAGACCATTTAAATGGATTTTCTATTACCCATGGGGGAATTTTATTTTCACTTGCAGATTCGGCCTTGGCATTTGCTGCTAATGCAAGCGGTAGAAAGGCGAAAACTATTTCGGCAAGTTGTAATTTTATTGCATCCGTTTCCTTGCATGAAAACATTGTGGCAGAAGCGAAAGAGTTGAAATCAGGAAAAAACTTTGGTTTTTTTGAAGTACAGGTTCGATCAAACGAAAATTTGTTACTCTCTGCTTCCTTTACAGTGGCCTATTCAGCCGAAGTTTGGAATTAACCCAAAGCTTTTCTTTGTTTTAATTTTACTCGCCCTTGTATTTATTTTCAATAAATTTGGTGCATGAATAACCCTATTAATTCAGCTTATTTAATTGACGGGATAAGGACTCCAATTGGAAATTTTGGAGGCAGTTTATCTACCGTAAGAACAGATGATTTAGCCGCTATGGTCTTGGCTAAGTTAAGAGAAAGAAATCAAAGCATTGATTTTTCACAGGTTTCTGATGTTATTCTTGGTTGCGCCAACCAAGCAGGAGAAGATAACCGAAATGTTGCCCGAATGGCCCTGCTCTTGGCTGGTTATCCATTTTCTATTCCCGGTGAAACCGTTAACAGATTATGTGCTTCCGGACTATCTGCCTCTATTGCTGCAGCCAAAAGCATTATGTGTGGATTTGGTGATTTGGTAATTGCAGGTGGAGTTGAAAATATGACCAGAGGACCATGGACTATTGGAAAAGCCTCAACTCCTTTTGGAAGGGATCAACAAATGTATGATACAAGTTTCGGATGGCGTTTCATTAATTCAAAAATGAAGGACTTGTATGGAGTTGATGCCATGGGAGAAACTGCTGAAAATCTTGCCGAGCTATATCAAATAAAGAGAGAAGACCAGGACGAGTTTGCTTTTAACAGTCATCAGAAAACCAGCAAGGCAAAACAGAATGGTTTTTTTGAAGACGAAATAATGCAGGTGGAAATCCCTTTAAAAAACGGAGAACCCAAAATTTTTAATCACGATGAGTTTCATAAGCCTCAAACCTCTCTTGAGGTATTAGCAAAATTGAAACCGGCATTTAGAAGAGATGGTAGCGTAACGGCCGGAAATTCTTCTGGCTTAAACGATGGATCCGTTGCACTATTGTTTGCTGGCGAAACAGCTATCCGTCAATATTCTTTAAATCCCTTGGCAAGAATTGTTTCGGTTGGTGCGGCAGGGGTTGAACCAAGAATTATGGGTATTGGGCCTGTTGAGGCTTCTAATCTTGCTCTTAAAAGGGCAGGACTTACCTATCAGGACATGGATGTAATTGAATTAAA
Source organism: Bacteroidia bacterium (assembly GCA_044370375.1). GTDB lineage: Bacteria > Bacteroidota > Bacteroidia > UBA4408 > UBA4408 > JBILVQ01. The sequence goes on from JBILVQ010000164.1 coordinate 5,567, forward strand.
TGAGGCGTTTTCTGCTCAAGTATTGTCTTGTTTAAATGCGATGGGAATTGAAAAAAACGATCCACGGGTTAACCCGAATGGAGGAGCTATTGCTTTGGGTCATCCGCTGGGAATGAGTGGAGGAAGAATACTGTTAACAGCTGCCCGGCAGCTAAGGGCAATCAATGGAAAATTCGCTTTGGTAACCATGTGTATTGGTGTTGGACAGGGATATGCAGTAATTATAGAAAGGCCTTAGTATGTTTTTTGAGTTTAAAGGATTAAGACCGGTTTCGCATCACACAAGTTTCGTACACCCGCAAGCGAGTGTGATTGGCGATGTAATAATTGGAAAAAATGTATTTATAGGTGCTGGTGCAGTATTGAGAGGAGATTTTGGTAGAATTGTAATAGAGGATGGATGTAATGTACAGGAAAATTGCGTTGTCCATATGTTTCCGGGAATAACCGTTTTGTTAATGGAAGGAGCTCACATAGGGCACGGGGCAATTATTCATGGTGCCACCATTGGAAGGAATTGCCTTGTAGGAATGAATGCTGTGGTAATGGATGATGTATCAGTTGGCGATGAGTCTATCATTGGAGCATTGTGTTTTGTTAACACTGGTATGGTTATTCCCGAAAGAAGCCTTGTGGTTGGGAATCCTGCAAAAATTATCAAACAGGTAAGTGATGAAATGATTCTTTGGAAAACCAAGGGGACAGAGATTTACCAGCAACTGGCGGCGGATTGTTTATTGGTTTTTAAGGAATGCAGTCCACTGGATGCAGAAGAGGAAAACAGAAAAGTGATTGCCCAGGAATACCGTAATTGGAGTCAATCCAAAAAGGGCCATTAAAAAGTGGAGCCGGAGGGATTCGAACCCTCGTCCAAACAAAGCACCAAAAGGCTTTCTACATGCTTAGCACTCTTTTAATTGTAGGGAACAGTCAGGCAGGAGTGCAAGCCAAACTTTTCCTTAGTTTCTAAGTTTCATTGCCGGTAGAAACATCCCTGCAACTATCCTCTTATTGATGATGCCTGGTCTCTAACTCCAAGAGGAGGGGAATTAAAGCAGACATTGCAAACTTAATACCTAGTATTAAGCAGCAAGGGCGTAGTTAGACTCGCCATTTAAAAGTTGTGAGAATTGATTTTTGCGAGCCATATTCACAACGCTCGGCATGCTTACCAATCAATGACCTTCGCTGTCAAAACCTGTCGGCCCCAATTGATGCTGCAAAGATAGAGTTTTTATGTCAATTTATGTAACAACAATCCAAATTGTTTGGCAAACTCTGCTACAGAATAAATAACTTTGTGGCAATAGAATAAGTATGAAAAAAATTGGTGTGATTAAAGAG
>JBILVQ010000165.1:0-6882 GCA_044370375.1 Bacteroidia bacterium
TTAGAATTGATGTACTGCATGCTAATCTTCAAAAAGGAGTTGATTTAAATTATATTCCTGAAGGATCTATTAACAAAAAAGTTTTGGTGCAGGTTCTGGGCTTCGATAGAATCAATAACCAACAAGAACGTATTGCTGATGGTGTTTTCGACTTTGTGGATGGTATCACCATTAACAAAAGTAATGGTAGAATTTATTTTCCGGTAGTTGAGCCTTTCGGCGGATATCTTCGTTCACAGTTTAAACCTGAAGAGCAAAATTTGGCCAACAAATATGTTTTTCAGGAATTGTATGACTCAACGAAAACTGCTGCGCAGCAAATCCCTTCTAAAAATCGTTTTAAAATCAGGGGGCAATATAGTTCAGCCGCAGGTGGCGATATTTCTTTAAATGCCACCAACGTTCCGCAAGGCTCAGTTACCGTAACTGCAGGTGGAACTGTGTTGAAAGAGAATATCGATTATACCGTTGACTATACTTTGGGCAGGGTGAAAATTATTAACGAGGGTGTACTCGCTTCCGGTCAACCCATTAAATGCTCTCTAGAAAGTCAGTCACTGTTTAATATTCAAACACGAAGATTGTTTGGAATGCATGTGGATCACAAATTCTCTAAGGATTTTACGGTTGGGGGTACCCTGTTGAACCTAACGGAGCGACCACTCACCTTTAAGGTTAACATGGGCGATGAACCCATTTCTAATACCATTTGGGGAATGGATGCCAACTATAGAACAGAGGTTCCTTTGCTTACTAAATTGGTAGATAAAATTCCTTTTATTGATACAAAAGAAAAATCAACCATTACGGTTAGCGGTGAGTTCGCCAATTTAATTCCCGGACATAGTCGTGCTATCGGAAAAGAGGGTGTCTCTTACATTGATGATTTTGAAGGAAGTCAAGCTTTAATGGACATAAAAGCACAACAAACATGGACCATTTCAAGTGTTCCGCAAGGTCAGCCCGATTTGTTTCCTGAGGCTTATTTTACCAATGATATCAGGGCAGGATACAACCGTTCAAAAATTGCTTGGTATGTGATAGACCCATTGTTTTTTCGTCAGAATAATTTAACGCCCGATCATATCAGGGATGATAAAGTAATGCGCTCCAACCACTTCATGCGTGAGGTGTTAGAAACAGAAATTTTCCCGCAACGGCAATTGCCAAACGGACAGCCGGGAAATTTGCCGGTGCTTGATATTGCCTACTATCCAAGTGAGAGAGGTCCCTATAACTACGATGTTATTCCAAATAAATATTCTTCCGGATTGTTGCCCGATGGCAGACTGAATGCTCCTTCCACCAGATGGGGCGGTATTATGCGGAGAATTGAAACTACTGACTTTGAAACTGCCAACATTGAATACATTCAGTTCTGGTTAATGGATCCTTTTAATGAAGATAACCCCGATCCAAATACCAGTGGTGAATTGTACATCAACATTGGTGATATCAGTGAGGATATTTTAAAAGATGGTAGAAAAGCTTTTGAAAATGGTTTGCCTACCACCGATACTCCAGGTGATCCCAATGTTTTGGATAGTACTGCATGGGGTGTGGTACCAAACATCCAACAATTAGTGAACGCCTTTGATAATAATCCTGCCTCTCGACCGTTTCAGGATGTTGGTTTAGATGGATTGACCAACACCAATGAAATCAGTTTTTTTTCACCTTACCTAAATCGTATTGATTCTGCACTGGGCGCAGGGTCGGCTGCAAAAGCGCAGGCGGTAGCTGACCCATCCGCTGATGATTTTGCTTATTTCAGAGACCCTGAATTTGATAATCAACAACTCGATATTCTTAAGCGTTATAAAAATTATGGCGGATTGGAAGGAAACTCTTCTGTTGAACAACCGAATAATTATCCAATTTCGTCAACGGTAATGCCCAATGTGGAAGACATTAACCGCGACAATAATTTAACCTACAATGAAAGTTATTTTCAATACAAAGTAAAAATTGACCCAAACAACATGGTGGTGGGTCAAAACAATATTACAGATGTAATCAATGCAACCGCTCAAACTCCCAATGGCGCTCGTCAAGTAAAGTGGTATCAGTTTAAAATTCCATTGCGCACACCTCAAAGAGTAGTGGGTGATATTCAGGATTTCAGATCCATTCGCTTCCTAAGAATGTTTCTCAAAGGTTTCGATAAGCCGGTAATAATGCGTTTCGGAAGATTGGACTTGGTGCGAGGCGATTGGCGAAAATATAACTTCGATTTGCGCTATCCGGGTGAATATATTCAGGAAGATAATGCAAGCCAAACAGCCTTTAATGTGCTAGCCGTTAACCTTGAAGAAAATGGAAATCGGCAGCCCATTAATTATGTGTTACCTCCCGGAATTTTCCGTCAGGTAGATCAGGCTACTACCAATTTGCGTCAATTGAATGAGCAGTCGCTTTCCTTGCGGGTTTGCAATTTACAGGATGGCTTTGGTCGCGCTGCTTACAAGGTAACCAACTTTGATGTTCGTCAATACAAAAGGGTTAGAATGTTTGTCCACTTGGAGGCAGGCCCAACAGAAGAAAATTTGAAAGACAATGATTTAAAATTCTTTATCCGTTTAGGTACCGATTATGATTTGAATTATTATGAGTACGAAATCCCTTTAAAGGTTTCACCTGATTTAAATCAAGACCCAGCAGTTATCTGGCCAAGTTCCAATGAACTAGATCTTGCTTTTTCTGTGCTGCAGGATGCAAAGCTGGAGCGAAATGTAAACCGTGGAGATTTATCTGTGCCTTACGAGAAGTTTGATGATAGCGATATATCAAAAAAAACCAACAAAATAACCGTGATGGGAAATCCCAACCTTGCAGCCATTAAGGTAATCATGGTGGGTATCCGCAATCCTAAACGAAGTAGCCGTGACGATGCAGATGATGGATTGCCGAAATGTGCCGAGATGTGGATCAATGAGTTGCGCTTGACCGATTTTGACGAAAAGGGAGGATGGGCTGCTACTGCAAGGATACAAGCCAAACTGGCCGATTTTGCTGATGTTACAGGGGCTGTTAATTGGCGAACACAGGGCTTTGGAAGTATAGAACAAAGAATTTTGGAAAGAAGCAGGGATAATGTTTTTGCCTACGACCTTGCCTCAACGGTTCGCCTGGATAAATTTTTTCCGCAGGATTTAAATTTATCCATCCCCATGTATGTTGGTTTTTCTCAGCAAAGAATTAATCCGCAATGGAATCCGCTCGATCCAGATATTACTTTAAAGCAGTATTATGACGGCTTTGATGGTGATAAAGCCAGAAAAGACACCCTGCGAAATATGACCCAGGATTTTACGCAGCGAAGAAGTATCAATTTCACCAACGTAAAAAAAGAAAAGGGAAAAAATTCTAAGAAAAACCACGTTTACGATATTGAAAATTTTGCGGTTTCTTATGCCTACACCGAAGTAGTGCAAAGAAATTTCATGACAGAATTAAATAATACCTATCAATACAAAGGTAGTCTGGCCTATAACTACAATAACAATCCGAAAGGCATAAAACCATTTGCCAAAGTAAAGGGAATGAAGTCGGAATACTTTAAACTAATTACCGATTTTAATTTTAACCCTGCGCCTTCTCGTTTGTCGTTTAGAACGGATCTCGATCGTAATTACAATGTAAACAGAGCAAGAAATACCACCAATGCTGATTTATTGATTCAAGAGAATTATAACAAAGCATTTTTAATGAACCGGAATTACGACCTGAAGTGGGATTTAGCCAAATCATTAACCTTTGATTTTTCTGCTACCAATACCGGTAGGGTGGACGAAATTCAGGGAAAGAGATACAAAGATTTTGACCCGGAAACCGAAAGCGATACAATTGCAGCCATTAAAGATTCATTGAATACCAACCTGCGAAATTTTGGTAGAACCACCGCTTATCATCATACAGGTAGTTTAAATTGGAATATTCCTATCAATAAATTTCCTTTGTTTAACTGGTTAACAGCTACGGCAAAATATACCGGTAACTATGACTGGACTGCCTCACCACCCATTGCTGATTCATTGTACTTGGGTAACACCATCAGTAATTCGAATCAAAAGCAATTGAATGCAAACATCAACATGGTTACCCTTTACAATAAGATTCCTTATTTTAAAAAGGTGCTAAGTCCAAAGAAACCCGAAAAAGACACCAAAGGAAAAGCAACACCGAAGGATCCCAAAAAAGACCCGAAAAAAGATGCCAACGAAAAAGCCGCTAAAGATTCTACAAAGAAGAAGGAGGTTGACAATGGATTTTTACGGACCCTCGCCCGACTTGCCATGACCATACGGACAGGTTCATTGTCGTACACAGAAACCAATGGTACTTCATTGCCGGGTTATCTTCCCAGGACAAAAATTTTAGGAATGGAGGATGTTGGGGTTGGTGCATTTGCAGCCCCTGGCCCCGAATTTATTGCTGGGTTTCAAGACCCGAATTTTATCATGAAAGCCGATGAGAATGGTTGGATATCCGACAATTCAAGGTTAAATAATCCTTTCTCATTAAGTAATTCAAAGAACCTCAACGCCAGAATCAACCTGGAACCATTCAAGGATTTAAAGGTTGAATTGAACGGTAACAGAACAATTACCGAAAGCTCTACAGGTATTTATCGTTATGATGATTCTTTGGGCAGAAAAATTATTCAAAGTCCGCTGGAATCAGGTAATTTTAGCATCTCCGTCAATACCTGGAAAAGCGCATTTGTTAAAGATCGTGATGATTATTCGAACGAAGTTTTTGAAAGATTCCTCGAAAGCAGGAAAGAAATTTCGGCAAGATTAGGACAACAAGATGGTTCACTTTCTGAAGGCCTGGAAGATACATCCGGATATTATGATGGCTATGGAAGAACCGCACAAGATGTTATGATACCGGCTTTTTTGGCAGCCTATACAGGAACTTCAAACAATGAAGTCAACCTCAATGCTTTCCCAAAAATTCCAAAGCCCAACTGGCGGATTACTTATGACGGATTAACCAAGCTCGAATTTTTCAAAAAGTATTTCAAAACTTTTACCATCAGTCATGCCTATCGTTCCTCTTTTAACGTTGGATCTTTTACTACCAATCAGTATTACCGCGATAATGGCAGTGGCTTTACCGAAGAAAGGGATATTCTTGAAAACTTCCGTTCCCGAAGGGAAATTGCGGTTGTGAGTATTTCGGAGCAGATGGCACCGCTGGGCATGATAGACATGACCTGGAACAACAGTTTGTTAACCAAATTGGAGTTAAAACGCGACCGTAATCTTTCATTGAGTATGGCCAACAGCCAGATTACCGAGATTAGAACCCGTGAGGTGGTAGTTGGTGTTGGATATAGATTCAAAGAAGTGCCTCCGCCTTTTGCCAAGCGTTTTAAATGGAAAATCAAGAGTGATTTAAATCTTCGCTCCGATGTTTCCTTTAGAAGGAATCAAACCATTATTCGTAAAATTGTGGAAGGTGTCAACCAGCCTACAGCCGGACAAACCGTTATCTCCATTAAAATTTCGGCTGATTATATCCTGAATGAACGATTAAACCTGCGATTGTTTTACGACAGAATTATCACAACCCCGCTTATTTCTACCACCTTTCCAACTTCCAATACCAATGCCGGTATTAGTTTAAGGTTCACCATTGCACCTTAATTTTTGAAATTCCCATCTTATTGCACAAAAACCTGTTGATTAAAACCATTTGGGTGTAGAAATTATATGGGTTTATTTCAGGAAATTTGTATAAAGATTGAACCCATGCGCCATTTTTCGAAAAAGAACATTAGGAATATAAGTTTTGTTGTCCTCGTATATTCAGGGATTTATTCCTGCGTGCCTGGTCGTCAATACGAAGAACTTAAAGCCAGAAACCAGAAGTGCGAACAGGAATTGGCAGCGCAAAAGGCAGATGGAATTGGGAATGCAGCAAAGGTAAAGGACTTGGAGGAGCAGATAGCATTGCTGGACAAACGCATCAGAAGTATGCAGGGAGATACTTTAATCATGGGCAAATCGTTAAGGATCATGACCTCAAATTATGATAAATTGAATCAAACCTATGAATTATTGTTGGCCAAGGACAAAGATATGTTGGCCAATAATCACAATGAGAATAAAAAAATCATGACAGATTTGCAAGCCACGCAAGAGCAGCTCCAAACAGAAAGAGATGCCTTGAAGGTATTGAAGTCGGAATTGGAAAACAAAGGGAAGAACCTGCAAGGATTACAAAAGGAACTGGAAAATTCGCAATCGGAATTGAAGGTAAGGGAGGAAAAAGTTAAAGAGCTGCAAACAATCTTATCTCAAAAAGATTCCATTGTAAATTCAATTAAGAAAAAAGTAACCGATGCTTTGTTGGGATATGAGAACAATGGATTGACAATTGAGAAAAAGAATGGTAAAGTTTATGTTTCACTGGAAGAGCGATTGCTGTTTGCATCAGGTAGTACCACCGTTGATCAAAAAGGGGCAGAGGCATTAAAGAAACTGGCGAAGGTTTTGGAGCAAAATCCCGACATCAATGTTTTGATTGAAGGTCATACAGATAACGTTCCTTATAATTCTAGTGGTGGGGCCATTAAAGACAACTGGGATTTGAGCGTTTTACGTGCCACCTCTATTGTGAAAATCCTACTAAAGGATTCAGGAATTGATCCAAAGCGATTAACTCCTGCCGGACATGGAGAATTTTTCCCACTCGATGCGGCCAATAATGCTGAAGCCAGAAAAAAGAACCGCAGAACGGAGATTATTCTTACTCCGAAATTAGATGAGGTTTTAAGAATTTTGGATAATCAGTAATTGAAATTTTTGGTTACGGGTTTTGCATTTGGCTCCTATATTCTGCCAAATTGCGGCACCTTCAATCAAGAATTTC
>JBILVQ010000166.1:0-6822 GCA_044370375.1 Bacteroidia bacterium
TTGTAAACCCTTCTGTGACCTCTGTGTTTTTTTGCTCTGTGGGCTCTGTGGTAAAAAGGTGTGCTAAAAATGCCTTGTTGCCTCGGATTGAAATCCAAGGCTAAAATATCGGCCGTCCCTATGGGACTGCGAGGGACAAATGTGACATGCCTTTTATTTTTTGGGTGGCTGGCGCTTGAGATTAATTTAAGCATTGGCGCAGTAAAAGAATTAGGTTTTTATCACCCGTACCGGGTTAGGTAAATTCAAAATTGTAAACCCTTCTGTGACCTCTGTGTTTTTTTGCTCTGTGGGCTCTGTGGTAAAAAGGTGTGCTAAAAATGCCTTGTTGCCTCGGATTGAAATCCAAGGCTGAAATATCGGCCGTCCCTATGGGACTGCCAATAAAAGTTGTTTGGATAATTGCAAAAGTTTGGATGAAAGGTTGTGAAGTAATTTGGCTTTAAAGCCTCGGATTGAAATCCGAGGCTGAAATATCGGCCGTCCCTATGGGACTGCCAATAAAAGTTGTTTGGATAATTGCAAAAGTTTGGATGAAAGCGATGGGAGAAAATTGGCGCCTTGTTGCCTCGGATTGAAATCCAAGGCTGAAATATCGGCCGTCCCTATGGGACTGCCAATAAAAGTTGTTTGGATAATTGCAAAAGTTTGGATGAAAGCATCGCGAAAAATTGGCGCCTTGTTGCCTCGGATTGAAATCCAAGGCTGAAATATCGGCCGTCCCTACAGGACTGCCGGTGGGTGTTGTTTGGTATAGGTTAAATGTTGGGATGAGGTTCTAAACACAGAGGATGAGAAGTGAATGCGGAGGGTGAATAGAGGGTTAACGAATTTTTGTTTTGGAAAAAGTCAAAAGACATTGCTTAATTGCCTAAAAATCCAAAGCTCATCCAAGAACCTCAATGCTAATTGCATTAATTCAAATTCGGGTTCTCAGGGAAAAAGCTTAACAAAGCCAAATCCTGTCCCATTCCACGCAAAACCTTTTTCCACAAATCATCAATATCCGCATCCATCACCTCTTCTTTCAAAGTAGGTGCAACCACCCAGGAATTCTCTTCAATCTCTTTCTCTAATTGTCCGGGTTCCCAACCTGCATAGCCAATAAAGAATTTTATCTGACTTTCAGTCACTGTTCCCTCTAAAATCATCTGCTTTAGCGTATTAAAATCTCCACCCCAGTACAATCCCTTCATGATCTCGCGCGAGCCTTCAATTTGTTCTCCCAAAGTGTGCATGTAGAATAAATTATCGCGACTCACCGGTCCGCCCAAATAGAGTGGTAAATCAATCGTTTCAAGGTCGGTAACCGCCTCTGCCACCGTTAAATCCACCGCCTTGTTCAAAATGAAACCTACGGTACCTTCCTGATTGTGTTCTGCAATAATGACCACAGAGCGGTTAAAGAAATTCTCACCGATGGAGGGCTCAGATACCAGAATCCTTCCTTTGTTGGGTTTTAATTCGTTGAGCGGCATAAAACTAAAATTAAAGGTTACTACATTTAATTGAACGAGAATGGATGACCAATAGTTCCAGCATCGTTGGGCTTAAGGGAATTGTTTCGGGCTGTTTTTTCCTATTGAATAGTTCAATGCATTTTTAATATCGTTCAATGCCATGAATGGATGGACTAATTTTTTACCTATTGAAGCGGTTTCCTGCTGATTATTCATTTAAAAAATTCCATTAAGGTTAATGAAGGGTCAATTTTTGTGCGTGAAATTGCCCCTCACCGGTTTTTAGCTTTGCCTTGGAGGGAGGGGCAAGCCCTTGACTGTAATGCCATTCCATGCCGAATGGAGCGCTTTGGCTGAGAAAAAGCCATGTGGAAAGGGCCGTAATATCAGCCGGTTGGTCTTTATGTCGCGGAAAAAAGCCAAAATGTCAGCCTTTGGGTTTTGGCATTTTTTTTGGCACAGGCGCTGAAAAATTATGATTCATGCAAACCGGTAAAATCAACGTACAAACGGAAAATATTTTTCCAATCATTAAAAAGTTCTTGTATTCTGATCACGAAATTTTTCTTCGTGAATTGGTTTCGAATGCGGTAGATGCCACCCAAAAATTAAAAGCCCTTTCTTCGATGGGCGAATTCAAAGGTGATGTGGGCGATACAACCATTGAGGTAATATTGCAAAAGGAGGAAGGGAAGTTAATCATCCGCGATCGTGGATTGGGAATGACGGCCGAAGAAATTGAGAAATACATTACCCAAATTGCCTTTTCAGGGGCCGAAGAATTCATCACCAAATACAAGGATAAAACACCTGAGGCCGGTGCTATCATTGGCCATTTCGGTCTTGGTTTTTATTCGGCCTTCATGGTGGCCTCTGCTGTTGAAATCAATTCTTTGTCGTTTAAGGAGGGCGCTGAGGCTGCGCATTGGAGTTGTGATGGAAGTCCGGATTATTTGATTAAAAGCGGTGACCGCAATTTCCGAGGTACCGATGTTATTTTGCACATTGCAGAAGATTCAAAGGATTTTTTAGAAGAAGGAAAAATCAGCGAATTGCTGAATAAATACTGCAAGTTTTTGCCTGTGTCTATTCAGTTTGGTACCCGCAAGGAAACCCAAACCATTGATGAAAAAGAGGAGCAGGTTGATGTTCCCAACATCATCAACAATACCAGTCCGGCCTGGACCCGCAAGCCTGCCGATTTGACGGATGAAGATTATCGCAGTTTTTATCATGAATTGTATCCTTCACAGTTTGAAGAGCCCCTGTTTCATATTCATTTGAATGTGGATTATCCCTTTAATTTGACCGGTGTGTTGTTTTTCCCGAAATTGAAGAACAGCATTGAGGTGCAAAAAGATAAGATTCAATTGTATTGCAACCAGGTGTTCGTGACCGATTCGGTGGAGAATATTGTTCCCGATTTCTTAACCCTTTTGCGCGGTGTGATTGATTCGCCCGATATTCCGCTGAATGTTTCGCGTAGCTATTTGCAAAGTGATTCCAATGTAAAAAAGATTGCGGCACACATTACCAAAAAAGTGGCCGACAAGCTGGAAGAGTTGTTTAAAAACGACCGCGAAGACTTTGAAAAGAAATGGGAGGAGATTAAAGTCTTGGTTGAATATGGTATGTTGAGCGAAGAGAAATTTTTTGAAAAGGCCAAGAAGTTTGCTTTGCTCAAAAACATTGACGGCAAATATTTTACCTTGGATGAATACAAGGAGAAAATTGCCGAAACCCACAAGGATGTTGATAATCGCGTGGTTTATCTTTATACTTCGAATCCCGATGCACAACATAGTTATGTAGAAGCAGCAAGCGCTAAAGGCTATGATGTGTTGGTGATGGATAGTCCTTTGTCTTCTCATTTTGTGAATTTTCTGGAAACAAAATTGGAGCAATGTTCTTTTGCAAGGGTAGATGCCGATACCATTGATAAACTCATCAAGAAAGAAGAGAACACCATTAGTAAATTATCGGAAGAGGAGAAGACTGCCTTGAAGCCCGTGATTGAGGATGTGGTGGAGAAAGGAAGGTTTAATGTGGTGTTTGAAAACCTATCGGAAACCGATCAGCCTGTGCTCATTACCTCTCCTGAATTTATGCGAAGGATGAAAGAAATGCAGGCCATGGGTCGTCAGAATTTCATGGGTAACTTCCCTGATATGTATAACCTGGTGGTGAATGCGAATCATCCTGTCATCAATAAATTGAATGCAGAGAGCAACCCCGAGCGCAAGAAAGAAATTGCCAAGCAGACCGTAGATTTGGCGATGCTTTCGCAGAATCTTTTGAAAGGGGAGGAGTTGACCAAATTTATTCGCAGGAGTTACGAAATGTTGTCCTGATTCCCTCAAGAAAACTAAAAGAAAGCCCTGAATTTTCGGGGCTTTTTTTATTGCAATAGGTTGTCCTCAACACTATCGTTTTCGCCGGAGAGAGGAAACCAATCGATGAGCGTTCCATCGCATTCCGGGGCATTGGGGCAGCAGATAAACTCAAAACCATCGCTAGCCTTGAATACTTTGTAATCGCCTACGGTGATAATAGAACCGCAGTGCAGGCATTCGAATTTATCACTGAGCTTGGGTATTTCGGCAAAAGGAAAATGCTCATTGAGGTATTTTTGTTTGTCGGAAATGAATAGTTCTTTCATCGCTAAAGGGAAATTAAATTAATTTTAAAGGGACAAATATAAATTTTTGTCCTGTTATGTGGTATTAAGAAAATCATTTGTTTACTTTGATGCAATTAAGCTGTTTTGTGCATGAAAATTCGTCTCAATAAATACATAAGTGATACAGGTACCTGTTCAAGACGCGAGGCAGATAAATTGATTGCCGAAGGCCGGGTTATGGTGAATGGTGGAGTACCTGAATTAGGGACCAAGGTTTCGGATGAAGATGAAATTATTGTGGATGGGGCTTATTTGAGAGCCAAAGAAAAACCGGTGTACATTGCTTTTCATAAACCCGTTGGGATTACCTGTACCACGGATTTAAAAGACAAGGATAGTTTGTTGCATTATTTGAAATATTCGAAAAGAATTTTTCCGGTGGGGAGGTTAGACAAGCCATCGGAGGGATTAATTTTTTTGACCAATGATGGGGATATTGTGAATAAAATTTTGCGTGCCGGAAATCAGCACGAAAAGGAATATTTGGTGACTGTGCACCGACCGGTGACCCCTGAATTCATTAAAGCAATGGGCAATGGTGTGAATATTCTTGATACGGTAACAAAGAAGTGTTTTGTGAAACAGGAGGGAAAGAATGTTTTTAAAATCATCCTAACGCAAGGCTTAAATCGGCAAATCAGGAGGATGTGTGAGGTTTTGGGATATCAGGTTACCCAATTGAAGCGAACCAGAATCATGAATGTGAGTTTGAAGGGCATCAATTACGGAGCATGGCGTTATCTAACAAAAGAAGAGATAGCCGAAATCAATCGGATGCTTGCTCACTCCAGTAAGACAGAGGAGGCATCGGTGATTGCAGAAGAAATTGATTGAGGATCTATTGTGATGCCGGGAAAATTTGACCTTTTTTGAGGTTTCAAATTTGGGCGTTGAATACCAAAGAACCAGAGGACCGAGCGAGGAAAGAGAGCCAGAAAAGAATTTGCCTTGGTTTTGGCAGGTTTATTTTTAAATGGTATTTTGGGACCTTTGCGACTTTGTGGGACTAGTGGTCTCGATAGTATTTTCGGCCCTTAAACTATTTCTTTTTATTCATTTCTTGAATTCTTGCACTGGTCATTCTCTCCCTTAATCCACCTTCTTTTATAAAAACGCTTTCTAATTGCTTTAGTTGTTGTTTCAGCAGGTAATTACAAATCTTTATGAGAGTAATCATTGTATTGGCACAGATCTCCGGACTTTCGTGTTCAATAGCTTTAATAAAGGTTTCATAAGTTGGGTTAGGTAAACTTTTGTTCATCTCTCTTAGGCGTGCAACTAGACGATGATCTTTATCCCAAATGGGCAACTTATTTGTTCTTAGAAAATCCTCATAATCAATTTGTAGTTCTTCTAAGCTGGCACGGGCTACATTTGTAAGTATGATTTCTGTTTCCTTCGAGGTGGCCGAGGCCATACTACCTTCTGCGATGTTTTGCTTTCCACTGCGTGCAGCCTGCACCATTTGCCCAATTGTACGGTCGTATTTATGAAAGAATCTATTTGTAAAGTACACCGTCCCATCATAAATAATTTCCGCCTTTTGGTAACTGAATAAATTGCGGTATCCACCGTGGGTGGGGATAAAGCCTTCTTTATTTACTTTTTTCATTGTTTTTTTTGTTTCGAGCGGCTTTAGTGCTAAGCAGGAAGCAAAAGCCACCTAGAGGTTTTGTATTGACTATTGTAACCTTTTTATTTTTAATTCTCTTGTAAACTCGAATTGATTTAATTTATAAAATTTGTTTTGTTTATTGGGTTTTTGTAACGCTTTTTTGTATTAATGCTAGACAATTATTGGGTTGTTTTGACTGATTTTTAGAATCTAGGTTTTCACTGGTGGCATTTGAAAAATTACGGTATTGGTTTTTGGGATGATTAATCTGATTACAAAGTTTATATCAAATTTATTCATAAATTATTGAAATGATTTCCTTTGGATTTTGATTTTGGGGTTTGTTTTATTGAAGGATATTCCATCCCCAACCTATTAGCAACATCCTTCCAAATTTCTTCGCTGATAACTTGATGCTTATACCAATTCTTTATATCAGCTATTCCATCAAAAGAGGAGAGGATGGCAATTTCTAAAACCAATTTTGTCAAAGAATTTGAATCTAATCCTTTAAAAAGTTCTTTTCGAATATTTTCTGAGACATGGCGGTTATTTCCTCCTATTTCTTTGTGTAAACGATCTTCAATTTTCTTTGCTTCTTCTTTGTTTTCACAAATGATAATGAACCTTTCAAATTCGCCATCATCGTATAAATGATATAACCTGACAAACAAGGCCTTGATGTGGTTTTTGGTGTAGTGTTGTTTATTGTCAAAGATTATTCTAGCTCTATTTTTCTTACCATGTCCTAGAACAATTGTTTTTTCATTTAATAAAAGAACATATACCATGTATTGTTCTTTTGGAATTTCGTCTAGATTGGTTGGGTTGATAACCCTTCCTTGATACAATTCGTGTAGTTTGCTTTTCATTTTGATATTTTGTTTTTCATGAATTGAACTCTTTCTCCCATTCTTTTACCTTTCAGGGGAAGGTCTAATTTGTTTATTTTAAGCCCACCGACAATTGGGCTGAAATAAGACTTTCCTGCAAGAATTATGAGACGGTCATTTTCTAAATCGGCTTTCGTTTTTAATTGACAAATGACCTTAATTCCCCAGGCATTT
>JBILVQ010000021.1:0-22605 GCA_044370375.1 Bacteroidia bacterium
CGGGTATTCCCATCCATCTGATGTGTGAAGGCAGATCACAAGATTTTAAAGAAAATTTCTGCGGTACGCATTTCTTTAATCCTCCCCGCTATTTGCGTTTGCTGGAGATTATTCCTTCCCCCCATACAAAAAAAGAAGTCCTTGATTTCTTAATGGAGTATGGTGAAATTATCCTCGGAAAAACAACCGTGTTGTGTAAGGATACCCCCGCTTTTATTGCAAATCGGATTGGGGTTTTTGGTATCATGAACTTGTTTCATTATGTGGAGCAATCCGGTTTAAGTATTGAAGAAGTAGATCGCTTAACAGGTCCAGTAATTGGTCGTCCCAAGTCTGCCACCTTTCGTACCTGCGATGTGGTTGGGCTCGACACGCTTGTACACGTAGCGAATGGGGTAGCGAAGAGTTGTCCGAACGATGAATCCAACAGCACCTTTGCTTTACCGCAGTACATTGAAAAAATGGTGGAGAATAAATGGTTGGGGTCAAAAACCAAACAAGGTTTTTTCAAAAAGGTTAATCTTCCCGGTGGAGGTTCAGAAATTCTTGCCCTTGATTTGAAAACGCTGGAGTACAAGTCATCACAAAAAGTAAAATTTGCTTCGTTGGAAGCAGCCAAGTCAATTGATGCACTACCGGCAAGAATAAAAATGCTGGCCATGGCCCAGGACAAGGCCGGTGATTTTTATCGTTCCACTTTCATGAGTCTTTTTGCCTATGTATCGAATCGAATTCCTGAAATTTCGGATGATTTGTTTAGCATAGATGCTGCCATGAAAGCCGGATTCGGCTGGGAAATGGGTCCGTTTGAATTATGGGATGCCATTGGCGCAGAACTTTCTGTACCGATGATGGAAAAAGCAGGGCTGAAAGTGAGTGCTTGGGTAAGCACCATGCTGGCTGCAGGCAACAAAACTTTTTATAAAAGTGAAGCAGGGCTGAAATATTACTATGATCCCGCAACTGCGAGCTATTTGAAGGTTCCCGGGCAGGATAAATTTATCTTCCTCGATAATTTAAGGAAGGATAAAATCATTTGGAAAAATTCAGGCAGCAGCATTACACACCTCGGAGACGGAATTTTGAATGTTGAATTCCATACCAAAATGAATTCGATTGGAGGCGAGGTGCTGGAAGGCGTTCACAAGGCCATAGAGTTAGCTGAAAAGGAATATGCCGGGGTTGTTATTTCTAACGAAGGAGCGAATTTTTCGGCAGGAGCCAATGTTGGAATGATTTTTATGTTTGCTGTTGAACAGGAATGGGATGAATTGGATTTTGCTATCCGTGCTTTCCAGAATGCAATGATGAGGGTTCGATATTCTTCTGTTCCTGTTGTGGTAGCACCGCATAACATGGCCTTGGGTGGTGCCTGCGAAATAAGCATGCATTCCGATAAAGTGGTAGCACATGCCGAAACCTATATGGGTCTGGTGGAGTTTGGAGTAGGATTGATTCCCGGAGGTGGTGGCACCAAAGAATTTGCACTTCGTTTATCGGATGAATTGAAGGAAGGCGATGTTGAATTGAATACTTTCCGTGATCGTTTTTTAACCATCGGACAAGCTAAGGTATCTACTTCTGCGGTGGAAGCATTTGATTTGGGGTACCTGCGCAAAGGCAATGATATGGTTGTGATTTCTCGCGACCGTTTGCTATCAGAAGCAAAAGCACAATGTCTTGCTTTGGTTGAGAAAGGTTATACGCAACCCGCTCCACGCAAGGATATTAGGGTGCTCGGGAAACAAGGACTTGGCTTGGCCTACTTAGGTGCCGATTCTATGCTTAGCGGACACTACATCAGTGAACATGATGCCAAGATTTCTCAGAAGCTTGCCTATGTTTTATGTGGTGGTGATTTATCTCAGCCAACCTTGGTGAGCGAAAAGTATTTGCTCGATCTTGAAAGAGAAGCATTTTTGTCGCTTTGCGGAGAAAAGAAAACCTTGGAGAGAATTCAAAGCATCCTGACAGGAGGCAAAATTCTTCGTAATTAATTTCAAAAAAAGATTTACCATGAACGCATATATTGTAGCAGCAAAAAGAACAGCAGTAGGGAAGGCCGGACGCGGTGGTTTCCGTTTTACACGCCCCGATGAACTTGCAGTAGCCGTTATCAAAGATATCATGAATGCCTATCCCTCCATTCAACACGAGGAGGTGGATGATTTAATGGTGGGCAATGCGATGCCTGAGGCAGAACAGGGGCTAAACATGGCCCGTCTTATTTCTCTTCAGGCCTTTAACACGGATAAGGTGCCTGGCATGACCGTGAATCGTTATTGTTCTTCAGGATTGGAAACCATTGCCATTGCAGCCTCCAGAATTCATTCAGGCATGGCCGATTGTATTATTGCCGGCGGAGCGGAAAGCATGAGTTTAATCCCTATGGGCGGTTGGAGG
Organism: Bacteroidia bacterium; assembly: GCA_044370375.1. GTDB lineage: Bacteria > Bacteroidota > Bacteroidia > UBA4408 > UBA4408 > JBILVQ01. The sequence continues at coordinate 2,404 of JBILVQ010000021.1, forward strand.
GTTGTGCCTAATTTTGATGTGGCAAAAAATCATGCCGATTATTATTGGGGTATGGGCCTTACCGCTGAAGCAGTGGCCAGAGAATATCATGTGAGCAGAGAAGATCAGGATGAATTTTCTTTTCGTTCACACCAAAAGGCCATTGCCGCCATTCAAGCGGGTAAGTTTAAGGATGAAATTGTACCGGTAAAGGTTCTCGAAACCTATCTGGATGCCAACGAGAAAAAGAAAACCAGAGAGTTTGTGGTGGATACCGATGAAGGTGCCAGGGCAGATACCAACCTGGAAGCATTGGCAAAATTGAAACCGGTATTTGATGCCAAAGGAAGTGTAACAGCCGGTAATTCTTCACAAACAAGTGATGGAGCTGCTTTTGTGATGGTGGTAAGTGAAGCTTTTATGAAGAAGCATCAACTAAAACCAATTGCCAGAATGGTTTCTTATGCTGCCGCTGGAGTGCCTCCACGCATCATGGGCATCGGACCGGTAGCCGCTATTCCCTTGGCACTTAAAAAGGCCGGCCTCAATCAGTCACAAATTGATTTGTTTGAACTCAACGAAGCTTTTGCCTCACAATCACTGGCCGTTTGCCGCACCCTCGATTTGGATACCTCCCGCGTAAATGTAAACGGTGGTGCTATATCCTTAGGACATCCGCTCGGATGCAGTGGTGCCAAGTTATCGGTTCAGTTGTTTAATGAGTTGAAACGAAGCAATGGAAAGTATGGTGTGGTAACCATGTGTGTTGGAACCGGACAGGGAGCGGCAGGGGTTTTTGAAATGCTTTAGCCAAAAGTAAATTTTACCCCAGCCCCTTAAGCGTTGATTCTTTTGCTTCCTGCCTGCCTCTTTTCAAGGTTTGAATTAATTTTTTTATTTTTATCCCACAACATCGAGGGATGTCAAAGAAAAAAACCTACCGAAATGATTTTTTTGAAGCTCACCCTTTAACCCAGCATTGAAAGGTTATAATGAACATCAGTAAATTAAAGCGTTTTGTAGTTTCCAAACTGGATGAAGGCTTGCCCGAATTTGTAAGTTACCACGGAACCAATCATACCTTAACCGTTCTTCAATCCTGTAATGCCTATATCCGGAGGATGAAGATTGATAAAAAAAGCGCTCATCTTCTTAGAACTGCCGCCCTCATGCATGATGTTGGTATTGTTTGGGATTATGATCATCATGAAGACAAAGGGATAGAATTTATTAAGGAACTTTTGCCCTCATGGGGTTATTCACAAAAAGATATTCTGGTGATTTGCAACATGATTGAGGCCACCAAAATTCCACAGAATCCAAAGAACCTGTTGGAAAAAATCATTTGTGATGCGGATTTAGATTATTTGGGAACTGCTCAGTTTTATGATATTGGTGCCAGTTTGTTTAAGGAATACAAAAACCTGAAAATTGTCCAAAATGAAGAAGATTGGGACCGCGTTCAGGTTAAGTTTTTGCGCTCACACCGCTATCATACAGAATTTGGAAAAAACCGAAGGGAACCGGTTAAGCAAAAACATTTAAAGGAGTTGTTGAGTAAATGGGGTTGGTAGTGCAAGATTGGCATCCAATTTTTTGTAACGATTAACCAATTTACTTGAATAAACTGTTTGGATTTTTTTCAATCCTTTACAAATTTCCCGGTACTAACATTACCCTTTCTGTCACTTACTTTTACGAAATAAATACCATTAGGAAAATTGCGAATATCTAAAGTAAGATAAGTACTGTTGGTGTTTTTAATGGAATGAATTAACTCCCCTTGCAAACCATAAATTTCGATGTTTGCACTTTCATAAAGCCCATTAATTTTTAATGTTTCATTGGCCGGGTTCGGATAAATGCTTAAAGCTGTTTCTCCTGCCTTTTTTGTTTCATTTTTACTATCAGTAACCACCACCGGCGGATAACCAAAATCACTGAGTGGGCGCGTGAAGCATGACATGCCGGCTGTGCCTAACCAAAGTTTGTTATCAAAGATGGTTAATGCACTCCCTCCATTCATGTAGGGGTATTGGTAAAAACCCGGAGTCTCTTCATAAACAGGCAAATTATCACTAATGTCTGTATAAACTCCGGGTTGGTTGATGTTCATTTTGTGTACTCCAACTCTAAAAAACGCAGAAACAAAAAGAAGTGAATCAATGGCGGCAATACTTGGATTGCTACCCGGGCCCATAAATTGCCCAATATTACCGGAAATGTTGGATGTAATGCCTACCGTATCATTGGTAAAGTAAATTTCTTGTTCATCAGATGAATAGATATAATTTCCGGTTCCATAAATTTTTAAGAAACCTGCTGTCAAACTTCCAAACTGCACCCAGTTTGCACCTAAATCAGAACTAACTAACATTTTTGGAGAGCCTACACTATACAATTTTCCGTTATGGTAGAGCAAATCTTTTGAAGATGTAGTTCCCGGAAAATTTGCAATTGAAAAACTGTTGCCACCATTCGTACTAATGTAAGGACCTTGGTCGGTAGAAACGATGATGGTATCACCAAAAACCTCTAAATCATAAGTATAAAAATAGTTGCTGGGTGGTGTTTGTGGTAAGCCACTTGTATGCTGCACCCAAGTTTGAGCTGAATCATTTGAAATCCAAATACCAGAGTTGGTAGCAGAGTAAAATTTTTGGTTTTGGTATTTTAAAGAATTGGTGATGTTACCACTAACAGACCCAAACACATAAGGTGCACCAATAATGTAATAAGACGAATCTAAGGAAGCAGAATAACATCCGGCACCTGCTCCATCAAATGCAAGTAAATCAGTGTTTAGTTTATCAAAGCCTGTAGGAGCGGTATTCCTTAAACCCCTTATATAGTTCCAGTTTGTTCCAACCAAACTATTTGTATAGATAGAATTATAGATATCAGGCTTGTTATTGATGATTTCTCCGCCAAAAAAAGTCTGATTTATACCATCCGAAATACAAACTGGAAAAGATTGATTTAGACTAGAATTTTCAAATTGTGAAGTGATGAAATTATACACTTGAACTCCTGTTGTTCTGTTTGCAAGTATTTGATTGTTTGCTTTTAGTATTCTTGGATTCATATAAGTACCTAACAATCCGTTGGCCGATACCCATTGAAATGTGTTGTTTGTTGATACAAAAATGTTGCCCAGGTTTGTTGCACAAAACCAAACTCCATTAAGATGTTCTAAAACAATAATATTTGTAGAGGTTAAACCAGTATTTTGTAAAACCCAAGTCAAACCTAAGTCGTTCGAAACATGGATACCTCCTTGCGTGGCACAAACCATTATACTCGAAGTAGTATCAAATCCTAAACTTCTTATATTAGTAGGACTAGTTGTCATTGCTGTCCAGTTGTTGCCGTTGTTGATAGACTTATATAGTCCATTGTTATTTGCAAAGATGATATCACCATTAGACAATTTAAGTATTGTGTTTTGGTTTCCATTACCCGGGTTTGTAATACCATTGTTTGATTGAAGCCATGAAAAACCATAATCGTCTGAAATGTAGATTCCTTTATCTGAGGTAACAATAATCCTTCCATTGGAATTTAGTAATTCCTTGTTGAAAACACATGGTGACGGAATTAAAGACCAAGATATACCGTTATTTGTTGATTTTTGAATTCCATAAGAATTAAAAGTCAATAAAAATGAATCTAAATCGAAAACGTTTATTGGGGGTATTCCATCATTCCCATTTTGCGTCCACTGAGCTTCGCTTTTGGTAAACACAATTACCAAAACCAAAAAAAATAAAACCTTTTTCATTTTTTGAAAATTGTAAAACAGGTGAAGTGTTTAAATGTTCACCTGTTTTGGTTAATAAAATTTTACTGTTTCACAAACTTAACTGCCTTCATATTACCCTCAGCGTCACTTATTTTTACTAAGTACAATCCAGGGTTTAATGAAGCCAAATTAATTTTGATAATGCCTGAAGAAACCATTGAACTTTGTTGAAATACAAGCTCACCAATCGAATCCCTTACAAGTTAGCAATTTTGCGGTTAGGAACGCATGGTTCTCCCACATTTTTTTGAACAAAATTTGATTTGTTTTCATATTGATAGATTTAAAAAATGAACGATTTAAAAAACTCTTCCCTATTACTATACGCTTCCCATTATACAAATGTATAAAAGTTTTTTGAATGGCAAAATTATCTATGGATTATTTTATTGATTTAGCTTATTAAATGCTAATTTTATTGAGTTTGTTAAGTTTGGATAAGGGCCAAAGGAAAAATTTCTTGCTCAATTATCCGGAAGAGTTTAGAGAATGGCTTGGTTTTCTATTTTAGAAATAGAAAAGGTAAAAGAATTTTTCTGCCAATCAACAAATAAATGCCAAGTTCTAAGTTTTCTGCTTTTTCTTTTTTGCAGCAGGAAACAAGATATTGTTCAGGATAAGTCTGTAACCCGGCGAATTCGGGTGTAAGCTGAGGTCGGTTGGTGGATCGCCAACAAAATGTTGATAATCCTCCGGATCATGCCCCCCGTAAAAAGTCCAGGTACCTTTGCCAAATTCCCCATGAATATACCTGGCTTCGGCAATAGACTTGTTATCGCCCATGATGAGCACACCGGGCTTGATGGTTTTTTTCATAAAGGCAGTTGTTTGCCCCATAAAGCCATGGATAATTTTTTCGTGGTTCTGACAAAGCATGGTTGGAACCGGATCCCATTTGGCCGAAAAATCAAATAGCACAAACAAGTCGTTTTGTTCTTTTACCTGCCGAGGTGTTTTAGCATCAATGTCGGAAAATTCGTATTCGAAAGGATTGGTACTGACAATGAAATCGTGAAAGGCAAAAGTTTTTGAATAGTCGATGCGTTTGTTGAAACCGGGCTCAGCAGCATCACCGTCAAACATGTTTTCACAAATATCCACCCCTTCGGATGCCAGTGCTATATCATAACTATCGGTAGCAGAACACATGGCAAATAAAAAGCCACCGCCTGCGGTAAAATCTCTGATTTTTTGTGCTACTGCGAGCTTTAGTTGAGATACTTTGTTAAAGCCCAGCTTATGCGCCATGGCCTCTGTATTTCTTTGTTCTTCCTGATACCAGGCTGCATTACGGTACTGTGCATAGAATTTACCATATTGCCCTGTAAAATCTTCGTGGTGCAAATGCAACCAATCGTAAAGCATTAACTTGTTGTTGATGACTTCCTCGTCATAAACCACATCATAGGGTATTTCAGCATAGGTAAGAACAAGGGTAACAGCATCATCCCAAGGCAGTTTGGTTTTTGGTGAATAAACAGCCACTTTGGGCGCTTTTTCTAATTTCACCACATCCATATTGATTTCAGGAGAAGCAATTTCTAACAATATAGCACTGGCTCTTGCGTCTGCAATCAACTCATAGCTTACACCACGGATTCTGCATTCGTCTTCAATTACTTTGTTGTATTTCATCATGAAACTACCGCCCCGGTAATTGAGCAGCCAATCTGATTCCCACCCCTTGGTTAAACTCCAATAGGTAATTCCATAGGCCTTTAAATGATTTTTTTGGCTTTCGTCCATGGGCAACAACAGATAGGAAGCGCTGACACGAAAACCCAGGCCCATGAAAAGTAAGGCAAGCAGAAAAAGTTTATGTAAGGACTTAACCATGACACAAAGATAAATTTCGCAGGCATTTTTTGGCCCTTTTTAATCAATAATTAACAAAATTATTGAATGAGGTTGATTTTCCTAGCTGAATTTTTGTTGGGAGCAGTCCGAAAGGTTTACCAACAGCACTGCCAAATATTTTTTATCTTTATCATCAAAGATTCGTTTCGTATTTTTGTTTGTCATGAAACAACGCATTTTTCTTTTGTTTGTATTGGTTCAACTTGCTTCTTTTGCTGGCAGGGCGCAAAATCAGCCGCCTAAGTTTCAGGCTGGCTCAGTGGATTGTATTGCTGCCTGCGAAAAGTCTTCTCACGCCCCCGCTGGCAATCATTCCCTGAAATCGTTGGCAGTATATAACAGCGATATTGTTTATCATCGTTGCCGTTGGAACGTGGATCCGGCCGTAAATTTTATTGCCGGTTCGGTTTTAACTTATTTTGTACCTTTTTCTAATGTAAATAGTATAGAGTTTGATTTAAGCCTGGTGCTAAGCGTTGACAGTGTTGTTTATCATCAGCAGCAACTTGTTTTTTCTCAGCTCAGCGGTGATGTTTTGCATATCGATTTTCCTGTTAGTCTTACCTCCGGCATGGTTGATTCTGTTGAGGTTTTTTACAGTGGGGCTCCTGTTTCCTCTGGTCTGGGCTCTTTTGTGCAAAGTACGCATAACAACGTTCCTGTTTTGTGGACGCTCTCTGAACCCTATGGTGCAAAGGATTGGTGGCCATGCCGGCAAAATTTGGTAGATAAAATTGATTCCATTGATGTGCTGATTACAACACCTGATATTTACAAGGCGGCCAGCAATGGTTTATTGGTTTCTGAAACACAAAGTGGTAGCAATAAAGTTTTTCATTGGAGGCATCGCTACCCCATTGTTACCTACTTGGTTTGTTTGGCCGTTAGCAATTATACCGCTTATTCTAATTTTGTTAATCTCGGAAATGAGACCATTGAAGTGCTGAATTACGTTTATCCGGAAGATTTGGCCTATGCCCAGCAATCTACCGATGATGTAATTGAGCAAATGGTCCTTTTTGATTCTTTGTTTGGTGATTATCCTTTTAAGGAGGAGAAGTATGGTCATATTCAATGTGGCTTGGGAGGTGGAATGGAACACCAGACCTCTACTTTTATGGGTGATTTTTATTACGATTTGATAGCACACGAATTGGGTCATCATTGGTTCGGCAATGCCACTACTTGCGGTTCGTGGGAGGATATTTGGCTCAACGAGGGTTTCGCCACTTACCTTAGCGGTTTGTGCTACGATTTTTATTCTGAATACTGGTGGAGGATTTATAAACGGAATGTAATGGAAAACATTACCAGTTTGCCGGGTGGCTCTGTGAAATGTACCGATACAACGGATATAGCCAGAATTTTTGATGCACGGTTAACCTACTACAAAGGCGCTATGGTTTTGCATACGCTTCGTTGGGTGATGGGCGATAGTGCTTTTTTTGCCGGTGTAAGAAATTATTTGATGGATGCCCAACTGAATTATGGCTTTGCCAAAACACCACAATTTAAGTTTCACATGGAGCAAAGTGCAGGGCAAAATCTGGATTGGTATTTTAACGATTGGTATGTTGGTGAGGGTTTTCCTTCTTATCAGATTCAATGGAGTCAATCGCCCAACGGAACCCACCAACTGGAAATTTTTCAAACCCAGTCGCATTCCTCGGTTGGCTTTTTTGAATTGCCTTTGCCCTTGTTGTTCAAGAATAATTCCCGCGATACCCTTATTGTTTTGCATCATACTTTTTCCGGACAAGGTTTTCAGGTTGACCTAGATTTTTTGGCCGACAGTGTTTTGTTCGACCCTGAGCGATGGATAATTTCTGCTAACAATACCATTACCGGCATGGCATCAGGCAGAATGCTGTCCGGCAATGGTTTCAGGGTTTACCCGAATCCTGCTGCCGAGTCTTTGTCGCTTAGTTATTACGCAAGTTCTTCGGGCAATGCCGAATTGAAAGTGTATGACCTGCCCGGTAAGTTATTACTGAACGAAACGTTTGCGCTGGTTCCAGGTGCCAATGTACTTCAGCTTTCAACCGAACTGCTTGCCTCCGGTTTGTATTTTGTAACCTTGCATGAATCGGGACAGAGCGCTGCGCAGCGTTTACCCTTTTGTGTTGAACATTAATGAGGAGGAAGTTATTTATTGATGGATTGCTTGTTCAATGCCTGCCAATTGAATTTTTGCCTTGTTTATACCACGCCCTTTGATGACGCCATATTTATTAGCTTGTAGAAGGATTTCGGCCCCATGGCTTAGCGACAGCAGTGGAAAACCCGCAGAAAAAAATGGCAGGTTGTTGCAAAATGAATTCCTAGGCCTGGCCATTTTTTTTCGAGGATTTGGAACGAATGGCGCGACCCCTTTTTTTAGTACGATGTGCAAAAAATTAGGACAACGTTTTTTTGTTTTCTTTATCGGAGGTAAAAAAGGGGGAAGCCCCTAAGCCATTAACTCCATTTTTCGCGCCAATCGGTGCATGGTTTTTCGAAGTATTTGTATAATAGGCCGGCTCCGGCTACTACCACGATCCAATAAACAAGGTAAGCAACGATGGCAGCTAGGGTGCCCTCCGGCTTGTAAAGGTGATGAATTACACTGCCCACCAAACCAAGGTTGATTAAATACATGCTGTAGGATATTTTTGACAAATGGGTAAAAATCTTTAGGGCAAGACCGCTGCCTCTTTTAATGCTGTCAAAGAAAGGAAGGGTGAGGGCAAAGCATAAACTATACAAAGGAAAACGAAGCACTTTGTTGAAAAAACTATTGTCGGCCGCCTGGTGGGTATCAAGATAAAAAAAGCAGGCAAAGCCTATCACCATGAGCCAAAGCGGCTTGAAAGTCCATTGTTTAGGGTAACGGATTTTAAACCAAGCCATCCAGATGCCGATGGCGATTGAATCGAGGCGTACGAAAACCATTTTACGGAAATGAATGTCCCATCCATAGCCATCTACCTGCATTTCGATGCCTTTTAGTACACGGAGCAAAAAGGGCACAAAGGTGAACAGCAGGAGGGCTGTAGTGAATCGGTTTTCCTTGCTGAGAAAATTGAGTTTTGCAATAAAGAAAAGCAACATGGGAAAAAGAAGATAGAACCACTCTTCAACGGCCAGCGACCATGATTCCCAGAAGGGGCCTTGCAGCGGTTGAAAAAGATTTTGGGCAAAGACGAAAAAACGCCAGCTCAGGTTATCGGGACTTTCACCATTAAGATTGAAGTAAATAAAAATTATATTGAGAAGTAGTACAAGATAGTAGGCGGGTAATGTTCTGAACCATCTGCGCAACCAAAAATGTTTAACAGCTTTGAGGCTAGAAAATTCATCTTGGCTGAGTTGCCGCAAAAGAATGCCTCCAATGAGGAAACCGCTTAATACAAAGAATATCTCAACACCATCCGGCAATGGGATCCAGGGAAAAGAGGTGCCTGTGTTTTGCAAGAACATTCCTCCGTGCTGAAAAATTACGGGCAAAATGGCCAGTGTTCTTAGGATATCGAGTCCGTAGATGCGGTTATTTTCCGAAAGCATGGAGGGGTTAGGCAAGACACCAAAGGTAAGGGAATGGTGGAGCGGAGAAAAGTTTGGAGGAAAATAAAAAAGAGTGCACCCGGCAGGACTCGAACCTGCAACCCTCAGAACCGGAATCTGATATTCTATCCATTGAACTACGGGTGCATAATTTGGGCGCAAAGCTAACAAAATACTGTTGAAATAGCCTGATTAAATCGCAGTGATTTTGGCTTCGAGGGAGCTTGCTGTTGCAGTTGTTTCCACTTAGGGCTCTTTGCACGGGTGAAATGAATGGCAGGAAGCACCTAGCAGCAGCGATTTATTTTCTTCCTTAAATTTTTTACTTTGCACCCCAGTAAAATGCTTGAGCAAGAATAATGAAAGATACCGCCTGGTTGGGAAGAACCGAATTATTGATTGGTCAGAAGGCCTTGCAAGGATTAATGCAAAAACACGTGCTTGTGGTTGGGCTGGGCGGTGTGGGCTCTTATGCCGCAGAATATATTGCAAGGGCCGGTGTTGGGCGCATGACCATTGTGGATGGGGATACGGTTGATCCTACCAACCGTAACAGGCAGTTGCCGGCCTTGGCTACTACGCACGGACTGCCAAAGGCAGATTTAATGGCGGATAGAATCAGACAAATAAATCCGGAAATTGAGTTGCAGGTGATTAAAGATTTTCTTACTCCTAAATTGGTGGAAGAATTGATGCAAAATACCTATGATTATGTGGTGGATGCCATTGATAGTTTAACGCCTAAGATTACGCTTCTGGCCTTGGCCTACCGCAGCAAACAGCCGATCATCAGTTCGATGGGGGCAGGAGGAAAAATGGATCCAACCAAATTGCAGGTGGTGGATATCAGCGAAACTTACCAATGTAATCTTGCATTTTATGTAAGAAAAAGATTGCGTTACAAAGGAATTACCAAAGGCATTAAAGCGGTTTTTTCGACCGAAGAAGTGGTGAAAGAATCCTTGATGCGAACAGATGGAAGCAAATTTAAAAAGTCGGCTTTTGGTACCATATCCTACTTGCCTGCCGCTTTTGGCGGGGCTTGTGCATCGGTTGTGATCAGGGATTTAATTGAATGGAGCCGACCCTAAGCGAGCATATATTTCGTAACTTTGCACCCGCTTAAATTCTGGCCATGACAAAGAAAACCGCATTGATTATTTTGGATGGTTGGGGTATTGGAAATGGCAGCAGTTCAGATGGAATTGCTCTTTCAAAAACCCCGGTGATGCATCAACTTTTAAAGGATTGGCCGCATGCTACTTTAAAAACTTGGGGCGAAGATGTGGGGCTGCCACAGGGTCAGATGGGCAACTCTGAAGTCGGCCACCTGAACATAGGTGCAGGAAGAGTGGTTTATCAGGATTTGGTGAGAATTAATTTGGCCATAAGGCATCGTTCATTTTTTGAAGAGCCTTTGTTGCAGGAAACAGCAGCTTATGTTAAAAAAGAGCAGAAGAGCCTTCATTTATTTGGATTGGTATCTGATGGCGGGGTTCATTCCAGTTTAGAGCATTTGCTGGCCCTTTTAGAATGGGCTGAAATGAATCAATTACCAAGGGTTAACATTCATGTTTTTACCGATGGTCGTGATACAGATCCTAAAAGCGGTTTGGCTTTTGTTAAGCAGTTGGAAAAAGGAATTAAAGATTTGGGATCGAATGCGAAAATAGTTTCGTTGGTGGGTCGATATTATGCCATGGACCGCGACAAGCGATGGGAACGTGTTTCGCGTGCCTATCAATTGCTTGTGAAGGGAGAAGGTAAGTTTTTTGAAAGCGCAACAGCCGCTCTGGAGCATTCTTATGCAGCGGGCACAACCGATGAGTTTGTTGAGCCGTTTGTGATTGGAAATCCGGAAGCCGGTCATTGGGTAAAGGATGGAGATGCGGTGATAAGTTTTAATTTTAGAACAGATCGTTGTAGAGAAATTACCCAGGTGTTAACGCAGCAGGATATGCCTGAATTCGGTATGAAAAAGCTGAATTTGCATTATGTTACCATGACCCGCTATGATGAAAATTTTAAGGGAGTGCATGTGATTTATGAAAAAGATAATTTGCAGGAAACCCTTGGCGAAATGGTGTCGAAGGCGGGATTAAGGCAACTGCGCATTGCAGAAACTGAAAAGTATCCGCATGTAACTTTTTTCTTTTCCGGTGGCAGGGAGGAAAACTTCCTTGGCGAAGAACGCATTATGATTGCTTCTCCCAAAGTTGCCACCTACGATTTACAGCCTGAAATGAGCGCCCCCGGCATAAAAGATGCGGTAGTGAAAGCAATCAAGGAGCAACAACCGGATTTCATTTGTTTGAATTTTGCTAACCCGGACATGGTTGGCCACACCGGAGTGATTGAGGCGGTGATCAAGGCCATTGAAACGGTCGACCGGATGTTGGGTGAAGTAGTGGAGGCTGCGCTTGAAAAGGATTATCGATTGGTTATTATTGCCGACCATGGGAATGCCGATTATATGAAAAATGAAGATGGCTCACCCAATACAGCTCATTCATTAAACCCTGTTCCCATTATTGTTGTTGGCGCTGAATTGCATAAAGTGGACGATGGTCGCTTGGCAGATGTAGCACCCACCATCTTAAAACTAATGGGCTTGCAGCAACCAGCTTCCATGAACGGCCGCGCGTTGATTTAGTTTGATTCTTCGATAATTCAAACAAACTGGTTCATTGGTACCCCCAAAAAGGGTGATTTGTATCGTATTTTTGTATGATTTGTCTAATTCAATCTTAATTATTACTACATTTACACAGCATGAAAAAGTGTGTAATGGGTTCCAAGACTTTTTTTAAAAGTATGCTGATTTTCAGCACGATGACTTTGTTTTTTTTGCCGGCTTGCAAGAAAAGCACCGAGGCTTACCCTGGTGTGGCCTCTTTCAGTAACGCTGCGGTCAGCAACACCCAGGATGGTTTTGGTTTGGTGGTCGATTATAGTCTGGCCGGAATTAATGGTGTTAGTGATTTCGACAGTGTGGGTTATGTCTATACTTTCGACAATGTCGTTTACAAAGAGATTTTCCTCGATTCAATACGCCTTTATTCCCGCTTCGTATCCGGCAAGGGTGCCAAAAATTTTTCAGGCCAGACCTACGGTATTGGCTTAAATTCTACCGTGCAAGTGAGGCCGGCAGTTTCTTACGGTGGCAGGATTTCTTTCGGAGATGAAAAAACGGTTGTGGTTAATAACAATGGTTTACCCAAAACTACCCAGTCGCAGTTTATTGAGCAAAGGAATCAAATGACCTGTATTGCAGGCAATGAAGGAGTTTTAATGGGCGGTGGAATTATTGTAAATACCCAAAATCAACTTACCACTTTTTATAAATTGGATCCAATGGCCGGTACGGTTGCACCTGTGGCTGATATTCCGGGCAATGCCGGTTGTGTTGGACCCATGGCATATTACCGCAACGGAAAATATTTTTTAATGGGCGGTAAAAGCAATGGGGTAGCTACCGATAAAATTTGGTCATACAATCCCGCATCGGATGTTTGGGCCGAGGAAGGAACTTTTCCGGGAGGTTCATCTTTTGCCGGCTTTACCGCCTCATCCGATAATTATTTGGTGGCAGGTTGCTACCGCAATGGGAGCGATGTACCTACCACCACTGTTTATAAAATGGATGCTTCCGGACAGTCTTGGAATGAATTAAAATCACCTCCTGCCGATTTTAAAGCACGCAGTCATGCCGCTGCTTTTATCGTTGGCGACTATTTATACATTTCCGGAGGAGCCGCCAATGCTTATGTTGAATTAAAAGATACTTGGAAGGTTAATTTAATTACGGAAGAGTGGACACGACTGCCCGATGCACCCTTGAAGTTTTATGGTGCTGCTGCATTTTCCTTTAATGATATTGGCTATCTGGGAATGGGTATTTTAAAGGATGATAGCGGAAAGGGCCGTAAAGATTTAATTCTTGGTTTTGATACACAAACCGATCAATGGTTTTTGTATGCCGATGGACAGGTTTCTCTAACAGGAAGTCAGCACATTGGTTGTGGATTTAAAATGAACAACAAAGGTTATTTGATTTCCACTGTGCAAAGTCCGGCAAACATCCACCAGGTTAGATAAGAAATTATGAAGAAATTGTTTTCACTTGTTGTTTTGCTTGCTCTCTTTATCGGGGTTGAAAGGGCCGCTGCTCAGGATAATTACTCGCTTGAATTGAATGTAGGTTTGTTGCACAACAATTCTCTTTTTTTGGGTGAGGCGCTAAATACCGGAGCTTCTTTGGGGCTCGAATACTATATCGACCGAAATATTTTTGCCGGAATCAATGCTTCTTATCTGATGGCTTCCAATGAGGTAAGTTTTGAACCTTATCCATTCAATGCAAGCTTGAATTATGGTGGCTCCGCCCTGCTGCTTAACGAAAACCTTACCCGATTGCAGGTAGGAGCCGTTGCCGGTTATAGGTTTTTTCCTTTGCGTTATGTTTCTATCAGTTTGGGTTTGCAACTCAACTATCTTTCTTTGGATCGTTCTTATAAAGACCCATTGCCCGTGCAGGAATCGGCAAGCAACTGGATGCAGCAATCTTATGCTTCAGGCAGTGTTACCTGTCCGGGTGCCTTCTTAAACATTGCTTTTAATGTGGGTAGAAAAACAAGTCTTTTCCTCGGTATGCAAAGCAGTGATATTACCAATTCACTTTTTGCCGACAAGGATGCCGGCATTTTGGAAAGGGTGCGCTATGCTGATGGTAAAATCGTGGAGGTATTTGAAAGGGAGAGTCCCTACAATGCCATGGACCTGAAGATTGGTGTGATTTTTAAATTTGCAAACCGAAAATTTTAAATGAGAAAGAATCACCTTATGTTGCTTTTTAAACGGAATTTTTTCTTTGTTGTGCTCTTATTGATGGCCGCAAAGCCATTGAGTGCACAGATTTCGCCGGGTAATTATATTAAGATTGGTGCTTTGGGTATTTCTTCTATTACCTACAGCCGCGACAATAAAATGATGGCCGTGGCCAGTTTAAAAAGAGTAGATGTTTTGGTGACCGGTGGCAACAGTGTCAATAATTCTATTCACTGCAAAGTGGATGAAATCAATGATATTGCCTTTTCGGGTGATGATTCAAAGATTATTGTTGCCGGTAAGAAGAAATTCGGAAATGCCGTACAGATTTATGATGCCAAAATGGGGAACCTTGTTTTCAGTATCCCTGTCTCCGGAAATTTATTAAGTGTAGATGTTTCACGCGACAATAAATACATTGCGGTTACTTCTTCTAATCGAAAACTATTTGTTTTTCAATTGGCAGATGGCAAAAAGTTGTTTGAGCTAACCGATAATAAAGGAAAATTCACTGATGTTTTGTTTAACCGAAAAAGTAATGCCGTTTATGTTTCGAGTACTTCGGGGCATTTTTATGAAGTGAATTTGCAAAACGGAAGTTACACCAAAGAGCTCCTGGTGATGGAGGGCTTTATCCGCACCATGGCCCTTTCGCACGATAATCGTTTTGTGGCTTGCGGTTTCGACAACGGTATTGTAAAAATGGTGGAGGTTGCCAATAACTACGCACTTTATCATTTGGCAGGTTCACAAAACAGGATTTATTCACTTAACTTCAGCGAGGATGATAAGTATCTGTGTGGCTCTTCTTTGTCACCCCAGGTAGCTATTTGGAGTCTTGAATTAATGGCGCTAAAAAGGGTTTATGATTTGCCCTTTGCCCGTGGAACACTTGCTGCTGTTGCTTTTGATCCTGGTTGCAAATGGCTTTTCACTGCCGACTATAAACGAAAATATCTTTATGGTTATGATGTTTCTGATTTGAACATAACACCCAAATCTATTTTGCGCAACGATAAGGACATTAATCCTCCTCAAATCAATATTCTTTCTCCGGCACTTGGCGGCAATGAGGCCAAGGTATTTAGTGAAAACATTGTTTTAAAGGGAGCAGCCATTGATGAGACCGGTATCTTTTCGCTCAAGGTAAATGGAAGTCAGGTTCAACTAAGCAATGGCAGTGAATTTAATTTGCCCATCAAGTTGGCCATGGGCGAAAACCAGTTTGTGATCGAAGCCATTGATGTGAATGACATGTCAACAGTGAAAAAATTTACCATTGTTAGGGCTGAGGAAACTAGCCTTGACCTGGAAATCGACTACAGTTCAAAGAATTTTTTGCTGGTGTTTGGTATTGATCAATATGCTGTTTGGCCCAAATTAAACAATGCCGTAAGCGATGCCAATGCCATTGCAGAAGTGTTGAAGAAGAAGTATAATTTCAAGACTGAAAATACAAGGGTTTTAACCAACGAAATGGCCACCAAGCAGGCCATGATTGATGAGTTTAAAAACATCATTGAGAAAATCGGCCCCAACGATAAGTTGCTCATTTATTTTTCCGGGCATGGTTATTTCGATCCGGTGTTGAATGAAGGATATTGGATTCCGCAAGATGCAAAGCGCGATGTTGATGCCGATTATCTGCCCAATAGTTATTTGGTAAAAATGCTAAAGCAGATTAGTGCAAGGCATGTCTTCATCATTGCAGATGCCTGTTTTTCCGGCTCTTTGTTCATTGATTCGGAACGCGGAAACCTCGATAATGCTGCTCAAGCCAAGTCGAGATGGGCGCTCACCAGTGGTCGTCTCGAATATGTAGATGACGGACAAAGTGGAGGTCATAGTCCTTTTGCTAAGCAAGTGTTATTTTATTTGGATAATAATAACAAAAGCAGGAGTACTGCCTTCGAAATGATTAACTTTGTTCGTGAGAAAGTTTCAGAAGAATCAAAACAAGTACCCATTGGCAATGTCATCAAAAACGCAGGAGATGAAGGCGGTGAATTCGTTTTCGACCTCTTCGGTAATTAATAGATAAAATGTTTAACCCTCAAATCAATCAAACCATGAAAACAAAACCGCAGCTCCGAAAATTATTGCTGGGTTTGGTTTTGTTGCCCTTTATTTTGAAGGCACAAACCGAAAACTACAATGTGGTTAAAGTAAACGGT
The DNA here is from genome assembly GCA_044370375.1 of Bacteroidia bacterium. Taxonomy (GTDB): domain Bacteria; phylum Bacteroidota; class Bacteroidia; order UBA4408; family UBA4408; genus JBILVQ01. The sequence goes on from JBILVQ010000021.1 coordinate 18,586, forward strand.
GGGCTTTATAATGTTACCCAAAAGCAAAAAATGGCTTCCGGTAATTCTGTTGCAAAGTCAGACCAGGTGGAATTTAATGCCCTCTCCAATTCTGCTTTTGTTATCAGTCGTGATAACGGAAGATTTGTAATGGTACCTGAAAACAATCTTTCGGTTACTGCCGGCACGGTGTTAAAGCCGCTTACCCGCCGTACCGCCATTACAACCCGCAGTGCCTCATCCGTGGCTACTCCGGAATCTGATTTGTTCCGGTATTTTGGCAAAGAGAAATTTCTTTTTATCCAGCCTCAAACCCAAATTTGGGTAGATACTGTTGCCATGAAACTCGATTCAGGTAGAATTTTGGTAGCCAAGTACAAAAATGATGCGGGCATAGACATCAGCAAAAAAATTAATTTAAAAAACGGTAAACTAGTTGTCAATATTGAGGACATATTTACCGAAAGAGATGCCAATGGCAATTTAAAATTGTATCCCGTTGAATTCTTTATTTATGATACCAATTCAAAGGAGTTGTTCAAAAAGGCTTCCTTTACACCTGTATTGGCTGACAAAAATACCTTGTTGTCGGAAATTAAAGTGATTATGTCCACCCTTCCGGAAAATGCCGATAAGAAGGTGATCATGGAAGAGATCGAGACTTTTATTTTCGCTACCTATGGTCAAGTCAACACCGATGATTTGATTCAGTTTATGGCCAGCAATGTTGGATTTAAAATAGACTAAAATTTTTCACTGATGAAAGCGCGGTTTTTTCCGCGCTTTTTTTTTATCCTTTCGCAGTTGAAAATAAAAGTACTTTTTCTTTTTGCTTTTCTTTCGTGCTTTGCTCTTCCATGGCTAAGGGCTGCTAATTCTCTGAAAGAGGTCAAAGAAATTTCTATCAAAGAGAAGTATGATGCTGCTGATATCAATGTACTAAATTCTTTTTTCGAGAGTGATTCGGCCATGAAACTGCCGGGTGCCGAGAGGGTTTTAACCAAAATGCAGTCCTCCGCCCTGCTGGCAAAGGATAGCACCAACTGGGCATTTACTACCTTGAATTTCGGTGTATATTTTTATGAAAAAGGAAAATATGAAGGCAGTATTCATCATCTGATGGAGGCCATCCGGTATTTTGAAAAAAACAGAAACGATACCGCCATTGCCAATGCATACAATCAATTGGCCAGGGTCTATTATAATATCAACCAAATTCAGCGAAACGATATTAAAATTGATCCGAGCAATCTCCCACAATTGGCTTTGCGTCAGTTAGATGTTGATAAGGGAGAGAACTTCGCCCGACAGGCTGCTGCCATCAATAAACGTTTAAACCGCAAAGCAGAACTTGCCTCCAATTATAACAACCTGGGTTTAATAAAACAGGAAAAATTTGAGCTTGATTCGGCCGAAGAATATTTCAGAAAGGCCATCGCCTTGTACGAGTCTTTAGGACAACTGACTAAAAAAGCATACACCTTAAACAATCTGGGTATTTTGTATGAAAATCTTTTTAGGGCCGATCTTGAATTAAATGCCTACCAGGAAGCCTTATCCATCTTCGAAAAATTAGGCGATCAGCAAAGAATTGCCATTGCCAATATCAATATCGCCATGGTTCATTTCGATGGCGGTAACAATAAACTCGCCTTGGAATATGCTAACAAAAGTTTAGCCATTGCTAATCGTTTGAACGACTTGCCGATTAAGAAAGACGTGTATTTTCAATTGTCGGTGATTTATGATGCCATGATGGATTGTGATAAAGAACTGTTCTTTTTTCAGCGTTTTATCCAGGTGAAGGATTCACTGTTTGATATCGAGTCGAAAAGGATTTTGGAGGATGTAAATGCCCAATATGAAACCGAGAAAAAAGAGAACCAAATTTCTTTGTTGAACAAGGAAAAAGAATTGGACAGTATTATCCGTAACTCTTTAATTGCAGGATTTGCATTGTTGCTGATTTTGGCTTTTGTGCTTCTGCGAAGTTACCGCCAAAAGCAGAGTGCTAATTTGCTATTAACCTCTCAGAATGCGGTAATTGAAAGTGAGCGTAAGAAATCAGACGATTTATTGTTGAATATTTTGCCTTTTGAAACCGCCCAGGAATTGAAAGAAACCGGTACTTCACAGGCCCGACATTTTGATTCGGTAACCATGATTTTTACCGACTTTAAGGGCTTTACTCAATTGTCGGAAAAATTAAGTCCTACCGATTTGGTTGCCGAAATTGATTATTGTTTTAAGGCCTTTGATGAAATTGCCGATAAGTACCATATTGAAAAAATAAAAACCATCGGAGATAGCTATATGGCTGCCGGTGGACTGCCTATTCCCCGTGATGGGCATGCCGCAGATAGTATCAACGCTGCACTCGAAATCCGCGATTTTATGCGTGACTTAAAACAACAACGAGAAAAAGAAGGGAAACATTTTTTTGAAATAAGGATTGGTATCCACACCGGACCTGTGGTTGCCGGAATTGTTGGAACCAAGAAATTCGCGTATGATGTGTGGGGTGATACCGTTAACACTGCTTCCCGAATGGAAAGTAGTGGTGAACCCGGAAAAGTTAATATTTCTCAGGCTACCTTCGAAATCGTGAAGGATAAATTTTCTTTCGAAGCCCGCGGCATGATTCAGGCGAAGAACAAGGGGCCCGTAAATATGTACTTTGTGGAGCGCCTTGCCTGAAAGTCACTGTTTACGACCAACCCATGTTTTTTTTTGATTATTTGGGTGCAATATTTTGAAATATTGATTGGTATCGGTTTCTTTATGGTATTAAAATTTTGTTTTCGCTTTGAAACCAACCGACATCAACAATCCGGAGTACTTCCATAAAGTAGTCGACTGCCAGTACGCTTGTCCTGCTCATACTCCCGTTCCTGAATACATCCGTTTGATTGCTCAGGGAAAATACACCGAAGCTTACATGATCAATTGGGATTCCAATGTTTTTCCCGGAGTGCTCGGTCGTACTTGCGACCGACCCTGTGAGCCTGCTTGCCGCAGAGGAAGGGTAGAGGAGGAACCGGTTGCCATTTGTCGTTTGAAGCGGGTGGCTGCCGATAACAAGGGAGATGTAAAACAACACATGCCCAAAGGGCCCTTCAAACCCAATGGAAAGAAAGTTGCTTTGGTAGGCGCTGGACCGGCATCTCTTACCGTAGCTCGCGACCTAGCCACGCTGGGCTATGAGTTGCATTTGTACGATGAGCAAAAATTAGGCGGAGGTTTTATGCGCAGCCAGATTCCTGCCTTCCGTTTGCCTGAGCAAGTACTCAACGATGAGGTGAATTATATTCTTGACCTTGGCATCCATACGCATTTCAACCATTATGTTTCCAGTTTGAAAGAACTCATGAACCAAGCCTATGATGCGGTTTTTATTGGTTCAGGGGCACCCAAAGGAAGAGATTTGGATTTGCCAGGTAGAAAAGAGGCAGACGCGAATATTCACATTGGTATTAATTGGTTGTCGAGTGTTGCTTTCGAGCATACCCATAAAATCGGATCAAAAGTAATCGTTCTTGGAGGTGGTAATACAGCCATGGATTGTTGCCGTACTGCCAGACGATTAGGTGGCGAACAGGTTAAAGTTATTGTGCGGAGTCCCTTTGCCGAAATGAAAGCATCACCTTGGGAAAAGGAAGATGCCATCCACGAAGATATACCCATTATCGACAATCATGTGCCCAAATCATTCGTAGTTGAAGGTGGAAAATTGAAGGGCATGCTCTTCGAAAAAGTGAAAGTGGAACGCGATGAAAACGGTAAAAGAAAATTGGTCCCTACGGGTGAAGCAGAAGTTTTTTATGAGGCAGATGATGTGTTGATTGCCATTGGCCAAGAGAATAGTTTTCCATGGATTGAGCGCGATTTAGGAATTGACTTCGATCAATGGGGCATGCCGGTAGTGAATGAAACGACCTTTGCTTCCTCTCATCCTAAAATTTTCTTTGGTGGCGATGCGGCCTTCGGGCCAAAAAATGTAATTACTGCCGTTGCTCAAGGTCATCAGGCCGCAATCTCCAT
>JBILVQ010000167.1:0-6734 GCA_044370375.1 Bacteroidia bacterium
CGACTGATAGAAAAATGGAATTCTCCCATGACAAATCCAAATCCATACTGCCTGTAAATTGACCTGAAACCATTACCCTTCCATAGTTTGCACTCGCAACAACACCTGCCGTTTCATTTGCTGTGCCCCCAATTGCAATTGCACCAAGAAGATCAGCATTTAAGTTGGTGCGGAGCAATAGGATGTCTCTTGCACCATTGCTATTCAATAAAAACTGAGCAGAACCCATATCCACATCAATTCCATTGCCTTGAAAAACTCCGGAATAATAAATTTCATTGGCACCGTTGATGACCATTGAATTTAAACTTTCATTGGCATTGGGAAGACCAATTTGCTTTGCCCAAACAAAAGCTGCGCTCGGGGAATACTTTGCAATAAAAGCATCAAAATCACCCGCAGTAGTTAAATTAAAAACCACTGAATTACTCAGATTAAAATCAACTGTATCGGTAAATTCTCCAATGGTATAAATGTTGTTGTTGGCATCAACCGACAATCCAAAAAGTTTATCATTCCCCGATAATGAATAAAGTTTTCGGGCCCACACAAAATTACCTGATGAATTGTACTTCGCTAAAAAATAGCGCAAAGGAATTTCAGGGTCCAATGTATATCCTGCCGATGGCGAAGGATCAAAATCCAGCGAAGAAGTAAAGGTTCCTCCAATAATAATGGAACCTGAAGTATCTGTTTCCAGGTATTTTAAATTCTCTGTTACGGTTGCCGACCCTAATCTTTTTACCCAATTAAAATTGCCACTGGTATCATAAGCGGCAAAAAAACCATCGCCAAAACCACTTACACCAACCAGTAATGGAACATTGTTAGGCCCCGGGTCAAAATCAAGACTGTCTTCATAAAAACCGGCAATAACTATTTTGCCTTGAGCAGAATAATCTATATCGTTAATATAATCATTGTATTGACTGGACAAAGAAAACGCCCAAATTAATTTTCCGGCAGGAGAATACTTTGCTAAAAAGGCATCTGAAATATTGAACCAAATGGTATTGTTTTGGATCAACAAATGGGTGCTTGTATCAGGGTCGGCATCAAAATTACCGCCATAATAGCCCCCAACATAAATGTTGTTTTGGGGGTCGAGCGTTATGGCTTGAATTCTTTCGTTGCCATTATTGCTACCTAAAGCAAATGACCAAACTAAATTACCGGAGGTATCATACTTTGCTAAAAAAGCATCCTCTAATGCACCTGCACTGGAATAGGATTGAGCGATTGAAGTATCAACATTCAAATCAATATTCCCTTTAAAGTAACCTCCAACAATACAATTCCCAAAACCATCTACTGCTGTTGCGTTAATGTTTGCATTTTGATTGCAAGGAATTGCACCTCCACCTTGAAACCATTGTGCATTTAGGCGCAAAGAATTCGAAAAAACGATTAAAAAAACGATAAGAATTTGTCTCATTTTTTTGGTGGATAATGTGCATCAAACCAAGCCATGTTTCTGTTTCTTTTCAAAAAATAAACGCTGTCTTTCTTTAATTTCTCAATCCACATCAATTCGTCTTTTTGGCTAGGATTCAATGCTCTTTTCTCGCTGAGTTGTTTACAACTTGCCACGAAAGCACTATCGTAATAATGCCTTTGAATTTGCCTTTCGGCAGCGGGCATTTTGTGGTAGTTGGCATCTAATACATAGCCGCGGCTTCCATCTTTGCCGGTCAATTCTCTTCGGTATTGAGAAATTTCTACCAAACTAAACTGCAAACTATCCGGCAAGGCGGGCTGTTGCTGGGCATAGCAAAAATTAGTACCTTGTACTAATAAAATAAAAATTGTAAAAAATAACTGCTTCATGGTTTCACGACAATAAGTTTTTCAAACTTCCATTTTTCTTCAATGTAAAAGCGTAAGAAATAGGTACCTGCCGACAGGTCTTTTAAGTCGATGTTTTGTTGCGTTGTCCATTGCGGCAAACGCAATTCTTTTAAAATTCTGCCTTCTGTGCTCATCAAGTATAACCTACCGGGCTTTTCCCGCGGGGGTTCAAATTGGACCACAACAATATCTTGAGCAGGATTTGGGAAAATTTTGGTACTTAGTGGAACAGGCGAATACTTGCCCGTAACAATGCCCAATGAATCACAAATGGTACCCACTTCAGGACCCAAAAAATAATTGGGATGGTAGGTTGCGGTCATGGAATTAGCTCTTTGATGTAATCCTTCCATTGGGTGAAAGCCGACCTCGTTCCATGTGGTATCAGGATTATCTATCCAACTGAATAATGAAACAGTACTTGTACCCTCAATATAAATTCTTCCATCATTGCTTGGAACCGTGAATAAAAAATTGGTAGGAAAAAAATTAACTGGGTCATAATAAATTGTGTCACTCTTATCGTGGATTAGTGAAATTGCAGCCTGTAAATTGGGATTCTCCAAATCCAATTGAAAACATTTGTCAAGATTGCAGAAATACAAATACTTTTCATTCCATGAAAATGCGGAGCTAAAATACCATGTATTTGACTCTAATTGGGGAATAAAGCGTAAGTTAAATAATTGGCCTGTGCACCTATCGAATTCATATACGCGAATTTTACAATTTCCATTAATCATTGAAAAGTATTTGCCACTTGCAGAAAATACATGCTGCCCTCCTTGTGAACAAGCAGGACCATCAAGTGGAAATTGGTAAGAATAAATGGAATCCGGAGTTAATAAATGCGCATAGTAGAAAGCTTGATTAAATGCAACATTTATTACCCACCAATCCCTTCCATTGGCATGTTTGCAGGCGGAAATTGTACCAGATAGGGTATCCTGAAGAATACTATTATTCTTTAAAATAACCCCAAAATTTCCAAGGCTGTCTTTTTCTACGATGGAATGATAAACATTTAGTGGGTTATCAGTAAAGTTGGGAATAAAATGTTGTGGACTTGAAAAATAATCCCATTTTAAACTATCATTTGGGTGAGGAAGGAAAAAACCACCATGTACCAAAAAACCGAAACCTCTGTTATAATGTGCTGGATAAAACGACCAAAAAGGGTTGTCTGACAAAATTCCAACACTATCTCCATTATTCATAATTGTAGAATCCAACAAACCAATTATTCCACCATTTGAATAGAATAAAAGGTTTCCATTAAAATCAGAAATGTTTGGGGCAGTCCAATCAAACCCAAATGGTGAACTCAATAAATTAAAATTTTCATTTCCAGTGTAAGCATTCAAAGCAAAAGTATGGCAATAAGAGCAACCTTGAAAACCCATTACACGGTGGTTAGCTAAACCCTGTCCTACAATAGGTGATTGAGCAATGGCCCAATCACCTAATATAAGAAAGGAAATTAATATAAGCAACCAAACAACTCTACCGTTTCTCAATCTTCGCAACAACATGGTGTCCATTGTCAAAATAAACATATGCCAAATAAAGCCCAGGAGTTAAATTATTAGTAGAAATTTCTATTAAATCTACTTTTGTTCTCTGGAAATTTATTTCTTGCTTTTGGCCTGTAGAATTAAACAATTCAATTTGGCGTACCTGTGAATTGGTTTCAAGGGTTATTATACTTGCAAATGGATTTGGGAAAATTTTAAAACTCTGATTTCCCACATTGGCATGATTTTCCTCAATGGCTTCATTTCTCAAGGCTAACCTTTCATTGGTTTCAGGCATACAAATTACCTCATCTTCCCAAGCTTTATTCTCGTCCAAATAATTGAACAAATGACGAGCAATTCGAACCCCGGGGCCTCCGGAGTATAGGCAACTTTCTGCAATTTGAAGCAGGGTTATACTATCAGAAGAAAAATTTGCAATTGAGTCATAATACACCTTGTTAAGTACAATTTGCAATACCGTTTTTAACTTCGATTCAATAAGATTTTGTGGACTTATTCCTGAAATTAAGGTATTGGCATACATTCTGGCAAAAGAGGAGGCTTGTTTGAAATTTTGAACTATGCCCGCCCTGACAATTTCATTTGCATTCAGGCTGTTTTGCAATTGTGTTCGAGTTGAATCGTCAATACTTGAGGTAATTTGTCCCAATATAATATTCCTTTCTGCATTGTTTTGCTGCAAAGATGAAAGATGGCTACCAAAAGGATTTAACATTCTTCCTAAAGAATATTGAATGACAGCAAATTTGTCTGTATTGCTTCCCTCAAACTCCTCGGCAAATGCTTGAATTAAATTCGAATTAGCAAAAAGGGCTGAATCTGAATAATTTTTTGTTAACAAATTGAAATGTGAATTCCAAAGATTCTCCTGCTCATATAAACTCCCTGAAGGATTCATTTCGGAATTTTCGTAATAAAACGCCCAATCAATTTCGTTATTTCCGCTTCTTTCAATTCCACAACCCGATGTACATGAAAAATTGGTTCCTGAAGTCCCTGGATCAAATAGCGCATTTGGGTCGGCATTAGGATGTTGAGGTGCGCCAAAAGATTCATTTACGAAATGTTTGTTTGCAGACAGTAAAACTGGAAACCCAGAATCCTGAAACTTCACTTTATAACCATGACTAACCCCAGAGTGAAATGCCCCGTACTCATTGGCCGGAAAATTTTGAACGCCTAATTCACCGGTTGTTTTATAAAATAAACCCATGTAAAAATCCTCCATTGAATTTCCACGTAATAAAGAGGGTGAACAATCGTTGTCAATCAAAACATTATAATAATAGCCCTCAATTGCATTGCAATCAACCAAAAGCTGTGTACTTGCTTTTAATGAAATGCCAGCCTGAGAGGAAGTTTTATAGGTGGTGCTTGAAATATAATTACATGCTATGGTATCAGTATTTGAACCCGAAGCAACATAAATACCGTTTACAGGAAAAGGCTGAGCACTTGGTTTTGAATCAGTAATGGTATTTTCTAAAACAGCAACATTGTCTCTAGAAATTATTGAAATCCCTCCATAGGCATATTCTTGGATGTTAATTTCGTTATTTACAAATCTTTGACTTGTATTGCCACTTGGATGGGCCTCTGAGGTGTAAATTGCGTAGGCCAATGCATCATAGGTTGTTGGACTAGTGCCTGTAATTTTGCCCATAATGTTAAGAACATTTCGATTCACTCGAACACCATCGGTGGTTGATGCATTGTCATCTAAAGCAATACAAGTTCTTTTTGCGGTAATATCGCAATTGATAACAATGAGATGATCAGGAACCTCTCTTGCATTAATACCTTGGTAAACTTCTTGACCTGATGTAAAGTTCATTGTCAAAGGAAGTCTATTAATATCACCAATCAATCCATCTGAGTCAATTATTTTTACACCGTAATATGCATTACTCACAGTCGGGTTACTGCTGTTATCATCATCACGTGGGAAAAATTCAATATCCGATCCATTATTTCCTCCTACTGCACAGCCTGAAATATCATAATAGTTTTTATTATAATAGGTTGTACTGGAAGGATACTTGGAAGGAAAGTCATTGAACCTACAATTTTCAATTTCAACTTTAGCATGAATTGCCAAAATTCCGGAGTACATATCGTGAAAATGATTCTGGGCAAGTCCGTCTCTTCCAATATCAACACTAGCCAAATCAATTGCAAATATTCCTGCAACAGGTTTTACATAATCATAGTGTGATGGGAGAGCGGTGTGTGCAACAAAGCCGCTTGAACTGCCCCAAAATTCGCTACCGCTAATATCCCAAACCGGGGCATTTACTCCGGTGCTTAAATCTTCTGAACCTATCCCCATTAAATTATCTACAAATCTGCAATCTTTTATTACCATTTCTCCATTTCCCTTATTTTTTAAAGCAGTTTCTGCTTGGGTAAATGTGGAGTTAATGGCATTTATTTCGCCTATTATTTCAAATGCCTCCCACATTTCACCGCAATCTCTAAACAAACAACCTTCAAAGGTAGTGGTTACTCCTGTTGCTAAATTGGTTTTGGCGCCTGCATCCATAAAAAAAGTACATCCGATAAATGTTAAACCAGTTACATCCCAATCAAAACCATCTTCAACGAAAACAACTAATCCTGTATATGTTGTTTGGGCCGGATTCAATAAACCCATTGATACCCTTATGGTACTAATTGATTCTGAATCTTCAAAAGTCATTGTACTTTGAGCACATGGGTCTTCGGTAACTATAACGGTGGTAGTGACCTCTGTGGAGCAAGCTTCAAAATGAGGATCTGTTACAATTAACTTAAACGTATAAACAGAGGGATCAGCAGAACTAATAAGGGACAAAGTTGAAGTTACAAAGGAGGAAAGTGGACCCGAATACAATGAAGTACTACCACCACCCGTAATGTCAATAATTTCGTAATTTAGAGAGTTAGGCCATGAACCAATATTTGATATGAGTGTTGTTGTACTTCCCGGTGTAATAATGGCCGGTACTGCATAAAAAGTTGGGGTAGGAAGACTTGGGTAAATCCAAATGTCATCAACTAAGTTTTGACCAGTGATTGGGTTGCCTGTTGGATCATAAGCAGTGATGGTTAGTTGATAATGAGAAGGAATGGTTGGGGAAACCGTTAAACTCGGTCCTGTTTCACCGGTAATTACCGCATGCGCTTCCAAATCATACCATTCATAAGTTGCTCCAGGAAAAAAACAATCCGAACCAAGAATCACTGGATCTTCGGGGCAAAAAATGTCGTCACCCAATTCTAATTCCCAAGGTGCAACAAAAACATTGTCAACAAAATAAAAGCCGGCATTATTGGGTAAAAGTGGATTTCCGGCAACTGAATTTCTGG
>JBILVQ010000022.1:0-22289 GCA_044370375.1 Bacteroidia bacterium
AACAATGGTGAAGGAACCAAAACCTATACCTCTTATCGAAGAGATTTCGAGTGGAAAGCAGAAGGCAAAGAAAGCATTGCCTGTTCTGCCGATCCGGCCTTCAGAGGGGATGCATCCAAGTTTAATCCTGAAGAAATGTTGCTTGCTGCAGTCTCTTCTTGCCACATGCTTTGGTTTCTACATTTGTGCGCAGACCGTGGAATCATTGTTAAGTCTTACACTGATCGTGTAGCAGGAGAAATGCTGGAGTTGGTTGGTGGTGGTGGTCACTTTAGCTCCATTACCCTGCATCCGGAAGTGCAAATTACTGACCCTGGCAGAGTAGATGAAGCCAACGCGCTGCACGACTTAGCAAAAACGAATTGCTTTCTTTCCAATAGTTGCAATTTTCCTATAACCCATCAAGCTACTTGCAGCGCATAGTGCAGTAAGGCGAGTTTGTTAACTATAGAAATCGCTTAAAGCGCTACTTAGAATGCTGCAAAAATTTTATTCCTTCTAACAAAAAATTAAGTCAGAAAACGACAAGGTAAAAGAATGATGATTCACGCAGGCATCGCCTAAACGTTCGGTCGGTATTCTCCAAAAACCTCGCGCATTACATCAGCAATTTCACCCAGTGTGGCGTATGATTCGCAGCAATCAAGGATAAAAGGCATTAGATTCTCTTGACCCTGTGCAGCAACCTTCAGCGCAGCCAAATGAGCTTTCACACGTGCATTATCCCTTCTTGATTTCAACGACTTAATCTTTTCAATTTGCTTTAAGCGAATAGAATCATCAACGGTAAATAAATTCTCAACGGGCTTTTCCTTCACCTCATACTTATTAACGCCAACAATAATTTTCTCTCCGCTTTGAATGCTGCGTTGATATTCATAGGATGACCGTGCAATCTGATCTTGCATATACCCTTGTTCGATGGCTTCTACAGCACCACCCATGGCATCAATCTTATTGATATATTCCCAAGCGGCCGCTTCTACTTTTCTGGTCATTTCTTCTACAAAAGCTGAACCGGCTAATGGATCAACGGTATCAGCCACACCACTTTCAGTAGCGATGATTTGTTGTGTACGAAGTGCTGTTCTTGCTGCTTCTTCTGTTGGCAAAGCAAGCGCCTCATCAAAACCATTGGTATGCAAACTTTGGGTTCCGCCCAACACTGCCGACAAGGCTTGAAGGGTTACCCTGATGATATTGTTCTGAGGCTGCTGTGCTGTTAAAGTGCTTCCACCTGTTTGCGTATGGAAGCGCAACATCATGGAACGAGGATCTTTTGCACCCAGGTCTTTGGTGATTTTGGCCCACATTCTTCTCGCTGCCCTGAATTTAGCCACCTCTTCGAACAAATTATTATGCGCATTGAAAAAGAAAGATAATCTTCTTGCAAAAACATCTATGTCCAAACCCTTTGCCTGTGCAGCTTGCACGTATGCTTTACCATTGGCAAGCGTAAAGGCCAACTCCTGAACGGCAGTGCTTCCGGCTTCACGAATATGATAACCGGAAATGCTGATGGTATTCCATTTGGGCAAATTAACCGTGCAATAATCGAAGATATCGGTAATGATGCGCATGCTTGCTTTGGGCGGATAGATATAGGTACCGCGTGCAGCAAACTCCTTCAATAAATCATTCTGAATAGTGCCAGAAATTTTTTTCAAATCCGCTCCTTGTTTTTTGGCCAAGGCCATATACATAGCGAGTAAAATAGAGGCGGTTGAGTTGATGGTCATGCTGGTTGTAACCTCTTCCAGCTTAATGCCTTTGAAAAGAATTTCAATATCCTCGAGGGAGTCGATGGCAACACCGGCCTTCCCTACTTCACCATCAGCGAAATCGTGATCAGAATCATAACCAATTTGGGTAGGTAAATCGAAAGCTACCGACAAACCTGTGGTTCCATTTTTAAGCAGGTAATGATAGCGTTCGTTAGAAGCTTCCGCTGTCGAAAACCCTGCATACTGCCGCATGGTCCAGAGCTTTGCACGATACATTTCTCCGTGCACACCGCGGGTAAAGGGAAAATGTCCGGGGTCTTCCGGAAATTCACCGGATGGGTGATAAATGCGTTCAACCGGAATGCCGGAATCTGTTTCAAAATTTGCTTTGCGCAATGATTCTTCTTTCGTGCTCATAGTGTTCCTTAAAATAACTGACGGGCTTCCATCTTCAACATATCGGTTGCAATTTCGGTGGGAAGCCTTTCCACTTTGGTAATGATGTCGAAGAGAACATTCACCAGTTCCATGGCCGGAGCGGTATCACTCACGTGCGATGCTGCAATGTTGATGGTTTTAATAGTTTCTTCCTTCGCTGTTTTAAGACTATCCCAGGACTTGTTGGTGACGTACAATTGCTGGGCAATGTTATGATCAAATTCGTTGCGAATGGTTTTCAGCAACTCGCTATGCAACATTCTCGCACTCATCCCCGATTTGTGGGTGCGGGTAATTAAATCCGAAAGATTGGTTCTCTCCATCAACAAAATCAAACGCTCATAGGCTTGCAACCGGAGCGGTGTAATCATTTTCTGGTTTTCAGCTTTCATGGCTACCATTTGGTTTTGGTAATCACGCTCGAGAAATTTTTTGACCAGAAAAAAAGCAGTTAAAAAAGTAATGACCGAGGGCAAAACATATTTCAGGATATCGAGGAAAGTTTCCATGCTTAAGTTCTTTTGGGCCGTAAATATCGGAAAAAACGGACAGAAAACTGGTTAGAAAGCCGATGGAAGGCTCAATAGGAGTGAAAAAAGGCAGGGAAATTAAATTTTGCCCACAATCAAGAGGTTATCATTCTCTAAACCAAGGACTTTAACCATGCGGCCGGTTTCAATTTTATCTTCATCGGTTATGGCTTCTAATTCGTGTACTGAGCCTCTGATGCTGATAATAATTTTACCTTTTCCGCTTCTGGCGGGCGGAATAGAAAGATAGACCTCGGCATTTTTATGAATCGTTTCTTTGAGATGAAAAGTATTATCCTCCGCTAATTTCAGTACCTGTTTGATGATGAAAAAGAAGATGGCGACAAACAAGACACCAACTACGGTAGCAATAGAAATAAGAATGACGGGGCTTTCGACGGAAGGATACAAGGAAATTCCTGTCCACGAAAAACCGAGTAAAAAGTTAATGAGGTTACGAAAAGAGAACAATTGGAATGGTTCATCGGCACCATCGAAATTGCTGTTGAAATCGGGTTCCAAACCATCCATTGCATCACTTCCAACAAAGGTCATGATGGTTTGAATCAAAAAGATAAGGCTACTCAGGAGCGCAATGATCCAGAGGGCTTTTTCGAGGGGTTGAAGTGATGCGAAGAAATCCATAAGGGTAAAGGTACAAAAAATTGTAAACCTTTACCCTAAAAACTATTCTCTCGTTACCATCAATTTTTGCACTTTTCTTGAAGTACTTCCGGTAATTTCAACCAAATATACTCCGGAAGGCAAGGAAGAAACATCCATCTTAACAGAGCCGGAGGCATTCATTTTCATTAATTGTTTTCCGCTAATATCGGAAAGGATCAGTTGATGAATCCCACCTTCCACTAATTGAATATTCACAAAATCACTTGCCGGATTTGGACGCATACTAAATTCGAAATTCTCTTCCTTCAATCCGGTTGGCAGTGCAATTTCATTGCGGGCCATGTTGGTAATAACAGGAGGATTATAATCAAAATAGATGGCAGCAGTAGCTGTAATAATTGTTTCCACCGGCAAATTAGGTTGCTGGTTAAACTTGAATCTGACAAAACCATTGCTACCAAGAGGATCGCTGGTGCTGTCGGGCAAATTGATATTCGAAAATGTAAAGGTCATGAGGCGGTTGGCATCAACGCTGATTTGGCAGGAATGACTTGAGGTTAAATATTGAAAAGAGGCAATATCCACAGAAGCATCAATGGTATCTGTTACAACCACATTTTGTGCAAGATAAGTGCCCAAATTTTGAAAATGAATTTCATATTCCAATTCAGGATTGGCAGCAGTAATATATCCTTCCGGTCCGAGCCCTTTCGGGTTCACGCTAATGTAATTTGGATCATAAGGACCAACCACCGTTTCCGAAATATTAACCCAATTGTTTACCGGAAAATCATCAGGAATTGCACAGGAAATAGTATCCACAGAAAGCAAGGAGGAACCTAACAACATGGTGGTTGGAACTTGCAGTTGAATGTTGATATTCTTTGGATAGGCAGGGGCTGCATTGACTGGACTAAACGTCAATTCGTTGGTAGCAGGATTAAATGCGTTTGGTAAAGGATTTGAAGAAAGAAAGGTTAAACCCGGGTCAATACGATGAACCACTTGAGCCGGCAAATTGGTACTTCCTAAATTCTTTGCAGTAATGATTTGTGTGTAGGAATTTCCGGTAACCGGTAGCGAGTAATAAACGTCAATTGTGAAAAGGCAGCCGTTGACGAAAGCAGAAATAGCAATGCAAAATGTAAAATGTTTTTCACGGGGTTAATTTTCGAATATTCAATAAAGTAAACGAACATTGTCCAGTAAAAGGGCCATTGATTGGGAAACCTTACTTAAACAAATGATTATTAGTTATTTACAAAAAGAAAAAACAACTTATAGGTTACTCAGAAGCCGTGAAACAAGGAAAAAATCAGCGATTCAAATAGAATAAAACCTATAAATTATTGTGAATTACTTGCGTGCTTCTGGTCTCTAGATCGCTGAAAAAATCTTTTTCAAATGCTTGGAATTGATCTTTCGGAATAAGGGTGTTGATGTTACCATTTTGCAAAAGGAAAATCTGTTCACAGATATCTTTCATTGGTTGCAAGATATGGCTCGAAATCAAAATGGTTTTTCCTTTCTCTGCCAAACGCAATAGCAGCAATTCAAGAATCTTATTGCTTTCCAGGTCGAGGCCATTAAAGGGTTCATCGAGCAAAACAACAGGACGATTTTGTTTAAGAACTGCAAGGATGGCCAATTTTTTCCTCATGCCTGTTGAGTAAGTATCTATTAAATGATTAATCGGTAATTGAAATAGGTCGGCCATTTCCTGTTCATTCATTAGAGATTGATCACCTGAAAAAATTGATAAATACTCCTTGCCCGTTAAGAGCGAATAAAAAAAGGATGTTGTTTCAAGAAAAGAAACCGAGCTATAATGCAACTCTTTTTCATGAAAAGTAATATTTCCGTTATCTGCAGGAATTCGTTGAGCCAAAACATTAAAAAGGGTGGTTTTACCGGAGCCATTCAATCCAGCAATACCATGAATTTTTCCGGATGGAAAAGTAGCCGATAAATTTTCGAGCACTTTTTTATTGCCAAAGGAAAGATTAAGCTGCTGAACACTAAGCATAGAGGTATTGATTTAAACGTTGAATGGCTTTCGGATAATACAACAACAGCATCACCAAAGGAACAGGAAGAAAAAAAGGATTGAGGGAAAGAAAGGCTAAGAAGGAAAGCAAAAAGTTGCCACCACTTAGCAAAAATCCGGGTTGAAAAGATACGTACTTCATAACAATGGCCAGTGCCAAAAGAATTAAGAGATTCAATAACAACAGGAGGGTTATGGTGCTTTCTTCGGGAACAAAAAAACTATGCAAAGCCACCACAGGAAGGAAGAGAAAAAATAAAAACCTTGTTTGGCGGATTATTTTATCCTTTAAAAATCTCCCGGCAGATGTATGATTCCAACGAATAATATCTATAGACTCATGTTGATTGAAGGCACTCAACAATTGGATGGTTATGAACCAGATAAACACCAGGGAGGCGACCCTTACATGGCACAACAGAAGCGCTAAAACATAAAGCAATACAAAAATGGGCAGACCTTTCCTGAGCACAATCAGCAATTCCGGATCTGCCGAATCAAGCGGCAAGCTGAGAGGTTTCTGTTGTTTATGAAAACTTCGCTTGGGTGGAATAAAAACGATAAGAGCAATGGCCGCATGGATGAAAAGAAAACAATACCATTGGTAAGTAAATAGGGCCGGAATACTGAGCGGTAGAAGAAAGAAAGAATATTCAAAGAAAAACTGCCAACGAGCACTGCGAAATGCCTGCAAAACGAAAAGGTGGTCCTTTCTGTTGTGGTGGATGAGGGAGAGCAATAATAAAATGCCAATGCTCAGCAAAATAGCATCCGTTGATACTACATAAAATTGGTAAACCCTTGCGATGATAAAGGCAAGAAAAACCGGAAGGAGTACAAGCCCCGGACCTCCTGTTTTAAGTGTACGCCAAAGCCTAAGGATTTGGATTTTAAAAAGAGCAAGCAAAAGGGCGAAAAAAACGAATTACTTTTTAGCGATGCTGGTAACTTCAATCCAACCCTCATTTTCGTGTAGCATCATGCAAACAATGTCATCAGCGGCACTTCCCTTGCATTCATCAATCTTTTTAAAATCGGCCATCACTACTTGAAAGTTTTCAAAGCCCTTCATTTTTTCGGTATTGCAAACCTGATAATCTTTGCCGTCCAAACGAAGGTAGGTACCGGTGCAATCGGTAATAACCGTCATTTCTTCCTTTTTAGAACAAGAATCCTTTTTTGTGCAAGAAGCAAAAGAAATGAGGAGGAGACTAAGGAAAAGAAAATTTTTCATGGTTTTTCGGGTTTTACAACATCAAAGATATAACGAAAAAAGGTAAAAAATATTTTTTCAACAAAAAATCGGCCGGATGGAGGTCCGGCCGATACTCTTTACTAAGATGGTTTAAAGGGATGGATAAAGGGATTTTCTGAAAAAGAAATTAAAAATTATACTGAAATCCCAAATAAGGTTTTAAACGAGGAAATGGGTCATATTTTAAATCCTTATTGATATCATCAGTTCCGGAAACAACATCACCCACCTCCAATTCATTCAGTTCCTTCATCCATGTGCAGGCAATCCCACCTGTAACCCTAAATCTATTCTTGGGGTTATTGCTAAACCTCAAACCTCCACCCAAAAACAAAGTAGGTAATTCAGCATTTACGCCTGCACCAAGTTGAATCAAGGGATGGATTGGGCTAAGGGGAGTAAAGAAATTCCAGTTGATCATGGCGGTAATATTTATATTCTTTAATACCTCTTCTTTGGGACTAGCCACTCTTACGGTATTCGTTGTAAATCCTGCCGAATCATTGGAGGTGCCATAGGTATAATACTTAAAGAAGGTAAAGGCAACACCGGCCGAAATTTCCGGAACAAAAGTTTGGTACTTTCTAAATTGAATAGTTCTCGTGGAGACATTCTTGTTTTCTTTCTTTTCTTCAGCATTTAAAACATTTGTTCCAAGCTCGTCAATCGAAACGGAGAAAACCGCAATTTTTCCTTTCTCCAATTTTGCAGGCTTCAAAGGGACAACCCATGACAAATTGGCCTGAGGGTCATTGCTTGAGGCAATTTTTACTTCATTTTCAACCAATTCAACAGCCTTCACCAAATTGTTCAGCCTCTTTTTTTGTTCTTCGAGGACATTTCTAAAATCCTTAATTACTAGGGAAAAAAGCATTTTTCGCCAAACCAAATCTTCAAAAGGACAATTCAAATCAACCAGCAATTTTTGAGCCCGGTCTAGTTTTCCCTTAATGGCTTCAAAATGGTCATTTATTTCTTTAACATTATTCCTAGCCTTGTTAAGCTCGTCAAGGGTTTTCTGCCTTTCTGCGAAATCCAACCCGGATAATTCAGTTTCAATTTTTAGAATTTTGTCTTTGGGATTATTGTTCAAAGCGCTAAGGGCAGAATCTAGGCTTAATAGAATTCGATCAAATTCCAAACACGTAACCTTAACCAATTCGACATCCTTTTTACCTTTTTTTCCATCCGCTTTCTCTGTCCCCGTTTTACTTTCTTGCCTTTCGAAAAAAGTTTCAGGCAGACTTTGAAGCACCTTAAAAATATCATCCATTGCTTTTTCCGCTGCTTCATCCACCGGATCAACAACAAGTTTCACATCAGATTTATAGCTAAACTTCAATGGATTCAAAGGTCTCAAATAAACATTTATTTGATTCTTTCGAATCAAATAAAGCGTTGAATCCTCGAGGGTGGTGAAATTTACCTCCTGATCCTTGCGGGATGCATCAATCTTTAATTCTTTGGCAATTGGATCATACTTTAAAAAAATGGATTCATCCATTCTTACAGGTATTCCTTTCTCAAGAATATCTGATGCCGTTTGAGCATTTATTTTTGGAACGAAAAAAATTCCAATTAAGATTATTACAATTAGCTTTTTCATTTTCATTGAATTTTGATTGCGTTTTCTTTTGATGGTTATTAACTAAACGCAGGCATAAACAGCAGCACTGCGGCCAGGATTCCGAGGATGATCCAGATGATGATTGATTTTTTCATGGTACTCATTTTTAAGCTTTTCATGGTAGGTTTGATTATTTTGTTGACCGGGCTTGGTGCCAAATCCGATGCAAACATCTTGCATCCTACCTTTCCTTAAAAGCTACAATGAGTAAGTGGCGAGTTTGGATGAGTAAATGGCGAAAAAGCAAAGCAGAAACAATGGATTTCGACCCAGAAAAGAAAGTTGAGTATTAAAGAACCACCCCTCCGCCTATCAGCAATGGCTCAAAGGCTTAATTTTTGCCTATTAAGTTAATACCTTGTTGATTTAGCAACAAGATCATAGAATTAAAGGATTATTTACTTTCACAATCAACCGCTAAATTAGTTTGGAGTTGGAAAGCTTTTCTTTCTTTTTCTCCAACAGGTGTTCTTTACAAACAAATAAAAATAAACAAGCAATATTTCTTTATAAAAACATAATATATTAAAAAAAAAGAGGCTGATGTAAAAATTACACCAGCCTCTTTGGGTTTAGCATCAAATTAAACCTTAGTTAATTACAATTTTAATGGTGGTTATTTTGGTGTTATCTACCACTTTAAGGTGATAAATCCCCTTATTCAATCCATTTAAACTAAATTGTACCACATTGGCATTGGGTTTATAATTCCCCGATTCAATAATTCTACCTGCAATATCAGAAATTTCACAGTTAATGGCTTCATTCGAACTGCTTAACAATTGGAAAGTACCGTTGTTAGGGTTCGGAATTACTTTGTATTCTGTAACTGTTCCTTTATTGTTTTCAAGTGCTGCCAGCAGCTCTGCAGATTGGTCAACGGCCGGCAATCCATCCTTCTTAGCAGGTGCAGGAGTTACCTCGCAGGAATTGAAATAATTTACATTGGGCTCAAAAGCGCTCAATAAAACCCTTGCCGTATAAACCCCGTTTCCATCCACATACGGACACATGCTTGCAATAGCCTTTAGTCTTTCTATTTCAGTGGCCGAGTAAACACTGTCCTTCAATTCAGGATTTCTCAAAGCAAGTTCAAACACTTCCTTGTAAATGCTCTCAATGTTATTCTTTGGAGCAATGCGTGCAAGAATTGCATTTAAAGCATTTGTTTTGTTTTGATCAAGAGGATAAACAAGCGCTTGTTTGAAATCATAAATATGCTTTAGGTTGGATTGGTCGGCATTGGTTTTAAACTCCACCAAATCCGAGAAAGCACTAAATCCTTCCTCACTCATCATTTCAGCATAAAGGAACTCCTTACCAAAATAACGACTGGTGTCATTTCCGCCTAGGATGGCTGCACTATCACGAGCAATGTCATCATAGGTATCAATCAATCCAAGCATATCATCCTGAGTCATCATTCTATTGCTCCAACATGGTTCAGTTGGTTCACCACCGAGCAGAGCGGCAAAGGTCCAATTCGGATCATTATATGTGATAGGTGAAGGACCGTTTAATAATACCTCTGAGTAATTATTGGCTGGAGGAGTTGAATTCATTCGAAACAAATTCAGCCATCTGCTGGCATCCCTGAAGTCTGTATCATACACATTGAATGGGTTATTCCATGTATTATCTCTGGTGTACCAGAGCCCTCCATCGAAAGTGCCCTGAACGCCAATAATGTTACCACTACCACCAAGGTAATAAGGCATACCACCGAGGAATAATCCTCTCGAAGTATAACTATCTAGTTTATTGTTTTTAAAATTAGTTGGAACATTATCTCCGTGAAACTCAAATCCTGTTCCAATTTCGGCAGGATTACCGGTATTGGGGTCGGTCGATAAGGATGAGGCATTACCGCATACCATGCTTCCCTGACAATTATCAACCCTAATACCTGTGGTTAACCATGACGCCCAGTTCATTCCACTTGGAAATGGAGCCTCACACCAGATTTGATTACCAGTAACAATGCTTTTAGGGCTCCCATTCAAAGAAATTCCTGATGACCAAGCACTAGGAATACCCGAGTTAAAAACAACATCTGACAAATCGTGGTTTACTCGAATTCTGTTATTACTAACATTGCTTGACACATTAAA
Organism: Bacteroidia bacterium; assembly: GCA_044370375.1. Taxonomy (GTDB): domain Bacteria; phylum Bacteroidota; class Bacteroidia; order UBA4408; family UBA4408; genus JBILVQ01. Next base: position 10,360 of record JBILVQ010000022.1, read on the forward strand.
TATCTCAATTCCTCGTCTGCACAGTTCAATGCTATTTCCTTGAATCACCAGCCCTTTTCCAAGACTAGCCTCTTTGGCAATAATACCATTAAAATCAATATTAAAGCCATTTCCTAAGGTATTTCCATTTATTATATTGCCAAGAACTCTTTGGGAATTCGGTTGACTTGGTGAATTTGAATAAAGTAAAATACCTGATTTTGAATCGGTAATTTCATTTTGCACCACATCAAATTCTCTACCACCTAGCATTTGCACTTTGATCCCAAAATTGCTAGAATTCATAATATAGTTTCCATGAATCCCTAAATGGGAAAGTCTTCCTCTAGTTAGTATTCCTTGGCTGCAATTACTCAAAGAATTTGGACCAATGGGCACACCAATTGTACAGTTCAAATCTAACATTGAGTTATTATTAACAAAAATACCCATTTGTGAAAACGAATCAAATCCATTACCTCCACAGTAAAGTCCGGAATTATATGCATAAATTCCAAACTCACCAATATAAAACTTAGAGTTTCCGACAGTTGGAATTGAAACTGGACCAGTATTATCCAAAATATAAATTCCAATTAAGGTAGTTTGGTTATTAGGGGCATTAGAGTTTTCGGGTACAACAAAACCATTGCAATAAAAATAACATTGATCAACCGACAATCGAGACCTTTTTGAAAAAACATGATTGAGATTCCTTTCAAACCCAGCGTTTGTTAAAATCAGGTTTCCTTTTAAAATTTCAACTGCAATATCTGCTCCCTCAATTTGCCCTCCATAGATATCAATTATGGAATTGCCATTGATTGCTTTAATCCCTTTATGCCTGTAATCACAGGCCATGATATTGGTATTTATCAAAGTCAAATGCTTTTGACCCAACATGTCCAACCGTTGACCAGCAGCCATTAAAATTGTACAGCCATCAATGATCAAATCTGCATCGCAACTGAAAATTGAACTCGTATTGTCAAGGACAAAAGTCTGACCACTAATTTGGTAACCTGAAACGGTCATTGCATATGAAACTTGTGTGCTAGCAGAAAAATCAGAAAGTAGGTTTTCGTTAACAATCGGGAAAACGCTTGGATCAGAACAACAAGAAGAAACCAACATGGTAATGGTTCCACTGCTACCACAAACCTGATTGGTGATTACTTCAAAAGTGCCACCAAAATAACCATACTGTGACCAGTCCATGGTTACACACAAAGGATTGCTAGGATTGGTAGCTATAGGCGAACCATTAAAGGTCCAACCTAAAACATCATTCGGATCAAAATTAGCCGGTAAACAATAGTCTGCATTCTGACTGCAAGCAGCGCTAGGTCCAGAAATAGTAACCGGTGCATCTACCACAACATTAATTGTATTGGAAAAATAAGAACAGTTGCTCAAAGGATCAGTCACAAAAACCATGTAGTTGCCTGCTTGTAATGCATCGTAACTTACTGCATTTGCAGCCGGAATTAGTGAACCATTAAATAACCATTTATAAATAACCCCTGATGAAATATCACAGGTTAAGGTTACACTTCCACCGGAGCAAATAGAAACCGGACCCAAGGGAGGTCCTACAGATGCGGTAATTCCGGGGTTGAGATAACCCACCGTTAAAGGCACAGCTGTCATGGCACTTGCACATTGGGTTGCATTGCTAACCGATTGCACATAATACATGGCGCTGGTTGTAGGAGTAGGTACCACATAATTTCCGGCAACAGCAACCTGGCTGTAGCTAGCATCATACCAGGTTAAGGTAAAATTGCTGTTCAATCCGGTTACAACCAGATTGGCATCAATGGAAGGAGGGTTGGTTTGACAAATGGTAACAGGAGCAGCAACAGGAGCATTGGGCAATGGGTTTACCGTAATGTTCATGGTTGCTGTTGTTGCACACAAACCTGCATCAGGGGTAAAAGTGTAGGTGGTGGTTCCTGCTACTGCGGTATTTACGGTAGCATTCCATGTTCCGGTAATTGCCGGAACATTGTTTGAACTGTTAGGCAAAACAGGTGCTGCTGCATTTAGGCAAACAGGAGCTATTTGTGTAAACGTTGGGATAACCGGCAAATCTACATTCACCATAATTCCGCCTGAGGCAACACCACAACCGGTGGCCTGATCGGTGATATACCAATCATAGTATCCTGATTGCGTAGCTACTAAAGTATCCGAATTATTTCCCATTAGATCAACACCATTTAGTCGCCAAACCATCCAAAATCCACTGGTATAATTTCCTTGAAGTGTTACACTGCCGCCATTACAAAAACTCACTGGTCCAAGAGCGGAAATTACCGGTAAAACCACGGTAACGTTCACAGGAATAAATGCTGTTGCGCAATTGGTAACATTGTCAACTGCTTGCACATAATAAATGCTGCTTACAGTTGGAGCAGTGACAGTATATTGTAACCCTGAACCAACCAATTGATTCGAGCTATTGTACCAATTGTAGGAATAATTAGCATTGAAACCAGAAACTTGTAAGACTGCATTTAGGCTAGCCGGAGTAGTTTGGCATACTGTTACATTATTCACGATAGGTGGGGTTGGCAATGGATTCACATTTACCGTTGTATTTGCCAAAGCAGTGCAAGAACCATTGCTTACCGTAACAGCATAGTTGGTGGTTGTTTGAGGGGCAACTGTTATTGGATTGGTGGTTTGATTCCCGGGTGTCCAGTTATAGGTTAAAGGAAAAGCGCCTATTGGGTAGGATGAGGAAGATTCCTGGGCACTAAGTTGTATTTGTGACCCACCACATTGAACCGTAGAAGGATTAACCTGGATATTTGCCGAAAAAGTTAAATCCAAAATTTCTACTATTTGCGTGAAAAAACCCGCATTGACAGGATTCCATACCGTCAAGGTATAAAGTCCCGGACCCAGAGGATTATTGGTATTGGTTGGATTAAAGGTGTAATCTCCTCCGTTTACAATTACCGTTATTGGGGTTGGTGTCTGAACCCCAGCAATTACAGGAAAAGACAAGGTTACCTCGATTGGGCTAACTGGCGAATTAGGATTTATCACCTTAATTTCCGCTCCTTCTGCAGGAGAGCCACATGCATGGATTATTTCAACAGCCGGATCCAAAACACAACAGCCGTTTGTAATTAGTGTTCCAATAGCTGAATTTAACTGCGTCATATCGATTGGAAGTATTCCAAAATCAAAAGTTTCATCGCAAATATTCTTTCCATCTAAAGTGGCTTCAATCGCTGGAAAAGCCGGAACGTTTACGCAAAAATCTTCCGAAATTCCAAAAGTCAAACCATAGGTGATTGAACCACCGGGTGGTATTTCCAAATTAGTAATAACCACATTATTTTCAACGAAACTTGTAGAGGGAAAACCTCCTTGATTTATCAAATTGGCCGTAGAAGAAAAACCTCCATAGGTTGCACCATTACCAACACTAACCATTGGAGCACCGTTGAAAACCAAACCGGTACTAAAAGTTAGGTTTAGGTTGCTTTGATCAATTAATGGCTGGTTGGAAGGATTGGATAAGATTAAATCCCATTGCAGGTTACAAGTTGCTGAAGCAGTAAAATCGCTGGTTAAAATTAAATTATTGATAGAACTTCCACCTCTTTTAAACAACAAATTTTGTGAGCACTGATAACAAGATGATGAAGCCAATGAAATGGGAGCTTGGTCACAATACACGAACCAATTAAAGTTAATTTCGAATTGCCCATCGAAGCATCCATTCGGACCTTGCAACACAATGGGTAAAGTTGCGTTGGTCACATTCGTTCCAAGGGAAGGAGAACTTCCACCATTGTTAAAATAATACCAATACACTCCCGGACTGCCCAGTACCGGTGTTAATTGGGAAGAATTAAATGTAAGGTTATTTAAGTTTACATTAGTAGGGTCAGAAAGAACGATTTGAAGTGCCGTTGGTTGGCCAGCTGCCACTGTTGGCAAGGACATCGTGAAGTTAAAATTATTGAGCCCATTGGTGAGTGAATTTATTGCTGGAGGAAGCAAAGGGAAGGTCATACCTGAGCAAACCGGAGTTGGAGCACCAATTTCCGCATCCTCTGCGGGTAATTCACTTGGCAGGCTTGTCAATTGATGGCCGGTATGAATATAGGCGAATTCGTTGATATACAAATTCAGATCATTTTGCGTTACAGGGCAATCCTTGTCCATTCCCAACAACAAACCATGAACTATACTTGTGTTCAAGGCTCTTGACCTCGAAGGAAGCAGGCGTTGATTAGCAGCCGCATTTTCCCAATTACTAAGGTTCAGTGTATAAGCATTTGGCCCTGAATTAAAATCATCTACTGAATTAACGTTTGCACCTGCCAATTGGAAAGGCCACCTAGAAATTGGTCTGAATTCCTCAACAAAATCAGGAATACCTCCTAGTCCACCCAAATGACGAATTCCAACAGCATGACCAAAATGACAAAGTTGAGGAGCCGGAATAGTTACCGTTCCAACAGATACATTTGGTGTAGTTTCCGGCAAATTAATATTGCCTGAGTTAACACTATTCTGAATTATTTCAACATCGGGAACCAAAATAGTGATATCCCTTCCTCTAATATCACAAGTTGTGTTAGGTGTATTTGCACCAGAGACAGAACGGAATTGACAGTTTAATGAAAGAGAATGAAAACCAACGGGAGCGTTTGCATTAACTCTCAATCGAGCATTTAGATGAATATTCCATCCATTAGGGTTATTTGCAAAATCATTAACATTAACGCCTGCTAAGGTCAAGGTATTTACGTCCATGTTAATTGTTAATGCATATTGATCCGTAAGGATTGGAAAAACAGCAGTAACAAACGTTGGGCCTCCTGCAAAACCCGGAAAATCCGTCTGTGTAAAAGGGACTCCATTCATTGGGTTTAATGGATTGCCATTTGATGTAAAGTCAATGGTAAAATCCATTAAACTCAGCACATTCATTAAACTAGCATTGGTTGCAGGAAAACTAATTTCAAAAGTCAACGTATTATGATTTTGACCATTTATTGGTTTAACCAATCCTTGGGCATTAATATGGAAAATGTCATGTGGATACAATGTTCTTACCTTTTGGTCAACCATTACCGTTGAAACTCCTTGGGAAATTGCATGAGCTTCATAAGCAGCGGCATTAGCAAAAGGAGCCATACCATTTTCAAAGTCTGAAGGGCTTGCCCATCCATAAGTTTCTCTTTGAACGACAAACGGATGATCAACATCATCATAAGTATCAACTGCACTTTCACATGGTCCCGGGCAGTGTATCATTACATCATCGGGTAAGGAGCAGGCAATTCTTTTGATATTGTCCATAGGATTTGCACAATCAAGACAAACGGCCTGAAGCTCTACGTGATATTGAAGCGTTCCCATGCCTGTACCAGTTTGACTGTTGGCATCATAAGGATCAGGGCAATCAATCGATTGAAGTTGAAAGGCAACTATATAACTATTGAAAGGCAATGGGTTACTTGTTGCCGGCCATTCAATAATAATTTCACTGCCATTATTGGCGATGGTAACATCTCCTGCCGGAATCTGAACCCCATTGGCAGTAATAGAAGGAGAAACAAGTGTTCCAATGCTATAATTCGCAATGGCAGGCATATTGGAAACACTCAAAATTGCACGATAACCAATATCTTGACACCCTAGTTGAGGCAAATTGCCAGCATTTATTTGGAAAGGAGAAACAGAGGGAATAGAAAACTGAATTCCTCCATTTATAGGCAAAGCCCCAGCACCATTGTTAGCGTGTGGAGGCAACACCAAATCCACAACAATTGGACCTTGATTTACAGTAGAAATAGTGTTTAAGTTGTAGTTCTGTGGTGAAATGCCTTGGTCACAGGAGTTCATCCAATTAAGTGTTATTTGGGCTCCAGGATTAGACAAAATGATTGGTGGGGTTGGACAGTCGTTTGATATTTGAAAATTAGGCGACAGCAATACCCTAACATAAAGGTAAGCACCGTTGAACCAAGCACCATTTGTACCTCCCGGTACAGACGCAGGAGGAATGATAGAAAAACCTGGCCATGCCGCAGCAAACAATGGAGCTGTATAAATATCATTTACAGAAATAGTAAGCTCACTATTTGCGTTACCAGGGTTCGTAAGTGAGGTATTAGAAGTAAATGTAGATGAAATTCCTGTATTAGATCCAACTTGAACTCCAACATAAGAAAAGGATTCTGTATTAATTGGAATTACTATGTCTTTTAATTTTGCATTGAGGAAATTAGTAACTCTGAATTTAATGGTGTATGCGTAATTCGTTCCGTTGCATTGAGGGTCTATCGCTGTTGTAGACGATGTGTCTTCCAAAGAGCTTATAGGAGTGCCAAAAGTTGGTCCACCCAGTAATCCGTAATCAAAACCCAATGGAGTGCTGATAATATCATTACAAGAACCACAATTGGTTAAAGAGGCTGTAATAGCTGCACTACCACTTGGGCCGCAGGCGATATCACCTTCTTGTTTGATAATTATCGTTCTTACTCCCGTTATAGGATTGAGATTAACACTATTATTGGAAAGGTTGGCAATAACAATAGGAAAGCTACCAGTCCCGCCGCTAAATGGATTGCTACTTGAGTTTCCAACAACGTAAAGTCCAACAGCATCATAATTACCATCATTTGGAATATTCAAATTAAATTGTGTTATTGATTGTGAATAAATCAATACTTTAAAATCCCTGTTGGCACTAAAACCATTGTAACCATTATAAACCAGGGGTGATGCATATGCGAGTACCTCAATGGCACCATGTGAAGGGGCAATAGGATAATTCGCCCTAGCAACACCATTAGAAGGCGTCAGGCCTGAGGTCCCAGCCGCAGGTGAAACGATGGTCGCCAAATAGGTTGTTGAGGCATTTGGTGGCAACCCAATTCCATCGCAATCAAAAAACAAAAGCGTTGTGTTTGCTGCCTGCAAAGGATCAAAGACATTACAACCCATGTAAGTTAGTTCAATTTGAATGGAAGTAATCCCTGATGGAATGGTAAATTCCTGACTATACAAATCATTGGGTAAATACGGTGTTGTCATAATGGCACCACCGGTTGCGATTAGGTTGGCCGTACCTGCGGTAACACCAGAGGTAACCGGCACAGCCTGTATGGTGTTTGGCAGGGTCAACACAATTGAACCCATAACATTGGCAGGAAAGACAATATTGGCTCTCACCTTTGATGCGCATGGGTATAATAAATTTCCGTCCAAGTTTTCGAAGGAGCACTCAAAATTTTGCAAAGGAACAGCAGATTGAGCATGGCCAGACCTAGGAAAAAGAGCCATTGTAAACAATAATAAAAATAACCAGCGGCTTAGGCTGCTTACCTTAACTCGTTTCGCTAACAATTCATTTTTCATGTTAATTGGGGTTAATGGTTAATAAATAAAAAATCAACAGGCAATTGTTTAAAAAATTCTTGCCTTCGGTTCGATAAATTTAAAGGAGTTATTTTCTAGAAAAAAAAAGTTAAAAAAACGACCTGCTGAAAGGCTTGATTTTAGGTTTGGCATTTTAGCCAAAAAACAAGCTTTTTGGAAAGAGAAAAAAAATTGGTCGTTAATGGCTAAATTTTGTCGAAAAAAAATTTAGTTTAAGCTAAAACTGATTTAACTTTTCAATTTTCTTTCAAATCAACATGAAAAACAACCATTTTTTACGCAAAAAAATTCCTAAGAACCAATAAATAGCCCCCAAAAAAGGTTGAAAAACGAAAATAAATGACAATAAAACTACCCCTGCTTCTCCCCCTCTACAAAATACCCATCCACCTCTCCTTTGCCCTTGGCTTCTATCTTCCCGCGCCAGGTGCAGTTAAAACGATGTTTTACTAGGGCGTATGTGTCGGCACTGATATTCACCCTTCCTACCCCTCCGCTGCTCTCCATGCGGCTGGCAGTGTTTACCGTATCGCCCCAAATGTTGTAACTTAATTTATTTAAAAGATTGACGCGAACCGCATCACGCTGAGAATGGTTCTTTAAATCTTCTTTTTATGGAAGGATTTAACACTGACTTTGTTGTCCATACAAGTCAGAGAAAACTAAGAATAGTAAGAGGAAAGTCAGCTTTTTTATTCTCTTAAATTGGAGACCAAAAGCAAAAACGTCAGCCTAACAAAAATTTTATCTACTCATCTACCCCCATATCCCATTGCGTATAAAGAGCATCGATAAAAATATTTTCTTCGCGACTAAGCTTTGCATCTGCATGCATTAATTTAAAAGCAAAATCTAAAAAACGAATGCGCTCTTCTTCGTTGGAATCAAAATAAAAGTCGTTGGCTACTTTAATGAAATGCTCCATATACAACTCTCGCGGCAATGTAGAAAGTACTTTATTCTCGGTTTCGAGATTGATCGGAATGGGAAAGTTTTTTTGAATATACTCCTCCACCACAGCTTTCTCGGCATCATCAAAATACCCATCCACCTCCGACAACAATACCAACATGTGGTAACCGGCTATAGACTTATTAAACTTCATTAAAGACACTAAGGTTTGTTTTCGTAGGTAAAGAAACAATATTTTCGTTTAGTGCCAAAATTATTTTCTTACTTTCTTAAATGATTTTGGTCATTTTTTAGGTTTGTATGACCCCAACATTGTATTGACGGGTTATCGGGGCGTGGTTGGCCATTTCTATGCCCATGGAAATAATTTTGCGGGTTTCCAACGGTGAAATAATGGCATCCATCCACAAGCGGGAGGCTGCATAATAAGGAGTCGTTTGACTATTGTATCGGTCGGATATACTTTTTAACAATTCTGCCTCATCTTCAGGGGTAATTTCCTTGCCTTGGGCTTTCAGAGAGGAGACCTGTATTTGCAGCAATACTTTAGCAGCTTGAGAACCGCCCATTACCGCTATTTGTGCTGTAGGCCAGCCCACAATCAAACGCGGATCATAGGCTTTGCCACACATGGCATAATTACCGGCACCATAGCTGTTGCCCAACACAATGGTAAATTTAGGAACCACCGAATTGGCCATGGCAGCCACCAATTTGGCGCCATCCTTAATAATTCCGCCATGCTCAGACCGTGACCCTACCATAAAGCCGGTTACATCCTGCAAAAATACCAGCGGGATTTTCTTTTGGTTGCAATTCATGATGAAGCGAGCGGCCTTATCCGCTGAGTCAGAATAAATTACTCCGCCAAATTGCATCTCTCCCTTCTTGCTTTTCACCACCTTGCGTTGATTGGCTACAATGCCAACAGCCCAGCCTTCAATCCTGGCCAATCCGCACACAATGCTTTGTCCGTAAGCCCCTTTGTATTCATCAAACTCACCCTCGTCAATCAAGCGGCTGATGATTTCATGCATATCGTAGGCCTTATCCCTGGTTTCGGGGAAGATTCCTAAAATTTCGTTGGGATCTTTAGCAGGTTCTTTGGCCTCAATGCGGTTAAAACCTGCTTTTTCAAAATCGCCAATTTTGCTGAAAATACTGCGAATACGGTTCAAACAATCTTTATCGTCCAAACATTTATGGTCGGTAACCCCTGATATTTCGCAGTGGGTGGTAGCCCCACCAAGCGTTTCATTGTCGATGGTCTCACCAATAGCCGCTTTTACAAGGTAAGAGCCAGCCAGAAAAATACTTCCTGTTTTGTCAACAATCATGGCTTCATCGCTCATGATGGGCAAATAAGCACCACCGGCTACACAACTTCCCATGATGGCAGCCACTTGGATGATACCTTGCGAAGACATGATGGCATTGTTTCTAAAAATACGGCCAAAATGCTCCTTATCAGGGAAAATCTCATCCTGCAAGGGCAGATAAACACCGGCACTATCCACAAGGTAAATGATTGGTAGATGGTTCTCCATCGCAATCTCCTGTGCCCTTAAATTCTTTTTTCCGGTGATAGGAAACCATGCACCGGCCTTTACGGTAGCATCGTTGGCAACAATGATGCACATGCGACCGGAAACATAGCCGATAACGGTAACCACGCCACCTGCCGGACAGCCTCCATGTTCTTCATACATTCCTTCTCCGGCAAAAGCACCAATTTCAATGGTTCTGGAACCTTTATCCACCAAATAATCAATACGCTCTCTGGCGGTCATTTTGCCTTCTGCATGCAATTTTTCGATGCGTTTGGCTCCGCCTCCCAAATGAATTTTCTCCAACTTGCGATTCATGGCAGAAACCAATAGTTTCATGGTGTCTTCGTTTCGATTAAATTCAATGTTCATAAGGGATAATATAAAGAATGCTGCTTTGAGGGGCAGCATTCTGATTTTTTTGGTGCTTTAAAATACAACAAGCTTTTCAGTTAATAGAAAACAAGAAATGTTGGTTAGTGTTCTTGAGGGCAGTACTAAATTTTGTGATTAGCTTTTTACCAACATGGCCTTTGCCATTGAAGCGCCAATACTGGCAGGACTTTCCACCACATGAATACCGCACTCGCGCATGATTTTCATTTTAGCGGCTGCGGTATCATCGGCTCCACCAACAATGGCTCCGGCATGACCCATTCTGCGGCCCGGAGGTGCGGTTTGTCCGGCAATAAAACCAACAACCGGTTTGGTTCCATGTTGTTTAATCCATTGTGCAGCTTCGGCTTCAAGACTTCCGCCAATTTCGCCAATCATCACGATTCCATCGGTATCGGGGTCGTTCATAAACAACTCTACTGCTTCACGGGTGGTGGTTCCAATGATGGGGTCACCACCAATACCAATAGCGGTAGAAATGCCTAAGCCGGCCTTAACCACTTGGTCGGCAGCCTCATAAGTAAGCGTTCCGGATTTAGAAACGATACCAATGCGACCGGGTTTGAAAACAAAACCTGGCATGATGCCCACTTTGCATTCACCTGCGGTAATGATGCCGGGGCAGTTTGGACCGATTAAACGGCAGTCTTTGTTGCGTAAATATTCTTTTACAGCAATCATATCTTTGGTAGGAATTCCTTCAGTGATACAAACAATCACCTTGATGCCGGCTTCAGCAGCTTCCATAATGGCATCACTTGCAAAGGCGGGTGGAACGAAAATAATACTGACATCAGCACCGGTTTTGGCCACGGCATCGGCAACCGTATTAAAAACAGGTTTATCAAGATGGGTTTGACCACCTTTTCCGGGGGTAACCCCACCTACCAGGTTGGTACCAAATTCAATCATTTGGGTTGCGTGGAAGGTACCTTCACTGCCGGTGAAGCCTTGCACAATGACTTTTGAGTTTTTATTGACCAGTACAGACATGTAATTATTTTAGAGGGACAAAAATAGTCTTTTTAGCGAATAATAAGGCGCGAAAAGCGAATATTTGGCACAAAAACACAGCGGATTGATTTTTAGGAAATTGTGGTTTTTGGTGATACGAAATTGTTTGGAAAAAATTAGGGATGGGGATATTGCAGGAAGATTAGGATTGAAAGACAAGGGTTGAATATGGGTTGGGGGAAGAGGATTGTTACCTAATTGCAGATCCGTAGGATCGGCCAATGTTGCAGCCTTGGGTTTTAACCCGAGGCACATTGGGTAGGATTGATATTGGGTAGGATTAACATTGGGTAGGATTAAAATCCTACCCTGAAATATTGGCCGTGCTAACCGCACTGTGAAGTATTTGCAGATCCGTAGGATCGGCCAATGTTGTAGCCTTGGGTTTTAACCCGAGGCACATTGGGGATTGATAATGGGTAGGATTAAAATCCTACCCTGAAATATGGGCCGTGCTAACCGCACTGTAACGTATTTGCAGATCCGTAGGATCGGCCAATGTTTCAGCCTTGGGTTTTAACCCGAGGCACATTGGGTAGGATTAAAATCCTACCCTGAAATATTGGCCGTGCTAACCGCACTGTAACGTATTTGCAGATCCGTAGGATCGGCCAATGTTGTAGCCTTGGGTTTTAACCCGAGGCACATTGGGTAGGATTGAAA
>JBILVQ010000023.1:0-22231 GCA_044370375.1 Bacteroidia bacterium
AAAGCCGAAGAAGAAGCGCGTAAAAAAGCCGAAGCAGATGCCAAGGCCAAAGCAGCCTTCGACAAAGCCATTGCAGATGGTGATAGTAAACTGGCGGCCAAGAAATATGATGATGCGGTTGCTGCTTACAAGCAGGGATTAAATATGAATTTCGACAATACAACGGCCAATAGCAAAATTGAGGCGGCAGGAAAAGCCAAGCAGGATGAGGCCGACAGAATTAAGGCAGAGGCAGAAGGCAAAGCAAGGTTAGAAGCACTTAAAAAGAAGAAAGAAGAGGAAGAAGCCAAACGAAAAGCAGAAGAAGAAAGATTGGCTGCTGAAGAGGCCGAAGAAAAAGCACGCAGAGAGGCACAGGAAAAAATCAATGCAGAAATTGCCGCCCAGAAGAAATTAAGGGACGATGCCATTGCGAAAGCAGAGGCAGAGAAAAAAGCCGCGGAAGCAGCTGCTGCAAAAAAGAAAGCAGATGAAGAACTTGCAGCGAAATTGAAGCAGGAAGCTTATGAAAAGTATTTAAAAGAAGAAGAGGAAAAGGCCAAGAACCAACCCCAAAAAACCGCTCAGAACCCTACAGATCCGAAGAAAAAAGTGGATCCTAAAAAGACAACTCCTGATAATCCTCAATCAGAAATAGATCGCTTGGCGGCAGAAGCGGAAGAAAAGGCGAGAAAAGCCCTTGAAAGAAAAATGACCGTTCAGGAACGTGAAATATTCCTTTCTGAATTGGCCAAGAAGTACCCTGAAGGAAAAACCGTAGAAGAAGAGACTTATCCTAAAATGAAAATTACCAGAATTATTGTGGTAAAAAATAAGAAAGCAACTGAATACAAAAAAGTGGTTTTCCCTTACGGAACTTATTATAAGAAAAATGGGGTTGACATTACGTCCAATACCTTCATCATCGAAACCAAATAAGCCGCCAAAACAGTCTTCATCTGGCTTTCTATCTAAAGCCGGATGAAGACTTATTTATAATTCATCCATTAAAAAGCGGTAAAGGGCAATCATGCTTTCGATGTCTTTTTTGGAAACCAATTCGTCCGGTCTATGAACAAAATCCTCCGGTGCACCAATAAAACACCAGTCAATGGGGTACGGACTTCTTTGTAAACTTTGTCCGTCACTTCCACCGCTTCCTTCCACTTCTAATTGAAACGGAATGCCTGATTTTGATGCCAGTTCAATGATTTTGTTGACATAAGATCTTCTTGGTATTCCGGAATCTCTTATACTAATGACAACACCTTTTCCCATGGGCACTCCGGGAGTAACCCAGGTAATATCGGCAATCAATGCTTTTCTTATTTTGTAGTTTTCGTATAAAATTCTTCCGGCATTTTCCGCACTTCCGCCTCCGTGTTCCTCCCAACAAGAAAAAACAACAACTCCGTTTTTGATGGTCGGACAAACATTCAGCAATGCAAAAAGCCCCAAACGATTATCCATATAACAACACTGCACCGTTTCCTCCGTTTCACGAAAATCCGGCCAATAGGTAAGGGTTGTTCCTCGCTCTATTTCTCTTTCAAATTGATAAATGGCTGAACCGTTGTCATCGAAATCAAGGCTACAAAGGATGTCGCCATGACTATCCTTGCCGGTCAGTTTGCTGCCCTTTTCTGCATGGGGACCGCCAATTCTGACCAATTCTTTACCGTATCGAACGGTGTATCCAATCGAGTCCATGTGACCATAAACAGCCACTTTGGGTTCCCCAAAAACCAAGGCGAAACTGTCTTGCCAGTCATCGCCTTGTAATATTTCTGGCTTTACTAACCAATCTCTGCTATTTTTGTCAATGAATTCCAAAAGGAATTTTTTTACAGGGTATTCCGATCCTGAAGGGGCATGAATCGAACAAAGCTCCTTTAAAAGTGAGTAGGAATATTGCATCTTATTTTTTTTGCAAAGCGAAGGTATGGATTTTAAGTTGACAGCAGATTTTGTCCCAACAGGTGATCAACCTGAGGCCATCAGACAACTCACAGAGGGTATTAATAAAAAAGTACCATATCAAACCTTACTGGGTGTAACCGGTTCGGGGAAAACTTTTTCCATTGCCAATGTTATCCGGAACGTAAATCGTCCAACCCTCGTTTTGAGTCACAACAAAACCCTGGCTGCTCAATTGTTTGGTGAGTTTAAACAGTTTTTTCCGCAGAATGCAGTTGAGTATTTTGTATCGTATTATGATTATTATCAGCCCGAAGCTTATCTGCCAACCAGTGGTACCTATATTGAAAAAGATTTGAGCATCAATGATGAAATCGAAAAATTACGTTTGTCCACTACATCTTCATTGTTGTCGGGAAGGCGCGATATCATTGTGGTTTCATCTGTTTCCTGTATTTATGGTATGGGTAACCCAACCGATTATTACAAGAATGTTATCAATGTAAAAAAAGGAGAACTCATCAGCAGAAATCAATTTTTGCATTCCTTGGTAAGTTCTTTGTATTTCAGAACAGAGCATGAGTTTAAAAGGGGGAGTTTCAGGGTAAAGGGCGATACGGTAGATGTATATCTTGCTTATGCCGACTATGCTTATCGTTTCGAATTTTTTGGTGATGAGATAGAATCCATTTCTTCCTTTGATCCCATCAGCGGATTGAAAATTGAAAATATGGATCAGGTGAGAATTAGTCCCGCCAATTTATTTGTCACCACCAAAGAAACCATGAAGAATTCTATCTTCAAAATTCAGGAGGACATGATGAAGCAGATTGATTACTTTCATTCTATTGGCAAACCGCTTGAAGCAAAAAGGTTAGAAGACAGAGTCGTCTATGATCTTGAAATGATGCGTGAATTGGGCTATTGTCCGGGCATTGAGAATTATTCGCGTTATTTTGATGGGAGAGAAGCGGGCACAAGGCCTTTCTGTTTGCTTGATTATTTTCCCGAGGATTTTATGATGGTAATTGATGAGAGTCATGTAACTGTTTCACAAATCCGGGCCATGTATGGAGGGGATCGTTCACGAAAAGTAAATTTAGTGGAATATGGTTTCCGGTTGCCAAGTGCAATGGACAATCGCCCTTTGACATTTGATGAGTTTGATTCTTTTAGTCCGCAAACAATTTATGTATCTGCAACCCCGGCCGATTTTGAATTGGAAAAATCGGGAGGCGTTGTTGTTGAACAGTTGATCAGACCTACCGGATTGCTTGATCCGCCAATCGAGGTAAGGCCATGTCAGAATCAGGTGGACGATTTGTTGGAAGAGATTCGTTTGGTTACAAAAAAAGATGAGCGTGTTTTGGTAACTACCCTTACCAAAAGAATGGCAGAAGAATTGGCAAAGTATTTTGGTAGAATAGGAATCCGTTGCAATTACATCCATTCTGATGTGGATACCATGGATAGGGTTGAAATATTGCGTGATTTGCGTTTAGGTTTATTTGATGTATTGATTGGGGTTAATTTACTAAGAGAGGGATTGGATTTGCCTGAAGTTTCATTGGTGGCCATCATGGATGCTGACAAAGAAGGATTTTTGCGTTCAGGTCGATCGCTTACACAAACAGCAGGCAGAGCTGCAAGGAACATCAATGGCAAGGTGATTATGTATGCCGATAAAATGACCAACTCCATGCAAAAAACCATTGAAGAGACAGAAAGGAGACGCGAAAAGCAAATTGCATACAACATTGCTAACAATATTACGCCAACACAAATTGTGCGGTCGAAACAATCCATCATGGGCCAAACCGCCATTGCAGATGGTTCAGAGCCCGGAAGAAATGAGCACAAATATTATGCTGGTCCGGATGAGAATGCTGTTGCGGCAGATCCGGTGATAGCGTATATGAGTCATGATCAATTAGAGAAATCGATTGCCACCACCAAAAAGCAAATGGAAAAAGCGGCACGGGATTTGGATTTCGTTCAAGCAGCAAAACTTCGCGATGAAATGTTTGCGCTTGAAAAATTACTCAAAGACAAAAAATAAAATGAGAAAAATTTCACCACGTATTATCATCTTTCTGCTGTCGGGTTTATTGCTGACGGCTTGTATGCCTTCTGTTTCTATCAGGGTATTGAATCCTGCCGATATTACTTTTCCCGAGGAAATCAGAAAAGTGGTGGTGGTGAACAGAACTTATCCCGATGAAGAGGGAAAAGTGTTGAATATTATTGAAGGGGTTTTAACGGGAGAAGGCGTTGGCACCGACCGCAGAGCCACCGAAGAATGTATTCGCGGTATGATTGAAACCATGTTGCAATCGCCACGCTTTGATTTGGTGCGCCCTTCAACCACAACCCTTCGTGGCAGTGGCACAGGGGCATTTCCTGAAACTCTTTCGTGGGAAGTGGTTCAACGCATTTGTGAGGAGAGCGGTGCCGATGCATTGATTACCCTCGAGGCCTTTGATTCTGACTCAAGGATTGCTTACAGGAATGTGGTGGTGAAGGAAAAACAAAAAGATGGCAGGATGATGGATGTGCCTTACGTGGATTCAGATATGCGCATGATTGTGACCAATGGCTGGCGTATTTATGATTATCGCAACCGCAGAATTATTGATGAATTCAGGGCCGATGATTTTTTGAATTTTCAAGGGCGCGGTAGAGTGCAACAAGAGGCACTGGCCAATTTACCACAGCGCTTTGATGCCTTGATGCGAACAGGATTCCACGCAGGAAAACAATACGGACATCGCATTAGTCCCATGTGGGGAAGGGTGACCCGCTCTTATTATAAAAAAGGAAACGAAGATTTAAAAAGAGCGGCCCGTTATGCCGAAAGAGATAAATGGGAGGAGGCTGCGAATATTTGGAGGAACTTGACCAAAAGTCAGGAAAGCAAAGTGGCAGAGCGGGCAAGTTACAACATGGCCGTGTTTTGCGAAGTGGAGGGTCGTTTGGATCTTGCGATTGAATGGGCCAATAATACCTATCAGGATTATGGATTAAAGAGGGCAAAAAATTATGCCGCAACGCTGAGGGCCAGGATGAACCGCGATAAGAAAGCACAGGAACAAATGGGTTCACAACCACAGGAAGGTCAATAGAAATTTAAAATGCCTCCAATGCATTTGTTCAAATGGAAAAAATTGTATCTTTGCGGCTCTTCAAAAAAAGGACCTGTAGCTTAATTGGATAGAGCATCTGACTACGGATCAGAAGGTTAGGGGTTCGACTCCCTTCAGGTTCACTTTAAAGGGATGATTGGTTGACAAGACTTTTCATCCCTTTTTTGTTTCCCACCGGCCTTTCTCTTTTATTTTACCAGAATTTGCTCATTTGCTGCTTTTATGGTTTGAAGGCAGGCCCACCGCAAAGAATAAAAGGCCGGATATTCATAAATTAATTATCTTGCTCACCACTTCTATCGGCAATGAAATCATTTCGCCATCAAATTCTTGCACTTTGTTTTCTGGTATTGGCTTCATACGGGAATCCAGTTTTTGCCAGAAAATTTTCACCCTATTACCTGCAACAATTCGCGCTGACGGCAGGTTTAGGCGATGCTTCCTCTCCCGACAGTGAGTTTCCTTTTTGCTATTCGCTGGGAGGTTATATCCGAAGCGACTTCAGCTTGTTTGGCGCCCGCAGAGATTATTTCGGACAACTGAACATTGAGCCCAACGGAAATTATTATCGCTTTCAAAGCTTATTTTATGGTTTCGCCTTTGTTTCAGAACATGCTGCCCTCATTCCGCAGGTTGGTTTTGGGCTAATGAAGACCAATGCTTTCGAACCGATTAAGCATAACAAACCCGGACTGGAACTTTCTTTCGAAGGTTTTTTTCATACCCGCGGGAGTGGACTTGGCGCAAGGTTTTTTTATCAGCGTAGCAGCGATGTGCAATATGTTGGTTTTATGGTGCAGGCCACCCTTGGCTGGATGTGGAACAATAAAAAAAGAGAAAAGGTGAATCGTTCGGAAGGTAAAGGTTCCTTTTAATGTTTCCATCCTATACTGTTATCCTTTCGGACTTTTTGGTCTCTACTTCATAAGAAGCATTGCCCATTGCATTTCAACAATAAACATCAAGGCCGCTATCCTTTTCAGGAATTGGTGGAGCATTATCCTCCATTGAAACCCTATGTCCTTTTGAATCCCTCCAATGTTGAAACCATTGATTTTTTTGATCCGGAGGCGGTTAAAATGTTAAACAAGGCATTGCTAAAGTATTACTACGGTTTAGAACATTGGGATATTCCGGAGAATTATTTATGTCCGCCCATACCAGGCCGTGCAGACTATATCCATACCATAGCCGCATTTTTGGGCGTTAAAAAAAACTTGAAGCAACAGGTTGAACCAATGTTTCGCTGTTTAGATGTTGGCACAGGAGCTAATTGTATCTATCCCATCATTGGTGTTCATGAGTACGGATGGAATTTTGTAGGGTCAGAAATTGATGAAAAGGCCATTGGCAATGCTGAGCAATTGATTGCCTTGAACGGGTCATTGACTGGGAAAGTAAGCATTCGAAAACAAGATAGTCGGGAATATATTTTTCGTGGCATATTACAGGCCGGAGAATATTTTGACCTGAGCATTTGCAATCCTCCCTTTCATGCATCGGCTGCCGAAGCTGCCAGAGGAAGTTTAAGAAAACTAAACAATTTGAAGCAGGGCCGACAAAAGAAAGTGAGCCTGAATTTTGGGGGAAAGGCCAATGAATTGTGGTGCAAGGGTGGCGAAAAGGCCTTTGTTGGACAAATGATAAGGGAAAGTGTTTCCTATGCCAAGCAATGCAGGTGGTTTAGCAGTCTGGTTTCAAAAGAAAGTCATTTACCCTTATTTTACGGAATGCTGAAAAGGATAGGGGCCAAGAAGATAGAGACCTTAGCGATGGGTCAGGGAAGTAAGAAGAGTAGAATTTTGGTATGGACTTTTAAAGAAGAAGAATAGTAGGGTGATGGCGCTAGGATATAAGGATGGAAAGCCTTACAGGCAAAGGGATAGACAGATATTTTTTGCTTAAGATGGAGGGTTGTAAAATGAAAAACCCGGACCAAGGCCCGGGCTTTTCTAGACTCAAACACATGATTTATAGAGCTATTTCACTGAATCCACAACGGCTTTGAAGGCTGCAGGATGGTTCATGGCCAAATCGGCTAAAACCTTTCTGTTCAACTGAACATCCTTTTTATGCAATTTACCCATGAATTCTGCGTAAGACATACCGTGCTCTCTAACACCGGCATTGATACGCTGAATCCATAAACCACGGAAGTTACGCTTCTTGGTTTTTCTATCGCGGTAGGCATAAGTTAAACCTTTTTCGAAAATATTTTTAGCAATCGTAAAAACGTTTTTACGAGCACCCCAGTACCCGCGGGTTTGGCTGAGGATTTTTTTCCTTCTTTGGCGGGAGGCGACCGCGTTGACTGACCTAGGCATAGTGTTTACTTTTTTGGCTGACAGCGATTGTTGTGAAACAATACTTCAACTGGCATCCGGGTTTGTTACTCCTGTTAATTATTTACCAATGCAAAGCATGCGTTTAACATTTCCTAAATCGGAATCATGAACCAAGGTGGTTCCTGTTAAATTGCGTTTACGTTTGATACTTTTTTTGGTGAGAATGTGGCTTTTGTAAGCGTGTTTTCTCTTGATTTTTCCGGTGCCGGTAAAAGAGAATCTCTTTTTAGCACTGGAATTGGTTTTCATTTTTGGCATGACTATCAGTTTGCGTGTTTGAGTTTACTTTTTTGGTTTGGGTGCTATTAGCATCTGCATTTTTTTACCTTCCAAGGTGGGCAGTTGTTCTACCTTTCCTTGCTCGGCCAATTCCTGTGCAAATTTCAATAACAGCAATTCCCCTTTTTCTTTGAACAGAATTGATCTTCCCTTAAAAAACACATAAGCCCTAACTTTTGAACCCTCTTCCAAAAACTTTTCGGCATGAACCTTTTTAAAGTTAAAATCATGCTCATCGGTGTTGGGTCCGAAACGGATTTCCTTCACCACAATTTTTGAAGACTTGGCCTTGATTTCTTTCTGTTTCTTTTTCTGTTCGTAAAGAAACTTTTTGTAATCAATGATTTTGCAAACCGGCGGTACTGCGCCCGGTGCAATCTCTACCAAATCCAATTCCTGTTCAGCGGCCATTTGCAAAGCTTTTTGCAATGGATAAATTCCCGGCTCAATTCCTTCACCCACCAAACGAATGGTAGGAGCAAGAATTTTTTCATTGATCAGGTGTTCTTCTTTTTTTTCTACCCGGCCCCCTCTCGGACGAGGACCTGAAGATGGTCGGCTGTTGGGCCTTTTGAAAGGTGTTGCTATGGCTTTGTTTGTTTTAGGTTAATCTAATTTCAGTTCCTCGATGATGCACTCTTTGCGAATTAATTCTTTGAAGTCATCCAGCGACATGCTGCCTAAATCACCGCTGCCTTGTTTACGAACAGTTACATTGCCCGACTCCATTTCCTTCTCTCCCAACACAAGCATGTACGGTATTTTATTCAACTCTGCCTCTCTGATTTTCTTCCCGATTTTTTCGTTTCGAACATCAACGAGCGCGCGAATTTCGGAAATTTTTAACAATTCCCCAATTTTTTCTGCATAAGGTACATATTTATCTCCAATCGGCAGCACCGATACCTGATCCGGAGCCAGCCACAAGGGGAATTTGCCGGCACAATGCTCAATCAAAACCGCCACAAAACGTTCCAAAGAGCCAAAAGGCGCCCTGTGAATCATTACCGGACGGTGTTTTTGGTTATCGCTGCCCGTGTATTCCAGTTCAAATCGCTCCGGTAAATTGTAATCCACCTGAATGGTTCCCAATTGCCATTTCCTACCAATGGCATCCTTTACCATGAAATCCAGTTTCGGGCCATAAAAGGCAGCCTCTCCGGTTTCAATTACCGTGCGCAATCCCTTTTCGGTAGCGGCTTCAATAATGGCCTGCTCCGCTTTCTCCCAATTTTCGTCACTGCCAATGTACTTGGTCTTGTTCAAAGGGTCGCGCAAAGATACTTGTGCTGTATAGTCTTGAAAATCAAGTGCTTTAAATACATACAACACCAAATCAATCACCTTGCAAAATTCCTCTTTTACCTGATCGGGGCGGCAAAATAAGTGGGCATCATCTTGTGTAAAGCCCCTTACCCTGGTCAATCCATGCAATTCACCACTTTGCTCATAACGGTAAACCGTTCCAAACTCGGCCAAACGCAAAGGCAAATCTTTGTAGGAGCGGGGCTGGGTTTTATAAATTTCGCAGTGGTGCGGACAATTCATCGGTTTCAAAAAGAACTCTTCGCCCTCTTGCGGGGTGCGGATAGGTTGAAAGCTATCTGCCCCATATTTCTCATAATGTCCGCTGGTAACGTATAAATTTTTATGAGCAATATGTGGAGTAACCACAGGCTGATAACCTGATTTAATTTGCGCTCTTTTTAAAAAGTTTTCCAAACGATCGCGCAAAGCAGCGCCTTTTGGCAACCACAAAGGCAATCCCATCCCTACTTTTTCTGAGAAAGCAAACAAATGTAATTCCTTGCCCAGCTTGCGGTGGTCGCGTTTTTTCGCCTCCTCCAGCATCACCAGGTATTCATCCAAATCTTTTTGCTTGTTAAATGTTATCCCATAAATACGGGTTAACATTTTATTTTTTTCATCGCCTCGCCAATAAGCACCGGCAACATTCAACAACTTCACCGCCTTGATCCAGCTTGTATCCGGAATATGCGGACCACGGCACAAATCCACAAAATTACCCTGCTGGTAAAAAGTAATTTGTCCGTCCTCCAAACCCTCCAACAGCTCCAATTTATATGGGTCGTTTTTCTCTTTGAAATAAGCAATGGCATCAGCCTTCGAAACTTCCTTGCGAACAAAAGCCGAATTCTTTTTGGCCAATTCAATCATTTTTTTCTCAATGGCCGGCAAGTCGTCTAAGCTAATGGTTTGTTCACCCGGATCAATATCGTAGTAAAAACCGGCTTCAACGGGCGGACCAATGCCAAATTTCACATTCGGAAACAGCGACTCCAGCGCTTCGGCCATCAAGTGAGCGCTTGAGTGCCACAAGGTATTTTGCGCATCTGCATCATCAATCTTCAGTAACGAAAGCGTAGCATCCGTGGTAATGGGGCGGGTAGCATCCCATACCTCACCATTAACCTTAGCCGCCACCACCTGGCGTGCCAATCCTTCACTGATACTTTTGGCCACATCCATGGCCGAACTGCCATAAGCAACCTTTCGCTGCGCCCCGTCAGGCAATGTAATTGTTATTTCCATAAGAAAAAATCAGGGCGCAAATATAGCCAAATCTTTACAGTATTTGTAACTCAAAAGCCTTGCTATTGAAATGTTTTGAACCATTTTTTTCAAGACAAAGCGCTCCAAGCTTAATCCTTTTTTTTTGTCTTAAATTACTTTTTTCCTCATTCGTCTTGTCTATTTTTGTGATTCCTATTTTTATCCGTATCTTTAAACCTTGTTAAAGCCCGCTCAATTCAGTACTTTTTTTCGGTGTGTGTTTTTTCAATCAATTAAACCAACATGAGAAAAAAAAGCAAGGTTAAATTTTCGGCTCCCGATCCGGTACAATTTTTTCCTGTACTCCGCAGCAGAGTAGAGTCCTATTTCGATCAAAACAACATCAACCGCTATTCCAATGCCGATATTTGGCTCAAGACTTTTGTGCTGCTGTCCATCTATCTTTTGCCCTTTGTTCTTATGCTTAGCATGCCCATTCCCTTTGCCTGGCAATTGGTGTTATGGTCCATCATGGGATTTGGCATGGCCGGAGTAGGCATGAGCGTTATGCACGATGCCAATCACGGTGCTTATTCCGAAAACAAAATCATCAACACCCTCATGGCTTATGTGCTCAACTTTTTAGGTGGTTCGGTTTTTAATTGGAAACTGCAACACAATATTTTGCACCATACCTACACCAACATTACCCACATGGATGAGGATATAGACAATAAACTCGTTTTGCGTTTTTCACCACACACCAAACGCGCATCCTTCCTTAAGTTTCAGTGGATTTATGCCTTTGTCTTGTATGGCGTATTAACCCTTTATTGGGTAACCCTCAAAGATTTTTTTCAATTCATCCGTTATACCCGCAATGGCGTGAACACCAACTCAACAGCTCAAAATGTTGTCACCCTTTTGCGCATGAGTTTTATGAAATTATGCTATCTATTTGTGGCCATTATCCTGCCCGTAGTTATTTTAAAAATGCCCTTCAATGAAATCGTTGCCGGCTTTTTGTTAATGCATTTTGTGGCCGGAATCATTCTAACCACCACCTTTCAGTTGGCCCACACCGTTGAAGGTACCACCCATCCATTGCCCAACACCCATGGCATCATCGAAAACGATTGGGCCGTACATCAAATGCATACCACTGTAAATTTTTCTACCCGCAATCCTTTTTTAACGTGGTACTTGGGCGGACTAAACTTTCAGGTAGAGCATCACCTATTTCCCAAAATATCACATGCTCATTACCCTGCCTTATCGGCCATTGTAAAACAAACTGCACAAGAGTTTCATGTTCCTTATCTCGAGAACACAACACTTTCCGATGCCGTAATCTCCCACATTCGTACACTAAAAAGAATGGGCGAAATGCCCGATTTGAATGAGGCCCTGGCATAGCTTCCTTTGCTTTTTTATTAGGGGGTAACCGCCTGCTTCGTTTTCAATCAGGCTTTAGTACATCGTACTAAATTTATATTTAAATTAACACCATCCTGCAGGCGGTCGGGCTTTCCGCTCATACAACCCGGTAAGGGTGCGCGCAGGCTTGGGTGTTAGGTTATAATGAGAGGAGACGCGAGGCATCGCGTCTGTACGGGGTTGGTATCCGCTGCAATCCCTTACCTAAAACAAATCCTGTTTAGGTTTTCGTTATAGGCTTTTGCTTCTATGTTTTTTTTTAATAAAAAGTAATCCGCTTTACAAGAGAAAAGGAGCGCTTAGTCCTTAAAAATTTCAATCACCACATTGCCCGTTTTTTCACCGGTTTCAACATATTCTGTGGCTTCTTTAATTTTCTCAAAAGGATAAATCCGGTCAATGATTGCTTTGTATTTTCCGCTCAATAAAATCGATTTGTACATTTCTGTTTGTTCCTTGCTATCTGTAGGTATCGGAAACAATACTTTTTTACCACCCAACCATGGCGTTGTTAAAGCCAACCAAATATTTTGCCAATTAGGGCCCAATTCAGACGAGATGTAAATCCCTCCCGGTTTCAATATTTTTTTGCATTTAAAAAATGTACTTTTTCCAACCGCATCAAGAATTACATCATACTGTTCATTCCTTTGGGTGAAATCCTCTTTTTTATAATCGATATAAGTATTGGCCCCTAAACTTTTTACAACATCCATACTTTCAGTTTTACAAACTGCTGTTACGTTAGCACCGTAATATTTCGCTAATTGCAAAGCCGCAGAACCTATAGAGCCGGAAGCCCCATTAACCATTATGTTTTTTTGCTTTTCAAAATTAATCTTCTTCATAAAATTAGAGGCAAGCATCATTCCATCACATACTGCTGCCGCCTCGTTAAAAGATAGATTGGGAGGCATGAGGGTAAATGAACCATTTTCCTTTAAACAAATGTATTCTGCATGAGCACCAAACTTCATGGTGCTTAATCCAAAAACCTTATCGCCCTTTTTGTATTGATGAACTCCCGACCCTGCCTTTTCAATCACACCGGAAAATTCATTGCCCAACACCCGCATGTGTGGCTTAAAAATTCCGCTAAAGAGGCGGGTAATTAAGTATTCCGATTTTCTGAAACCACAGTCGGTGCGGTTTACAGTAGTTGAATACACCCTAATGAGTACTTCGCCGGGTTTAGGCTCAGGAACAGGCAACTGCTCAAACTTTAGAACATCGGGTGAGCCATAACGATTGTAAACAGAAGCTTTCATCATTAGCAATAACAATTAGGGAATGATTTTATATTGATAAGAACAAAAATAGACATAAAAACAAATTTTCACTGGATTCATTTTTATTAATTTGATGATAGATTTCATTCCTTCAAAAACGATATGCTAAAGAACAAAAACACTGAAAAGGCATGGGTTATTCTGCTCATGATTTTAAATGTAATGGTATTGACCGGGCAATTATGGCCCGAGGGAGCTCCTCCTTTTGCAAGAATGGTTAATTTAATTTTTCTATTTTCGAATTTCGTTTTTCTTATTGTCTGCCTTAAGAACCAAGAAAAGTAATTTTTTTTTCTTCGTTTGCGATATCCACCGGAATGTACTTTGGCATTCACACACAAAACTTCACCTTTGTCTTCTTACATTAACCCATGAAAAAAATTTCTAGACAACTTTTTTTGGCATTAACAATTCTGTTGTTGCCTCAGTTTTTATCACCTGTAAAAGCGCAGTTCATTGCAGGTGGAACCGGTCACAGCATTGCTATTTGTGCCGATAGCACCATCAATGCCTGGGGCTTGAATGATCAAAATGAATTAGGACAAGGATTTGTTTCATCCAATTCCTGTGTGTGTCAAGCAACGGCTGTTCCTGTTCCCAACATCAGTGGCGTTGCCAAACTAAGCGCAGGCGGTGCACATACCTTGTTGCTAATGAACAACGGAACCGTCAAAGCTTTCGGAAGAAACTTCGACAACGAATTAGGCAACGGACTGCAAACCACCACAGGATGTTTTTGCGATTTAAATATTGTGGATGTAATAGGATTGAACAATGTAATTGCTGTTTCTGCTAGTAATTTAAGTTCATTGGCTTTAAAAGATGACGGAACTGTTTGGGGTTGGGGCAGTGATGCTTTCGGTCAATTGGGTGATGGCACCGCGAACGCTACCGGATGCTATTGTGAATTAGCCCCCGTGCAAGCCATAGGCTTAAGCAATATTGTTACCATTACCAGTGGCAGTTTTCATTCATTGGCTTTAAGAAACGATAGTACTCTTTGGGCCTGGGGAAATAATTCAAACGGACAATTACGTACTGGAGTATTAGGTAATTCGGCTGTTCCAACACAAGTTCCAATTAGTGGGGTAGTGAGTATTGCAGCAGGACAAAATTTTTCTTACGCAGTAAAAGCTGATGGAACTGTTTGGGCCTGGGGTGATAATTATTGGGGTCAATGCGGTGCCGGTGGTGGAGGCATTTTTCCTGTTCAAGTGAATGGCATTAGCAATGTAATTGCTGTGGCCAATAGTTTTAATCATGCCATTGCTTTGAAAAGCGATTCAACCGTTTGGACCTGGGGTGCGAACTACAGCGGACAATTGGGTGTTGGCAATACCAGCAATAGTTCTGTCCCGCAAATGGTGCAGGGTTTAAGCGGTATTGTTGAACTGGGTGGCACCATGGGAAATTTTTGTTTAGCGCGTAAAGTGGACGGCACGGTTTGGAGCTGGGGCGATAACACATGGGGTTCGGTAGGGAATGGTTCCTCATTAAATCAACTGTCACCGGTATTGGTTCAATCGTTATGTGCAATGCCAACGCAAATGGAGGAAGAAACAAATTCATTGTTATTGGCGGTTTATCCAAATCCGGTAAAAGCCGGAGAAAGTATTTCTTTGAACCCTTCTTCAGCGAAGGCCAACACTTTGTTGCAAGTAGAAATTTTCAATGCCCTTGGCGAGCGTATTTTCGAAATGCAACAAACATCAAATTTAAAAGTAAACATGCCGGCAGCTGCAGGTATTTATTTTGTTTTGGTGACTGCGGATGGCAAACGTGAGGTAGCAAGGGTAGTGGTTTAGTAAAACCAGTTTGCTAATTAAAAATAAGTTTTTTTGCTATCAAATCTTCACGCTTTTTTTTAGAAACAAGCGTGAAGATTTTTTTCTTTAATTGTGTTCCTTTATGACCAATGCACCTTTTACCTTTTACCAGAAATGGGTTATTTTTCTTTTAACAGGAACACTATTTACGGTGATGCTTGATTTTATGGTAATGTCGCCTTTGGGAGATATCATGATGAAGGCCTTAAGAATTTCTGCATCGCAATTCGGAGTAGCTGTATCGGCTTATGCATTTAGTGCAGGTATTTCGGGCTTCCTCACAGCTGGCTTTGCCGATCATTTCGACCGCAAGAAATTGTTGTTGTTTTTTTACGTTGGATTTATTGTAGGTACCTTGTTGTGTGCCCTTGCACCAACTTTTCCCTTGTTGGTGGCAGCACGGGTTGTTACCGGTATTTTTGGTGGCGTAATCAGTTCAATTTCCATGGCCATCGTAGCTGATTTATTTTCCTTGCAACAACGTGGTAAGGTGATGGGATTTATGCAAATGGGCTTTGGTGTTAGTCAGGTTTTGGGCATCCCAATAGGATTGTATTTGGCCAATGCTTACGGCTGGCAGATTCCATTTGTCTGGATTGCCTTGATGGCGGGCATTTTGGCCTTGCTGCTATTATTTAAGTTGAAGCCGGTTGCAGAACATCTTGCCCTTCAAAAAAGTCAGTCTGCTTTTCAGCATCTGCGGCAAACGCTTGCACAAAAAAATTATCGAATTGGTTTTATCACCACCGCTTTGCTATCCATAGGAGGATTTATGATGATGCCCTTTGGCAGTGCCTTTGCCATCAATAATTTAAAAGTTACCAATGAACAATTGCCCTACTTATTTATGATTACAGGTTTAGCAACATTGGTGATGATGCCCTTGATTGGTAAGTGGAGCGATAAAATGAGTAAGTTTAAATTATTCAGCCTTTGTACAGTAGCAGCGGTCATCATCATTAACATCTACGCACAATTCGGGGAAACACCTTTTCCCATTGTGGTTGTTGTAAATGTGGTCATGATGTTGTTTATCATGAGTAGGATGATTCCATCGCAGGCGCTTACCTCTGCCATTCCTAAGGCTGAAGATCGCGGTGCTTTCATGAGCATCAATTCATCGTTACAACAAATTGCAGGTGGTTTTGGAGCGGTGCTGGCAGGAATGGTGATTGTGCAGAAAGATAATTTCTCGCCATTGGAACATTATGATACCCTTGCTATGATAGCCTCTTCGCTGATGTTACTGACTATTTTTTTAATGTTTAGGGTAAATAAAATCGTAAGGGGGCAGTAAAAGCTTGTCGGTGATTTCGTGAAGAACGTTTAGATTTTGACGATTCTTTTGGTTGACCACATCTTTTCAGAATAAATTTTCAGCAGGTAAACGCCTTTGGGTAAAGAGCTGAGCGCGATTTGTTCTTTGCCCCGAATGCTTTGGCTGAGTATGTTTTTTCCATTGAGGTCGCAAATTTCAACTTGAAGAAGATCTGTTTTCTCGCCAGTATCTATCAGCAAAAAATCTTCGCATGGATTGGGATAAATTTTTAATGTGTTTTCTGCGGAGCTAGGATTCAAAGCGGTGGGAAAATCTATTTTCCAAGTTTCTTTGAGTCTCACATTGCTCTGGTTGATACCACAGGTATAGTAAAAAGTATTGATACCACAAAAGCTCATTCCGCCTCTTCTTGGCGCAGCAGGAAGGGCGTTTAGGGCATTCCATTGAAGGGCATCAAGGTCGAAACTCCAGAGATCTTGGTGGGAGTTTTGCAAACTATCTAATCCGGCAAAAACAAGGAGGTCACCATCCAGCATTTGCATGGATGCGTAGCTTCTGCCGGGAAGCGGAAAGGGGTTGAGGGTGGTCCAGGATTGATTGATCGGATCAAATTGGAACAATTCTCTTCGTGGAGTTTGTGATGTATCCTGACCAAAGAGTAGGTAGCCTTTGTTTTGCGTTGCGATGGCTGAGGCCCGCCATCTGCCGCCAAAGGGAAGAGCACCTTTGAAGGTCCAGGTATCCGAAGAAAAGCAATAGGCCCAAAATTCATCGATGATGATTTGAAGATTTGATTTGCCACTAAGGATGTAGGCGGTATCGTTGATAACGAAAGCGCAAGCACCCATTCGTCCTTGTGCAGGCATTGGATTTTTACTTATCCAAGTGTTGGTTGAAGGATTGTATTGCCAGAGATCATTGAGGGTATTATTACCATTGATACCACCAAAGACATAACCCAATTGATTGTTGGAGAAGCCGCATGCATATTGGCGTTCCATACCTGAGGGCAGGGGAGCGCAATTGGTCCAATTATCATTGTTGAGATTAAAAGAGTAGAAGTCAGCAGTGGCACTAAACCAAGGCGTGAGGCCGGTGCCACAATAGACCTTGTCGCCAATGCTAAAGCAGGTACCGTCATCACGTTCTGTACCGGGAAAATCGTTGATTGGTAGCCATGATTGGGCAAAGAGGAGAGAAGAGCAAAGAGAAAATAGGAGGAGAGGGAAGGGTAGTTTTTTTAACATGGCAAGATTAAAGGTAACGCTTTAAATGTCTACATATTGGGAAGAAAGAGATGTTTTGTAGCGGTATCATGGAGAAACTGAAAACATTTTAGGAGAATTGTATTGGCCATAGGAATAGAAACCTTACCTCCAACCTGTTCAATCGCAAGTTAAAATTTTACAGGAACTCAAAAGGAATGCCTAGTTATTACCCAAGCGTATCCCTTTTAAAGCAAAGGATCCAGTCAACCCGGTTGGAGCAAAAGTTCCTCGCTTTTCCCGACATGGGGTGGGAGAGGCTTTTTAGGCTGTCTGGATAAATTTTTTAGCTCTTGGTTGTTTTTCTTCCTTGGGTTTTTTCAAGATAATTATTGTTTAAAAAACCGTCTGCAATTTGAGCAACGAATGAATGGCTAGAACTCCAGGAATGATATACCTCATTCGCCCATTTTTTTATCAGTTCAACACATTCGTTTGCCGTTGTGGCCTTAATCAAGTCTTTTGCAGTTGTTTTTCCTCTTTCTAATGGTTTCGGAATAATAAGAAACTCATTTGGCTTGTTTAGTTTATAATTATTCAAATAGTCGCTTAGCAATGGAGATTTCTTGTAATCCCAATGTTGTTTTTTTTCAAGAATTAAGTTCAGTCTGGTTAAATGAAAATGGTTGCTCCATCGGCCATGAATTTCCGGGTGTTGTAAGGCGTGCGCATCTACACTTAAAAATCTTGATATATGATGTTCCGAATTATTAAAGTCCAAAAGCTGAAGTCCATTGTTATAATGGTCCATACAGTCATAGATGCCCTTTTGATAGTCTGCACCACAAAACTGACACCTTCCTTTGTCGAGAAGAGTTACACCATTTTTATTTGCTTGGTCTATAAAGTCTTGCATTAAATATAAGTCCTTAATGGTGATTTATTTTGTCGTCTTATTTTCCTCTAAAGGCATACTGTGAAATAACCTTCCACATTAATTTGTTGATCTTTTCAAACAAAAATAGCACAAAACAAGCATCTTTCAAATTAAATTTGTAAAAAAAACTTTCTACGGAATTTATAAAACCTGAAAGATTAATGATATTAGTCAAGAGCCTTATGATACGAGCGTTTTATTATGGTTCTGCGAGACCGTAGGGGAGAACAAAAAATCTTGAACGCTATAAAATCAAAGGACAAGGTTCAAGAAGTCCCCTGCCTTACTTGATTAGCAAAAGTATTTATTTAACGATGTACCTTGTTTTGTTCAACTTTCCAGAACTTTTAAATAGTTTTAACTCAATTCCTTTTTTAAGATCTCGACTTGCTGTAGCCGAAGCTATATCTTTAAATACATTCATGTAATCTTTTCGACTGAATTCTTTATGCCCTTGATGTAAGAAGTATTCCAATCTGTCAGTGTCCTTTAGAATTCTATTATTGTAATTAAGCAACTGGGATAGTGATTTTTCAATTACTCCTAACATATATTCAATGAAAGGCGTTGATTTTCCTGACTTATCGCTCATTGAAAGCGATTTATAATATTCGGCCTGCGTTGCACTTATCAATGTTTCAAGCGGTAAGAATTCAAATATTTGATAATCATTTATAAGAATCACAGTCTGCCATAATCTGCCCATTCTGCCATTGCCATCAAGGAATGGATGTATAAATTCCATTTCATAATGAAAGACACAACTTTTTATTAATGTCAGTTCCTGGTCATCTTTTAGATACTCAAACAAGGCTTCCATTAAATAAGGTACATTCTTAAATGGAGGAGCAACATGTTTGATATCTTTACCTTTTACAATACCTACATTTTGATTTCTGTATTTACCTGCATTTTTGATCAAGCCCTTCATGAATGAAGCATGAGCTTTTAAAAAATCTTTCTCCGAGAACCGTTTATATTTAATGAGTTCATGGTACACTTTGTTTGCATTTTGAACTTCTAAAACATCTTTCGCAGGTCCAATTACCCTCTTGTTATCAATCAGTGCGGTAATTTGATCTTCAGTTAGTGTATTCCCTTCGATTTGTAAAGTAGATTGTATTGTTTTTATTCTATTTTTTTTGCGCAGTTGAGGCGATTGTTTGCTAAGGTAATTAGCGTTTCCTTCCCCAATTTTCTCAGAGATAGAACTTATAAGCTTTAGAATCTTAGGAGTTATGTCATAAGGTGGCATCATTGATAATATCATTTGATACTATCAAAGGTATGTGACTTTACTTGTATCTCCAAAAAAAAATATGGTTGATAACCGCAGACCGTGATGTAAACAACCATATTCCTTTGTTAATCATATTGTTGGTAGCCCTCGTCCTGATGAAGCCAAGATCAAAATGCAGCCATAACAAAAATGCAAGCCCTACCTAATTCCCGAGGGTTTCCGTTTTGAAGCCTAGGTTTTAGGCAACACCAAATAGAACATAAAAGCCTTGCTCATGCAGACAAGGGTCGGGGAGGGTCTTTTTCGTCTACTCGGCTAAACGTTTAGCTGCAGTTGTTTTTTCTGTCAACTGTTTGTACACACCATTCCACAATTCAATTCTTCGTTTTAATGAATTCATTACTGCTTCTTCCGCTTCCTTCCAATACTGTTCGTTGTCTTTACAAAGATTGGTTGTCATTTGAATAGCAAGATGGCTATGGTGGTCTCCATCCACTTCAATGTGTCTTTCGATATAGTATTTAAAAAAAGAAATGTCGTCAGGAAATTTCTTATGCATTTCATTTATTATTGAGATGAACATTCCTGGAATTAGGTCTTCACGTCCAAAAGTAAAAATTGCTGATTGCAAATAGTCTTTTCCACTTTCAATGACTTTGAAAGTAAAGTCAACAAAATCTTTTGCTTCCTTGGGAGTTTCTGAAGCTAAATAAGCGGAGTCAAAGTTGCCGGTATTTTTTAATACTTCTGTAAAAACTTCAATTTTAGAAGTGTCTGCACCGCATTGTTTCATTGCATCTAAATACAATTCAAAATGACTTTTTCTTATGCCATTTAGGTCTATGTCCGACTCTTCTCCAACAACAATTTCATTAATAAGAAATCTTGTGTCTGCTGTTCCTTTAGGAAACCAAGGTACTGATGTACAAGTCAAGTTGCTTTGTAGCGTTTTTAACAAAGACATAAAGTCCCAAACAGCGTATACGTGAAATTGCATAAATACTTTTAAGTCGTCTATGTCTTTAATAGCTGAATAAACTTTATGATTAATAATCTCTTCCCTTAAGGGTTCAATTGTTTTCTTAATTTTTTCAATTGGAGTTGTCATTATTTTCTTGTTTTTGTATCTAGATTAACATTTTAAGTGAAAGAATGTTTGAATTTCTTTGCTTTTATTGAGGCATATCTAGAATTTAGGCTAACCTGCTTTTTTCTACAACAAAAATATATTTTTATTGCGATTTTCTTTCAAAGGTAAAAATCTATTTTTAATCTGTTTAAAAAATTCAGGCTAGTACCTTGTAAGTATAATATTGACAAGAAAAATTCGGTAGGGATGGGTTTATTCCTAAGTGATTATGTTTAAAATTTTAAAGCCTAATTCTGTCAAGATTTGTCGGATCGAAAGAATATTGTGGATTGTTCAGCTAATCCAAATGTTTTCATCATTTAAAACAAATCCTTTGATGAAAAATCCTTTTAACCTTTTGGTTGCCCAAATACGAAATTGAGTTCCTCTGTGAGATTTGATTCTGTAGCCAACTGATATAATTACATCAAGATTGTAATATGAAAACTCATAGTCTTTGTCATCACCGGCAGTTGTTCGGAATTTCCGAACAACTTGATTTTCTTCTAACTCTCCTTCCTTAAAAATATTACTAATATGCTCACTTATTGATGATTTTGACCTTTCAAACAATTCCTGCATTGCCTTTTGTGTGAGCCAAACTGTTTCATCATTAACAAAAACATCCACCCTTACTTCACCATCTTGAGAAGTGTATAAAATAAAATCGGAATTATTTGGACTTATGTTTGACATCTTTTACTATTCTGATTTTAAAAACTCTGTTTCAACATAATCATCAGAATCTAGCACAATTTCTTCTTTCTTGTATAAATCTTGAATCTTTGAAAATGCTTCATCCATAGAATTGGCTTCAATTTCAATAATTCTTGAAAGTGTTTCTTTTACTTCAATTTTAAATGTTTTCATATTTGATTTTTTTATAATTACCACGACTTACAAATTCAATTATTCCTTTATCCCGCAATACTTGAAGTTGCTGTCTTATTTTGTCTTTGATGAAATTATTGCTAGGGTGTTTCAATTTGAGTTTATCTTCAAATTTATAGATATCTTCTAACGAAAAAGTTTCTTTGTTAATTAAATCAACACAAGACATTAAATCTAAAATCCAACCTTTGGATTCGGTTGATTTTCCTCTTAAAAACAATGTTTTATTAAACGAAATTTCTACAATTTTTCTGTCAACCCATTTAGAGTTTTTTACTAAAAAAACTTTCCCTGCCTCCGCAACATTCGAAATGTCAATATTACAGCCAATCCAGCCCGCACGTTTTGCAGTGGTTGATAGTGGTTTTCTTTTGATAATAATTTCTGTTGTAAAAAACTGCTTTGGAATAATAAGGAAATTCTCAACTAGCCATTTATTAGAATATGTTAAAAAGAAAAAATTAGGATTTTGATTTGAATTTATTCTTTCAATCATTGTTGAATAGGCTCCGTCATTTATTGTAGTAGAAAATTTTCCGTTTTTGCTTTTTAACTCAAATTCTTCAGAACAATTTTTACAGTAAAAATCCGCAACTGGTCTGTTGTTCTCAAATTCATTCAATGTAACTAGGCCGCAACAAGGGCAAAATGAATTTTCCTTAACCCAATTCTCAGTTAAAACTCTTGCGATTTGCGAATTACTAGAATAACCTTCTGCAAGTTTTGTATTAAATCGCAAGTTCATTTTATGCAGCGAGTTTTGCGTTTGGGATTGAAATGGAAATCCTTTGGTGAAGAATGAACGAAAGATTTAAACGGAA
>JBILVQ010000168.1:0-6662 GCA_044370375.1 Bacteroidia bacterium
CAGTCGCGATGGATAGGCAAAATTTACCTGATCAAAACGCACTGCTCCCAACAATTTATGCTTGTTTTCCTTGTCAGCCTCATGGACAGGCTCAGGCTCTTCTTTGAGTATTTCCAATACCCTTTCTGTTGCACCCAAGGCCTTCTGAATTTGTGAATATTGTTCCGCAATTCCACCAATAGAGGCGCCCACAAAAATGGTGTACATCATGAATTCAATCATGGTACCATGCGTTAATTCTCCTTGTGTTTCCAATCGAACTGCAAACCAAATCAACAAAATAATGGCGCCAAACAAACAAAAGATGATGAACGAAAAAAATGCTCCCCGCGCTTTTCCACCCTTGATGGCAAGGGCTTTGATATCGGCTGTTTTTTTTTCGTAACGAAAGATTTCGAAGAACTCGTTGGTAAAAGCTTTTACATTGCTAATGCCTTGCAAGGTTTCTTCAACAATGGTGTTAGAATCGGCAATGGCATCCTGCACCTGGCGCGATAGCTTGCGAATATATCGACCAAAAATTACCGCCAATACCGCAACAACAGGAATAATGGCCAACATCACACCCGCCAGTTTGATGGAGGTAAAAAACAAAGCAACAATTCCACCAATGATGATGATCAACTGACGCAAAAATTCGGCAAGGTTGATGGTGAAGGTATCACCAATCTGCGACAGATCGGCAGAAATACGTGAGTTCAACTCACCTACCCTACGACTTGCAAAAAACGACAAAGGCATTTTTATTAAACGGGCATAGGCCGCATTTCTTAACGCAAACAACAGGGCTTCAGTAACCTGCACAAACAAAACAACCCTGAAATAAGAAAACAATGATTGCAGTGCAAACAAGACCAACAACCATATTCCGGTAGTATTGATCATCTCCATCGAAACACTGCCCGAATCAATCAATTTTCCCAACAAGCGGGGAAACACGATGGCCGTGGCTCCTGTTAAAAACAGAAAGACCAAACCCAGCAGAAATTTTCCGCGAAGGGGTTTGATAAAATTAAAAAGCTGCAGCGCTTTGGCTAAATTCTTTCTGTCAATTTTTGCGGCAGGCATTTCATCGTCTGCATCCTGCTTTTTTCCTTTCTTTTTAGCCATTAATCTTCTTCTTCTTTAATAATCGGTTTCTTGCCGGTCTTCTTGGTTCCACTGTATAATTCATACTTTAACAACCTACATTCAATCGGACCGTTGTACAATTCTATTTTGCGTTTAGGATGAAGTCCTACACTCTTCATACCTTCCGGACTGCCGGTAAAAATCCATGCTTCAAATCCTGCATAGTTTTGTTTCAAATGATTACCCATCGATTTGTACAATGTCCTAATATCATCCTCATTTAAGCGATCGCCATAGGGAGGATTGCTGATAACAAATCCGTTTTCGAAGGCAGGCTTCTTCTCGGTAAAAGAGGAAGGCTGAACGCGAATATTTTCCTCCAGCCCGCAGGTATTGATATGCGCACGGGCAGCCCTGACGGCACCAAATGAAATATCGCAACCCGAAATGGGCGGACAATACTCTTTGATGTTCTCCTGAGCTTTTTCCTTCATTTTTTCGAAGGCAGGAAAATCAAAGCCATGCCAATGCATAAAACAATATTTGCGCGGCAAATTCCCCGGAGGAATTTGTCGGGCCATAGAAGCAGCCTCAATCAAGAGGGTACCCGACCCACACATGAAATCAATCAATTCACTTTTTTTATCCCATCCGCTGATGGCAATGATTCCGGCCGCCAACACCTCGTTTACCGGTGCCATGTGACCCTCGGTACGGTATCCGCGTAAATGCAAAGACGGACCGGTGCTATCTAGCGATATTACCAAACGCTCTTTAAACAAATGAACCACAATGCCGATATCGGTTTTCTCTTTGTTTACCGATGGGCGTTTGCCGGTTTCATCGCGGAAGGCATCCACAATGGCATCTTTCACTTTTAAAGAAACAAATTGGGAATTATCTACCCACTCCACTTGGTTGACTTTCGATTCTATGGCAAAAGTTTTTTCTACTTTAAAAACCGTCCACCAGGGGAAAGCATTCACCACATCAAACAATTGTTGTGCATTGGTTACTTCCGCCTCCAAAACCGGCACCAAAAAACGCAGCGCCAAACGCGAACAATAATTGGCTTTATAAAGACCCGGCAAATCGGTTTTGAAAGAAACGGCACGATTCAGGATTTTAATATCCTCAAATCCCATTTCGTACAATTCGCGCTGTAAAACCTGTTCTAATCCAAAATGAGTGGTGGCAACAACATTGAAGGGAAGATGCTCCCAGGGCAATCCTTTAAACATAGCTGCAAAGGTAATCAAGGAGAATGAATAATTGCTTTTGTTTGTACCCTGAATTTAAGGAATTATTGAAGCAGCAATTTCCGACCCTGATGACCCAATGAGCAGAGAAGCAGCCGCTAAATTTTAGATGCTAGCCATTTAAACGAAATTTATAAAATGCTTATGGATTCCTAATGGGCCTATTCCACGGTTCCGAATTTACGATTCGAAAATACCAGCGAAAAAATCAACGAAAACAAAAAGCCCATCAACATGGTGCCAACAAAGGTCTTGTTTAATTCAGCCTTCAAGGTAAAGGCCTCGCGCAACATTTCGCTGTTTTTGGCAATATCTTCGGCCGACTTACCCTCTTTGGCAAAATAAGCTTCGGAGCGACTGATCATCAGTTCGGCAAAATCAGGTTCTATTTGGGTGCAATAAATGTAACTGCCAATGGTCAGCAAAATAGAAGTAAAAAGAGCTATCAGCAGTCCGCTGCGCATGGCCGTGCCAAAACTTAGTTTTTCTCCCGCATGTCTTTTTCTTAAAAGAAACATTTCTACCACAATGCAAACACCCAAAACCAAAAGACTGATAGGGCCAGCCATCAATTGTATAGGAGAACCTTCAGCAGCATACAGTGCCGAAAGAATCATCCATAACAAACCAAAAAGTCCTGAAACAATGCCAAGCAAAAAGCTTGTTCGATAGGCCTGCATCATGTTTTTTTCAATGGCAGAAAAAAATCCGACTTCTCCTTGTATCCTTTAAAAACCAGAGATACGAGGTGCCTGAGGGATTCATTTTAACTGCCCTTTTATGGTTTAAGAGTTCATTGAAATTAAAAACTCTTCGTTCGATTGGGTATTTCTCATTCGGTCGCGCATAAATTCCATGGCTTCCAGCGGAGTCATATCGGCCAGGTGATTTCTTAAAATCCACAAGCGTTGCAAAGTTTCTTTATCCACCAAAAGATCATCCCTACGCGTGCTGGAGGCAACAATGTCGATGGCCGGGAATATCCGTTTGTTCGCAATCTTACGCTCCAGTTGTAATTCACTGTTGCCGGTTCCTTTAAACTCTTCGAAAATAACCTCATCCATTTTTGAACCGGTTTCGGTCAAGGCTGTGGCGAGGATAGTAAGGGAACCTCCATTTTCAATTTTTCTTGCAGAACCAAAAAAGCGCTTGGGTTTGTGCAATGCATTGGCATCTACACCACCCGATAATACCTTTCCTGAAGCAGGCTGAACGGTATTGTAGGCACGGGCCAAACGCGTGATGGAGTCTAACAAAATAACCACATCATGTCCGCATTCAACCAAACGTTTTGCTTTTTCTAATACAATGTTGGCAATCTTTACATGTCGATCGGCAGGCTCATCGAAGGTAGAGGAGATCACCTCCGCTTTAACGCTGCGGGCCATATCTGTAACCTCTTCCGGACGTTCATCTACCAGCAAAATAATCAAATAAACTTCTGGATGATTATAGGCGATAGCATTGGCAATTTCCTTTAACAATACCGTTTTACCGGTTTTAGGTTGTGCAACAATTAAACCACGCTGACCTTTACCTATGGGTGTAAATAAATCAACCACCCTGGAGCTCATGCTGCTGCTGGGGTGCCCTGTTAACTTAAATTTTTCGTACGGAAAAAGCGGAGTTAAAAAATCGAATGGAACACGGTCGCGCACATAGGATGGCTCTCTTCCGTTGATGCTTTCAACTTTAATAAGCGGAAAATATTTTTCTCCTTCTCTGGGTGGACGAACGCTTCCACGCACTGTATCACCGGTCTTTAGACCAATCATTTTAATTTGCTGCTGCGATACATAAACATCATCAGGAGAATTCAAATAGTTATAATCGGCAGAACGTAAAAATCCATAACCATCCGACATAATTTCTAAAACCCCTTCGCAGGAAACAATGTTATCGAAATTATACAAGGGCTCTTGTGGTGGTTTACGTTCAAATCGTTGTTGACGATTTTGCTGAAATCCTTGTTGCCCACCCTGTTGTTGGCTTTGTTGATTTTGCTGAAATCCTTGCTGCCCGCCCTGTTGAGGAGGATTATTTCCATAAGGGCGTGAAGGCTGCCCTTGGTTTTGCTGTTGTTGTTGACCTTGTTGAATTGGCGGCCCCTGCTGTTCATCACGGGTTCTTTCAGGCCTTGAAAAAGGTTCGCGCTGAAAATTCTGGCGTTCCCTGAATCCTTGCTGAACCGGCGGTACACTGCCTGTTAAAGGTTTCACAGGCTCTTGAACAAGCGGCTGAGTGGGTGTAACACCATCATTCTTGCCGGTTGTTTCTTCCTGTGCATCTGCGGAATCATCATCGTCATCATCCTCCTCATCGGCATCATCCTCATTGGTTACCAAAGGTAGCTCTTGCTGAATAGCTGCTTTTTCCCTTTCCTTTAAAATCTCCTGTTCGCGCAACTCATCAAGACTTGATTCGGCAGCAAAATCTAAAATAGGATCATTGTCCACAGGAACATTACCAGGCTTGCGACCTCGGGGTGTTCTTTTGGTGGTTTCGGCAATGGGCGGTGGCGTTTTTATGCTACCCGGCTGACTGCTGCCAACGGGTGTTTTGTCGGTTTCTGTTACTGTTGCCGAGGTTCCTGCAGCACGAGGTCTTCTCGCCCTTGATGGTGCAACCGTTTCTTTTTTACCTGACAATAGAATTTGTTCAATCAGCTCCTGCTTTTTTAAGCTTTCGCTATTGGGAATTTTAAGCTCGCTGGCAATGGTTCTAAGTTCATTGACCAACTTACCGCTTAATTCAGCGCTTGTAAACATGCAATAATAAGAATGATGAGAATGGTGTTTCGATACAAAATGTTGGGGAGAAATTTTCAAAAGAGACAAACGATATGGTGTCTCTAATCTCGAATGAGAGCACAATGATACGTTTTTTTTTTATTCTGCAAAAATCCCTTTTTTTTTCTCCTTTTTTTTTCTTCAAATGCTTTTTTATATCTTAGACGAATATTTATCCTGCTGAAAATCAAAGATCATGCGCACTATTTTCCATTTGCTAGCCTCATTTCTTGTTCTTGTTTCTTTTTCATGGAAAGGTTTAGCACAAACCCAACTATTATCCGAAGTTCCCGGCACAAGGATAATTCTTCAACACCAGCTTCCTTCTTTTCAATTGGTTAACCTTCCCAACGGAAAGCAAAAAATTGATGCCAAAGGAATGATGGCCCATTTAAGCAAAGGCATGCCTGAAACCTGGTACAGCAGCGAATCACTCTTGCTAGGACCCGATGGAAACTGGACCGCAACGGTGATTGATTCTACCTTTACCGATATTCCAAATGTAGATTTAATACCGGCCAAAGGAAATATTAAAAGACCCATCAATCCGGCCAATGTACCCTATACTTACGGACCGGCCTACCAAAGCAATCAATTCTTTCCGGCACAAACCATTCGCCTCGGAACTCCTTATATTATGCGTTCGGCAAGAGGTGCAGCGCTTCAAATTAACGCCTTCCGCTATAACCCGGTTACCAAAGTTTTAAGGGTATATTCTTCTCTGACCATAAAAATGGAAAAAACAACCCTTAGCGGAACCAATCCATTGCCCCAATACCTTGTTAATTTACCACTCAGCAATGAATGGAAAGAAATCATGAACCGCCAATTCTTGAATGGAAGCTCCTATACGAAATATTCACCCTTAAGCGATGAAGGTTCAATGCTGATTGTGTGTCACAATGATCCTGCATTCCTTAGTGCCATGCAGCCTTTTGTAGCATGGAAAACACAAAGAGGGATGAAGGTAGAAATGATAGATTATAGCACCGCAGGTGGAACTCCGGCAGGCTTAAAAAGTTATATTCAAAATAATTTTCCTACAGAGGCATGGACCTTTGTGCTATTGGTTGGCGATGCACCACAAATCAGTCCGATGTATATTACCTCAGGACCGAGCGATAACGATTATGCTTACCTTGCCGGTAACGATGCTTATCCCGAATTGTTGATGGGCAGGTTCTCTGCCGAAACAGCCGCAGAAGTGAGCACCATGGTTGAAAAATCTATTTGGTATGAACGCGACATTTCTTCCTCCGCTACCTGGTTGTCGAATGCCATTTGCATCGCCTCCGATGAAGGACCTGGTGATGACAACCAAATGGATTGGGAACATTCCCGTGGGTTGGGTACTGTTTTAAATGCAGCAACCTATACCGGAATTCACGAATTGTTTGATGGTAACCATGGTGGCCTAGACGATGCCTCCAACCCCAACCCCGCTGAAGTTACCGCTATCCTTGAAGGAAATGGTGCCGGCTTAATCAATTATACCGGCCATGGCAGCAATGCCTCCATTGTTACCTCAGGGTTTTCTAATGGA
>JBILVQ010000169.1:0-6658 GCA_044370375.1 Bacteroidia bacterium
GCCAACATGAGGTGTTAAAGTAAACTTCCTTTCAGCTATTCAGCTTACCATTGGCCTTGCACGAAAAAGCATTAAACGGCAAGCGTGATTTTTCTGCTATCGAAAAAAAAGTAGTCATCAAACAAGACCTTACCGCAGCGGTGAGCAAATGCTTGGGCGACCAAATCCCCTCTAACTGAGGCGGTGTAGCCACTTCGAAACTTTGTTGAACATCAGCCGAGTACAAAAGATCCTTTCTATCTGCGGTCCAAATAAATCCACCGGATAATAATGCGAATCCCTTATTCTTTGGCTTTTACTTCTTCAAAAACAACATCATCAATACCCTCCTTTTTTCTTGCTTCAAAAGCAGGCGCCTCACAGCCGGAAGCACCGCAACAGCCGGTATTGGTAATGGCCTGAAACAAGAAAAAAACCGATACAAAGCCAGCCAATGCCTCGCGAAATTGTATGGCCTGGATGGCAAACAAAATGCCCATGCCCAAACGCAGTATCCTTAAAAAGGTCCAGCCGGTTAATAAAGTTGCACGGTTCATTTGATTTTATTTTGCAGACTGTACCAGCTTCCTCCGTTATGTACTTCTTTGAATCCATTCGAAAGCAGGATTCCCTTGGCCGATGCACTTCTCATGCCCGAGGCACAGCAGGTAATGATGGGCGTATTTTTGTCTTTCAATTTAGCCAGGTTATTGCGCAAGCTATCCACCGGTAAATTGATGGCACCTTTGATATGGCCGCCTGCAAATTCTCCCTTGCTCCTAACATCCAAGATGATGGCACCCTGTTGAACCAGGGCTGCAAAATCCGCTTTGGGTCCAAGACCCAGTAATTTCTTAATGGTATTGATCATGATTATGCCATTTGAGATTGATAATAATTCACATCCAGCCAAGATCCACCATTGTAGCACTCAAGGCCTTGCTGACTTAAAAAGTTGGCAGCCATGCCACTTCTGTTGCCCGATGCACAGCACAGTACCAATGGTTTGCCGATTTGTTTGATTTCATCAAGCCGATCATTCAAGTCGTGTAGTGGAATATTCACGGAGCCTTCAACATGGCCGCCCATAAATTCCTCCGGACTTCTTACATCAATAATGCTTGCACTCTTTTGTGTGATGAGTTCCTTCAGGTCCATAAAATTGTTTTTAATTTGAACAGCACAAAAGTACTTCCGGCCCGAAAGTCCTTTTGCTACTTTTGTTACACAAGAGAAAGTTTTCTGAAATTAATCTTTGCGGCTAGAAAAACCGAAAGGCAGATAAAAGATACACAAACCCAAAAAGGCGGTTAAAATCAGAAAACCTGCAAGCAATAAACAGGCTGAAAAGGCCTTCCATCCCATCAGATTCGTAGAAGAAAGGGCCACCAGTGCAATGGCCAAAAATATTCTCAAAGCCTTATCGGCAGTGCCTATGTTCTTTTTCATACATCATTCAACTAAAATCCGTACAACAAATCCGTCAACTACCTTTTTCGGTGAGAACCAAAACCGAAAGATAGTAATTCTTATATAATGGATTCGATTTCCGCCCAAAAATTATTCCATGGCTCGCTCATGCCCAACAAAGAACACACAACAATTTTAGTCCCCCACCTCTATCCAAAGTCCTTATCCTTATATTTGCGCTAACATCAGCGCACAATGCCCAAATTATATCCCTTTAAAGCCATCCGGCCGGTTAAACACAAAGTCCACCTCGTGGTTTCCAAATCCATTGAAAGCTATCAACCCAACGAGCTAAAATATGAATGGACCTTCAACCCTTTCTCCTTTTTAAGAGTTATTAAACCGGGCGAAAGCTATCCCGAAAATAAAATAGTACAAACCACTGCTTTCCTCCGCACCATCAAAAGTAATTTGGAACAGAGATTGGCCGAAGGTATTTTCGAAAAAGAACAACAAGATTGTTTTTACATCTATCGCCAAAGCAATCAAGAAAAATCTTTTACCGGCATCATTGCTCTTGTATCAGTAAACGACTACGAAAATGGCAAAATATTAATTCACGAGCAAACCCTTACCGAGCGCGAAGAAAAACTCATGCATTACCTGCAAATATGCGACTTTAATGCAGAGCCGGTGTTAATGTTTCACCGGCAAGACAAGGCTCTTGAACAAATCATGGATGACATTTGTGCACAAAACCATTTGTATGATTTCAGCACCAATGATGGACTCCGGCACCAGGTATGGTCCATTAGCGAAAAAGAATTGAAAGAAAAAATTGACCATTGCTTTCAACAGCATGAAAACTTTTACATAGCCGATGGACATCACCGTTCTGCCTCATCTGTTTTGTTGTCTAAATTCAAACACAAACATGCCAAGCCGGGCGAAAATACCGATGCCTTCAACTACTTCCTCACCGCCATCTTCTCAGAAAAAGAACTAAAAATTTATGACTTCAATCGCGTTGTCACCGATTTGAATCATCATTACGAAGAAGATTTTCTTGAATTGCTCAAAGAAAATTTCGTGGTAGAAGAAAAAGGCGAACTAGAATACAAGCCTGCTGCCTTGCATGAAATATCCTTGTATTTGGGAGGTTACTGGTATAAACTTACCATCAAGCCGCATTTGATCAGCAGCGAAAAAGCAGCCGGAACACTGGATGCTGCGTTGCTCACAGATTTGGTCCTTGCTCCCATCCTTGGCATTCAGGATTTAAAAACCGACAAAAGAATAGCTTTTGTGAATGGCACCAAAGGACTAAAAGCCCTGCAGCAAATGGTAGATTCCGGAAAAATGAAAGCTGCCTTTGCGCTATATCCGGTCACCATGGAACAACTCAAAGGCGTGGCCGAAGAAGGCAGCATCATGCCACCCAAATCGACCTATGTAGAGCCCAAACTACGCAGTGGGCTGCTCATTTACAACATGCATCAGGATTGACGAAAGCAGCCATGAGCATTCAAAAAAATTTAGAAAACATTGCCTTGCAAATAAAGGGCAGAGCCACTTTGGTAGCGGTTACCAAAACGCGCAGCGAAGAAGAAATGCAAGAAGTTTACCAACAAGGTTATCGGGTTTTTGGAGAGAACAGGGTGCAAGAAATACTTCGCAAAAAGCCACTGTTTCCTAATGATGTAGCCTGGCATTTGATCGGCCATTTGCAAAGCAATAAAGTAAAACAAATCCTTCCGCATGTCGACTTGATTCATGGCGTAGATTCCGAAAAGCTACTGCATGAAATCAACAAAGAAGCCGGTAAAGCGGGTATCAAGCCAAGGGTATTGTTACAAATTTATATTGCCACAGAAGAAAGCAAATTCGGGCTCGACCATCACGAAGCAAACGCATTGCTGCAACAATATCAAGATGGAAAATTTGAGCATGTAACCATTTGCGGTCTCATGGGCATGGCCAGCAATGTAGAAAGCAGAGAACAAATAGAAAAAGAGTTTTCTTCCTTGCAACAATACTATCAAAAAGTTGCAGAACAATATACCTTCTTAAACACGCTCTCCATGGGCATGAGCGGAGATTATGAACTCGCCTTGCAACATGGCAGCAACATGGTTCGCATAGGCAGTGCCATCTTTAAAAACGAGCCTGCATGACGGGTATTCTCTTTGGTTTCCTAACCTCATTATCATGGGCCATTGGCATCTTTCCTTTTGCCGAAGCCGGAAAATACTACGGAGCCAACAGCATCAACACCTTTCGGCTGATGTTGGCAACCATATTGCTCATGCTATTTTTAATGCTGGCAAACGGATATAGTCTGCATTACCTTTTTAGTTTTCCTGCACCCGAAGCATGGTTTTGGCTAGGCTTATCAGGTTTTGTGGGCTTAAGTCTTGGCGATTACTTTTCCTTCTCGGCCTTCAGTACCATGGGCGCACGCAACAGCAGCATCTTTGCCACACTGGCACCTGGTGCGGCTTTTTGGTTAGGATGGTTGATGTTGGACGAAGAAGTCAATATCATTGGCGTAGCCGGCATGTTGGTCACCATCATGGGCATTTTGTTGTTACAACAATTCAGGGCAACGGCCACAGCAGGCTCAAAATATAGCT
This sequence comes from Bacteroidia bacterium, assembly GCA_044370375.1. Lineage (GTDB taxonomy): Bacteria > Bacteroidota > Bacteroidia > UBA4408 > UBA4408 > JBILVQ01. The sequence goes on from JBILVQ010000169.1 coordinate 4,023, forward strand.
TTACAGCGCGTGGTATCAGCAATGCAGTATTGGCCGCCATTTGTCAGGGAGCTGGCCTTGTATGCGCTAAAAAAGGCTTTTCTTATCATCCCAACAATGGCTTAGATCCCATTCATGCCACATGGATCAGGATGATTATTGGCACTGCGGTTTTGTATGCATTCGTATTGTTGCGCAACCAATTTTTTCAATTGCATCGCGAAATCATCAAAGGACCCACGCGGGGCATTTGGATGATTATGGCGGGTACCTTGTTTGGACCGGTGTTGGGAGTAAGCTTATCGTTGAAAACGGTATCATTGTTAGAAGCGGGCATAGCGCAAACCATCTTTTCGGTCGTGCCCGTAATGGCCATACCAATTGCCTGGTTGCTTTACAAAGAAAAAATCACCTGGCCTGTGGTCATGGCGGCATTGGTGGCTTTGGCAGGGGTAATGATGTTAATTTGGCGCGACAGCATAGCGCAGCTTTTGCACTAAGAAAAGCCGTTGAATAATTAGGGGCTTCCCGCTTTTTCGCCAAAGGTATTATCAGCAAAAAAACAGAACCATCACTTTCATTCGTGGGGCCATAAAAAAGAAAAAGCGGTCGCGCTTTTCGTTCCAAGCCCCTCCGGCTTGCTTTAGGCCCAGCGCAAAAATTTAGCACATTGTCCTAGCCAGCCTTCGGGGGCTTTCCACTGCAATCGCTAAGCCGGTGGGGATACTAAGTCCAGAAGGGATGATATTGTTATAGAAAATTGAATTTTAAAAAAGGATGGATTTTAATCCCTCTCCTACCAATTTTCACAATTGGACATTTCTCACACTTTGCTAAAAAGCCTTTGATAAAAACCAGCAAAATTTTTAACTTTACACGAATGTAACAGATGCCTTAAAAACCAATAGCAACTCCAAGCGGAGGTGTTTGAAAAGATTGCAAACTTAAGGGTCTAAATCACAGATTAGATGGATTAATAAATTTCAGGGATTGTGAGTACTGAATTAAAATACAAAGATATTACGGAGAAAATCATCGGATCTTCCTTCGAGGTGCATAAATTTTTGGGCAATGGCTTTCAGGAAGTAATTTACCAAAGGGCTTTGGCTTATGAAATGCTAAAAGCAGGATTAGAATTTGCCAGAGAGATAGAACAAGAAATTTACTATAAAGACCTGGCGGAACCCATTGGCACCCGCAGGGCTGATTTTGTGGTTGAAGGAAAAGTATTGGTTGAAATAAAAGCCATTATTCAGTTAGAAGATGTGCATTTGGCACAGGCCTTAAACTACCTGAAAGCCTACAAATTGGAGGTTGGATTGCTCATCAACTTTGGGAGCAAAAGTTTAACCTTTAAAAGATTGGTGTTATGAAAGAAAATGAATGTCTGAATCACAGATTAAATTGTCCTAACCACAGATTAGACGGATCAATGGATTACACGGATTTTGAATCCATGCAAGCAATAAATCTGTGTAATCTGCGTAATCAAAATAAATCAGTGATTCAGACAATAAGTGCCGAAATATTCAACTCAATTTTGAAATTGATAGGAAACAAGGTTGGGAAATAAAAACTCTTGATGAAATTGCCGAGGTTGAATTTGGGTTTACCGATCTATCAACAGAAGAAGGAGATTATCGATCTGTTAGCATAACTTATATTGATGATAATGACGAATTTATTTGTAACCCATAGGTGAATAAAAAAAGAAAAAAAAAATGAATTATACTTTAGTCAAAAAATTATCGTAAAACACTAGCTTTAATCCATGAATTACCTCGCCAAAGCAAAAACCCTGATGGTCTTCGTCCTTCTAAACACAGGTTGTTTCGGGCGTTCCTATTTCAGTACGCTTAGCATTGACTATCCACTCATGACAAATTCTTTAAAAGGAGTTTGCGCAACAAGTTTTAATTTTAACAGGTATATCAATAAGGCTAGCTTCTCAAACGAGAGGTTTTCTACCTACTTCCAATTGGGTGCTTCTTATGCACTCCTGCAAAACCCAAAGGACCAAGCATTACACAATGTTTTAATGTCCGGAGGCATAAACCTAAATACCGCTGTCACCAAAAGTATTGAAGGCTATTTTTACCTCAATTATGGATATTCCATTTTTAAGGATCCCATCCTAAGAGAATCAGGAAGTGCCATCGAACTCGGAACCTATGTTGCAAAAAGCAAATACCTAAATACCCTTGCCCTCCATATTTCTTATCGACAGTATTTCATGAGCCATTTAAATTATACCGAAAAGAACCAAATAATTGATGGAAAATTTGGGACCGCATTGTTTGGCCTGTCATACCTATTTTGAAATTATTCCCCACTAAAAAACCGCCACTAAAAAATCCTTATTTTACTCCCTCTTGGTCCTCTTAAAAGGCTTTAAACCAAAATTTGTAGGCGCTGCAACTTATAAAAAAAACTACATTTGAAGCCTTCAATACCAAAGCCTTAATGAAAAAACTACAGTTTGTAAAGGAAATAAATGCCTCAGCTCAGAAGGTTTATGAAACCATGTTGGGACTCAAAAACAAAAGCACCTATGAACAATGGACTGCAACCTTTAACCCAACCTCAACCTATGAAGGAAATTGGGAGAAAGGTGGCAAAATGCTTTTTTGGGGCACGGATAAAAATGGCAAAAAAGG
>JBILVQ010000171.1:0-6627 GCA_044370375.1 Bacteroidia bacterium
TTAAAAGCTAGAATTAGTGAAACGGTAGTTTGAAACAACCAAAGGTCCATTTTGGTACTCAACAGGGAAATAATTATTTTAATTATTGATTGAATTCTATATGTTTGTATTGATTGACAAAATAAAATCCATCAAGGCCTTTTGTGAAAAAAAATAAACTACTGTTTTTTGTTTTTGTAATGTTTTATTCAACAAATATTGCATTTGCTCAAAAAGCAAAAATTGAAGAGTTAAAACTGCGTTTAAGAAATGCCAAGCATGATACTACAAGAGTTATTACATTGTATAAACTTGCTGTTCATCATAATTTTTTAGGTGAATACAAAGAGGCTTTGTTTTATGCGAATCAATCAATTAAATTAGGCGAAAAAATACATTTTGCAAGTGGTTGCGCAGGAGCATACAATAATGCAGGTGTTACATACTTTTATTTAAGTAAGTACCCTGAGGCACTTATCAACTATCATAAAGCACTAAAATATAGTAAAGAAGCTCAAAACGAAAATGTACTTGCCCAATCAACTATTAATATTGGAATTATATACGCTATTCAAAAAAACTATAATAAAGCATTTCAGTATTTTAAAAGTGCTGAAAAAACACTTCAAAAAATAAAAGATCAACAAGCGCTTATTGATTTGTATTGTAATATGGGAAGTTTGTATTTCGAAGAAGGCAATACTAAAGAAGCACTCAAATATAATTTTTTAGCGATTGGTTTGCATGAAAAAACAGGAATAAAGCAACAAAAGCTTAATGTTTTAAATAATGTGGCTGATATATATACTAAAGATGCCAATTATAAATTGGCCCTAAAGTTTGCCACTGATGCACTTAAATATGGCGAAATTACAAATGATAAAAATGGAATTGCATCAACCAATTTATTGATAGGTGAAATTTACTTTCAACAAGATAAATTCGGCAAAGCCATAACGTATTATCACGATGCTTTAAATATTGGTAAAGAAATTGGAAGTTTGAAATTAATAAGTGATGCCTATCAAAAGCTATCATTGCTTCATGCTTCACAAAGTAATGAGAAAGCAGCTTTCGACAATTATAAAGAATATATTATTTACCGAGATAGTATTTTTAGTCAAGAGAATACACAGCAACTTGTGCAATTACAAATGCAAAATAACTTTGATGAAAAAGAAGCTTTTGCTAAAGCCAGACAGCAAATAAAAGATGCTAGAGCCAATGAAGAAATTCAAAAACAGCGTTTATTAATAACAGCTATTGGAGCCTTGGCTGCACTCATTTTATTGATTTTTCTTTTAATATCAAATAGAAGAAAAGCCAAATATGAATTACAAGTAAATAAATTAGAAAACAAAACACTCCGCTCTCAACTAAACCCTCACTTTATTTTCAATGCACTTGCCTCTATTCAAAACTACATGAATTCAAAACCTGAATTGGCCGAAAATTATTTGGCAAAATTTGGAAAATTAATGCGTGAGGTTCTTGAGAATTCAGAAAAAGAGTCTATCCCGCTCGAAGATGAAATAGCCATGTTAAAGAAGTATATGGATTTAGAGGCCATACGAGTTCCCAACGGTTTCAATTATCGCTTTGAGGTTGATGAGTCCATTGATACTGAAACCTTACGAGTGCCATCATTTCTGTTGCAACCCTTGATTGAAAATGCTATTTGGCACGGAGTAGCCAATACTGAAGGCAAAGGTTCCATCAATGTTTCACTTCAACTTATTGACGGATTTGTGAAAGTGGAAATTGACAATACTTCTTCAACTGTTGCTCACCAAAGTTCTTCTCCCGAGGAAGGTACCGAAAAGAGAAAGTCGTTTGGTTTGCAAATTGTGCGAGAACGATTGGCCTTGTTATCAAAAGAAAAGGGGAAAAAGGGTAGTTTATCCCTTGTTCCCGGCATTGGTTCAATGAAAGCTATTATGCTGATGCCTGTTTAATACTTATATTTGTCTCGATGCCAAAAGTATTATTAGTAGAAAACGAAAAACCTATTGCCGAAAGGTTTTCTCTGCTCATTCATCGGCTAATGCCTGATTTTGAATTATTGCCCGTTTGCGACAATGTTGCAGATGCTGTGTTAAGCATACGACTCAATAATCCTGATTTGGTTTTTATGGATGTTGAACTCAACAACAATGAAACCGGTTTTGATATTTTAAGGAAAGTACAACCCTTTAGTTTTTCGGTAATTTTCGCCACCGCCTACGATAAATATGCGGTGCAAGCCATTAAGTTCAGTGCCTTGGATTATCTTTTAAAGCCTGTAACAGAGGAGGATTTATTGGAGGCAGTTTATCGTTACAAGCAGGAAAAGAAAGCTTTTAACCCTCGTCAGTTCGAAACCCTTTTCGAAAATTTAGGGAAAGTCACCACCATGAACCAGATTGCCTTGCCTACCATTAACGGTTTGGATTTTGTTGCCATTGATCAAATTGTTTATTTTGAAGGTGAAGGAAGTCAAACCGCTGTTCATCTAATGGATAAAGCAATCCCGATAATTTTAAGTAAAAGTTTGAAGGAGTGTGAAGAAATAATGGCATCCAGCGGATTTTACCGGATTCATAAGTCCTATTTGATTAATAAAAACCACTTAAAGAAATACATCAAAGGAAAGGATGGCCAAGTGCTTATGAGTAATAACAAAACCCTCGAGGTTTCCCGAACACACAAAGATGGATTTTTGGAAAGTTTGAAAAGTTAATTTCCAGTATCTTATTAATCTATCCTGTTCACGGAAATAGGATTTATTTTTTTCCACCAATTCCGGGGTTTTTAGTCACGATTTTTTCCCCTATCTTGCATCGATTTTAATTTTTGTTTCAATGAAAATGGATGCAGCCCTAGAGCAAATGCTCGGCAAATTATCAGATAAGTTTGAGGCCGATGGACAATCGCTCCTGGCCTACCTCGAAGGTTTGTTGCATGCCGATTATGTTAATTACTGGGATTATGTTCAGGTAGATACACTCCTCAGTCTCCAAAAACCCAGAACACGATTTGCTGATGAGAAGATTTTTATCGTCTATCATCAAATAACTGAACTTTATTTCAACCTCTGCTTGCACGAATTTGATCAGATCAGCGCTGCCATCCATCCGGATGCGCAATGGCTGAAGGAAAGAATCAATCGCCTGAATCATTATTTCGAAGCCCTTACCACTTCTTTCGGAATTATGGTTGATGGTATGGAGAAAAAACAATTCCTGCAATTCCGAATGAGCCTTATGCCGGCCAGCGGCTTTCAGTCGGCCCAATACAGGATGATTGAAATTGCTTCCACCGATTTTTTTAACCTCGTTGGAAAAGATCATCGCGATCGTTTTAATGCTGCTTCCAGCATCAGCAGTATGTTTGAGTTCATCTATTGGAAAGCCGGTGCTACTGAACTAGAAAGCGGTAAAAAGACTTTAACGCTTGTTCAATTTGAAGAAAAATATGCCCAAAAGTTTATTGCTTATGGTGAGCAAAAAGTAAAGAACAATTTATGGCAGGTATTTCAACAACTTAACCCGGAAGGACAAAATCTTGTGCGCGATAGTCTGAGACAACTCGATATCAATGTAAACATTAACTGGCCGCTGGTGCATTATAAATCTGCCGTGCGTTACCTTAAATTAGACCCAACGGATATCCCCGCTACCGGCGGAACCAATTGGCAAAAATATCTTCCACCCAGATTTCAGAAACGAATTTTTTATCCCGCCCTATGGACTGAAAAAGAGGTGGAAGAATGGGGTAAATCATGGGTTGATTCCATGCTTAACTTGCGAAAGGAAAGAATTGAGTAAGTGTTAATAGTTCTGTATTGATTGAAACAAATGCAGACTCAAGACCTTTTTTACTCCTGCAAGGCGTAAATTTTTTGCAAAGTTTTTCCTAAAGCTGAAGGAATAGATTTTGATGAATGCAGATGATAAATTCCATTTCTAACCGCTAATGCCTCCTGTGTAAAATGAAAAAGATTTTTCTGTTTTTTCTTCTCCTTTGGTCAATCATTTCTTTTGGCCAGTGTAGCGATTGTAACACACTAGAAGCAGCTTTGAAAGCTCCTGAGAAGGTGAAAACCCTAAAATTTAACGCCTTACAGCAAGGTGTTACCCTTGATAGTCTTCCACGGTCGGTTGCAAAATTGACCAATATCGAGGTCATGTATATTTCAGACCACGATATTCAAACTATTCCTAAAGAAATCGGATTGTTGGTGAACCTGAAGGAACTCAGTTTTGCCGGGTGTAAACTCACCCGGTTGCCTGAAGAAATTTTTCAGTTAAAAAACTTACGTGAATTGGTACTTTTGAATAATCAATTTTCTCAAGCCTATATAGTCGAAATACGAGCAAGGTTCAAAAAGGAAATGCCTAGAACAAAATTGCTGATTAGTGGCGTAGAATAGGACTCTCACTGCTCATGATAGAGAGCATGTTCCATTGTCTTTTTCACCACAACATTCTTTGTTTCTATTCATTTATTTGCGTTGAGTAATCCAAAGGAATTACTTTATTTTCTAGTTTTTGATGAATGGCGCCTAAATGCGGTTTCTGCATTACCTTAGCAATGAAAAATTCTTGCCTCGATAAGCTGAGCATAGAATCTAATCTTTTAAACTTGTTTTATGGCGGGATTTAAACTCACCACCACAGATGGTATTCTAATTCGTTTCGATTTGTATGAACAAGATGCACCGGTCACCAGTCGGGCGTTTTTGTGTATTTTACCTTTTACCCGAACTTTTTTTCATGCCAGAATCTCCGGGCAGGAGATATGGATTGATGATGTCCCTCCACTTGATATCATTCAAGAAAATGCTTCGGTATTTACTTTTCCCGGCGAGGTTGTTTTCGGGCCATCTTCTCCAACGCGTGCCAAAACATCCAATTGCTTCGGTATTTATTATGGCGAAGGAAAAGGACTCGATGCCTGCAATATTTTTGCTAAGGTAAATGAGGCCGATCGGCAAAAATTGCTTGATCTTGGTAACAATATTTGGAAGCACGGGGCACAAACCTTGACCTTCTCTGTGCTCGACCAGGAATAAAACTGGTGCTAGGTTGCCCTGAAAATTTCTATTTCGTAAGGATTAAAATGGGGCAATTAAATTTCTTCCCACCAAATTAGCTCATTGTCCTAAATCAGCGCAGCAAGGTAACACTGCCGGTATAAGTCTTGGGCGATTGTCGAACAGCCTTAACCGTTAAGCGGTAAACATAGCCATCCTGCGGACTTTTAGCTCCATCGTAGGTGCCGTCCCAACCCAAGGATTGGTCTGAGGTCTGAAAAATTCTTTCGCCCCAACGATTGTAAATTTCCATGTTGAATTGTTCAACGCCCATCATGCTTGGCAAAAACTGATCATTCATGCCATCAGCATTTGGTGTAAAACAATTGGGGACAAATAATCTGAATTCGCCAAATACATAAACATCCACCATAATTGAATCTTTGCAACCTAAATCATTAACCACTACCTGCGTAATTCTGTAAACACCTGTATCCGCGTAGGTATGGGTCACATTGCAGGTATCGTAAAAAGTGCCATCGCCCATGTAAACTCTGCAGCCTGTGCGAAGTGAACTCGAATCAGCTACTGTGAGGTAGGGTTCAAAAATCGAAACTTCTCTTGTTTCTACTACCAGACCGGGAATTGGCAAGGGTTTTACCTGTACCGCATTTTGTAAGGTAAACACAGATGTATCAATACAGCCGGAGGTTGTAATAATGGTTAGGCTAATATCGTAAATGCCTGGAAAGTAATAGGTGTATTCAGGCGAGGGTACATTCAAGGAGGAGTTATCACCCATGTTCCAATTATAGATGGGAGGTGTGTCAAAATTTGAGGTATCGGTCAGTTTGAATTTAAAAGGCACACAACCTGCAAAATCTTCCAGTAAAAATCCAGCTTCCGGATTTCTGAATAAGCCAACCGTATCTGTATAACTCTTGGTGCATCCGTATTGCGACATGGTAATGGTAACCGGATAATCACCTAGCTGACTAAATACAACATTGTTAACATTTTGTTGGGTTGAAGTAAGCGGTGTTGCTGTACTTCCAAAGTCCCATTGAAAAGTAGCATCAACGGTATAGGCCCCTGCCGCCTGAAAATTGAAACTGTTGGTGCTTAAACATTGGTCGCCTGCACCGTTGATGTCAGGATTCAGCAAGGGATAAACATAAAACCATTCTGTAGCAGTATCAGCACAAACTCCTTCGCTGTAAGAGATGAGTGTAATCAAATAAATACCCGAATCTTGAAAAAGATAAGTGGGTTGGAACAAGGTAGAAGTATCCGAATTAATATTCAAAACTCCAAAGTCCCAATAGTATGCAGTGCTGTTAACGCTATTGTTCCCAAAGCTTACCGCATTGCCAATACAATAGCGGTTGATATCTGAAATGTCGGCAATAGGCTCCGGTACAATTTTTAAGGTGTCAATATAGGTTTCGGTGCATCCATATTGAGAAATCGTTAGACTCACCACCTGAGGCCCAACAGTGTTGAAAGAAATGTTGTTTGGATTTTGCAAAAGACTATTTTGAGGGGATGCACCACTACCAAAAGACCATTGAAAAGTAGCATCTGGCGTAAAGGCTCCGCCAGCTTGCAAATCAAAACTATTTCCCAACAAGCAT
>JBILVQ010000172.1:0-6619 GCA_044370375.1 Bacteroidia bacterium
GGCTTGTATTGCTTCTGATTCAAGACTTTTCTTTCGGCCTAAAACAAACTTGTGCAGGGCTATGAGCGGATAGCCCGACCCTTGCCGCATGATTAAGTTTATAAAAAAATTTAATGCCAAATTTTTTTGAGGACTCAATTACCTTTAACGGCAAGGGGAACGCCCACATTTAAAAAGCCAACATTAAAAAAAGAGGGATCAAAAAAAAACCTCCGCACGGGGCAGAGGTTAATTTTTCAAGGTGGTGCCTCCAGGAATCGAACCAGGGACACAAGGATTTTCAGTCCTTTGCTCTACCAACTGAGCTAAGGCACCTTTGAGAGGCTGCAAAATTAAATATTTTTTCCATTCGACAAGTTTTTTTGAGAAATTTGGACAAAAAACCGTCTTGACCCTTGTTGTAGATGCGGGAAATTCTCGCGTAAAAGTTGGATTATTTGCAGATAATCAGGCACATCCCACGCAGGTGGAGGTGTTTAAAAATGCAAAAACAAAGCTGAGAAATTTTTTTCTTGAGCATGAAAATGAGCCCATCATCTTCAGTTCTGTGTCGGGTTTGGCCATGAATGAGGTGGTTCCGGAGGAGCATTTGCACAAAGTGGCCTTGAGCCATTTGCTGGCCATGCCTTTTGATTCAAAGTATTTGAGTCCGCAAACCCTGGGAACCGACCGTATGGCCAATGCCGCAGCCCTTGCAGTGCTCTACAAAGGAAAAAATGCGCTCTGCATTGATGCCGGTACTTGCTTAAAATTTGATTTTGTGGATGCAGATGGCGCTTATTGGGGTGGTTCTATTGCCCCGGGTTTAAACATGCGCATGAAGGCCATGCATCATTTTACCGGCAAATTACCCCTGGTGACGGTTGAAAAATTTGATGCACTGACGGGCAGAAACACACAAGAATCAATGCTGGCCGGGGCTGTGATGGGTTTTAAAGCCGAAGTGAAGGCCATGACAGATTTATATCGTACACAATACCCTGATTTAACAATCGTTATAACGGGTGGGGACATGACTTACTTGCAGGATGCCTTAAAAAATAACATCTTTGCGGAAAAAGATTTTACCCTTATAGGTTTGAACAGCATCCTCATGCATCTAATTAACGACCATCAACTCTTTGCCTGATTCCGGCAATTGCTAATGAAATACTTCAGGCTTTTTCTTTATTTTTTCTTGTTTTTGCTTTGGGCAGAAGGTGCAATAGCACAAAATTTAACCAACTCGGTTTATTCTCGCTATGGCTTTGGCGAAATAGAGAGCAGAAATCTTGCTCCTTTGTTTTCTATGGGAGGCATTTCATCGGGCTTTCGTTCTCCCATCATCTTAAACCCCGAAAATCCTGCCTCGCATTCGGCTCTTTCGTTGACCGTTTTTAACGCAGGCTTGCAAGGTAAATACTTGAATCAAAGTTTTAACAACCGGGAATTAATTACAAAACGTGCTTCGTTTGGCTCATTGTGCATGGGCTTTCCGCTGGCCAAAGGATGGGGCACTTCGCTGGGTTTACTTCCCTATGCGGCATCCGGTTACGATGCTACCGACACAACTGCTTTAGGCAATCAATGGCTAGAAACCAATCAACGCTTATCAGGTTCCATGAGCAAGGTTTATTGGGCCAATGCGCTGAGTCCGATAAAATGGTTTGACGATTCGAGCAAACATGTTTTATCGATTGGCCTTGAAGCCGCTTATTTATTTGGTGGTTATTCTCATACCCTGTTTAATAATTTTTTAGGTGCAGATACCTCACAAATTTTAGGCAATGATTTCCGCAAGGACTTTAATGTAAAAAGCGCTGAGTTTAAACTGGGCATGCAATATAGTTTTCCGCTGAAAAAAGATTGGACCGCTGTGGTTGGTGGGTGGTATGGAATTACAAGAAATGCCAATGCCCTGAGTACAACCCTCGACCGCAGGTTTATTGTGCGAGGACAATTTAAAGAAGTGTTGGATACCATTGCCTATAGCAGCGACCAAAAAGAGAATTTAATTCTGCCTAATTCTTTTGGCTTTGGATTCAATGTACAATACAAACTGCGCTGGGTATTTGGCTTGGATTATAGGGTTATTGATTACAAAAATTTTACCTGGGCGATGCCGCAACCGGTTTTAGGACAAAATACTAAACTGTCAATGGGTGTACAATATTATCCGGCCGGAAAACCGGGACCAGGCTTCTTTGAACATACTTATTACCGTTTGGGATTAAGGAACGAAAAGCTGGCCTACACGGTTAACGGAAAAAGCGTTGTTGAAAATGCGCTGAGTGCAGGAATAGGTTTGCCCCTGAAAAAAACTACTTCTACCATCAATATCGGATTAGAATTGGGACAAAGAGGAGATTTGAACAGCGGACAAATGAGGGAAAGATTTGTATTGCTGAATGTAGGTTTTATGCTGAGTGATACCTGGTTTCAGCGTAGAAAAATTGATTAATGAAGATCTTTCGTTTCATTGGATGCTTGCTGTTTGCGCTTTCTTTTTCGGCCTGTGAGAATGACCTTGAAAAGGTAAACCTACTCACCAAGAAGAAAAATTTACCCGTTGAATCGGGTACAAAGATGACCATCATTTATTCTGATTCAGGTTTGGTGAAAGCCAAAATCCAAGCACCGATTTTGGAGAGATATGCAGGCAAGGAAAATTATATGTTAATGCCCAAAGGCGTAAAAATGGAATTTTTTAACGGTGATGAAAATGTAAGTTCAACCCTTACTTCAAAATATGCCAAGGTGATAGAATATCCGGATAATAAAATACTGGAAGCCAAAAATGACGTGGTGGTGATCAATGAAAATGGCGAAAAACTGAATACGGAGCAATTGTTTTGGGACCAAAAAGAGCAAAAAATTACCTCCAATACCTTTGTGAAAATAACCAGAAAAACGGAAATTATCATGGGTGACGGACTTGAATCGAATCAGGATTTCACCCGTTATAAAATCAAAAAAATCAGGGGGACCTTACAAGTAAAAAATGACTAATATTTTCAAAATTCTGCAATACCTCTGGCTCACTGCCGGTATATTCGGTCTAGGCTTTGGTATTTTTCAAGCCAACAAAGAGGGCATTGAATCGGCCTATATGTTTTTTTTGGTGGCCTTTATTGGCGGTATGATGTTTATGGTAAACCGTAGGCGATCAAAATCCTGGGAGGAAAGCAAACAAAAGGAAGCCTCGTCTCCCGAAAAAAAATCTTAATTTTAGGCTGTGGCTGACCAATTGCTTGTCATATTTTCGATGGTTCTATTCTCTGCCTTCTTTTCGGGAATGGAGATCGCCTTTCTTTCGGCCAATAAATTACGCATTGAATTAGAAAGCAATCAGGGTTATATACCGGGAAAAATTCTCTCCTTCTTTTTAAACAAACCCAAGCGTTTTATTACCACCACCCTGGTAGGCAATAACATTGCGCTGGTGGTGTATGGAATTTTTACCGCTGAATTGATGGAACCCTTTTTAGAACAATACATCAGCAGTTCATTTGCCGTATTGTTTATTCAAGTAGTGATTTCAACGCTGGCCATTGTTGTTACGGCAGAATATTTGCCCAAAGCGCTTTTCAGAATCAACCCCAACCCTACCCTTAATTTTTTGGCCATTCCTTTCTTTTTGATTTACCTGATTTTGTATCCTGTACAAATTCTGGTGGTGGGTGTTGCTGAATTTTTATTGAAAGTGGTTTTTCGCAGGCCGGTGGAATCGTCTAAAATTGTTTTTGGAAGAATCGATCTGGATAACTATGTAAAACAGTTTACATCCGGCCAAAATGGAAGCGATCAGTTCGACCATGAAATCAAAATTTTTCAAAATGCCCTCGATTTCTCAGAGGTGAAGGTGAGGGAATGCATGATTCCACGCACCGAAATTATTGCCATGGAAGTGAATGAGAGCATTGATACTTTAAAAGATAAATTCATTGAAACGCATTTGTCGAAAATTTTAATTTTCGAAGAGCAAATTGATCATATCATTGGTTACGTTCATTCGGCAGAACTATTTAAGAAACCGCAAACCATTCGCGAAGTCTTGTTGCCGTTGGCTTTTGTACCTGAGACCATGCATGCCAAAGAAATTCTTTCGATTTTGAAATCGCAACGTAAGTCAATGGCGATTGTGGTAGATGAGTTTGGCGGAACAGCAGGAATGATTACTACTGAAGATTTATTGGAAGAAATTTTCGGTGAAATTGAAGATGAGCATGATAAGGAGGAGTTGATAGAAAAACAAATTGATGAGAATGAATTTCTGTTGTCGGCCCGCCTGGAAATTGATTATTTAAACGAAGAGTATAAACTTAACTTGCCGGTGGGCGATGAATATGAAACCCTTGCAGGATTGATATTGCATTTTCACGGTAGTTTACCACAAAAGGGTGATGAAATTTTAATTCAGCCCTTTTTGTTTAATGTTCATGCAGCTACCAATACAAAAATTGATTTGGTGAAGTTGACCGTGTTGAATGAATAAAAGCTTGCCGCTTTTTTTGACTGCTCTTTCCTATAAGCGACAACAATGAACAGCTGTTTCTTACAACACTTTGATGTAAGTTGATGGTATACCTTCCGTAAAAGGCCAATCGTTTAGCTCGGTTTAGGGAAATGGATTTTTGATCCTTGGATTTTTTTCTCAGACTTTATCTATAGGATAAGTGCATCTAGCGTAAGGAAAAAATTCATCACTTTAAGCATTTATCCATCGATAACTATCATCCGCGAAAATTTCCTTCTTCCAAACAGGCACTTTAAATTTCAAAAACTCCACCAACAAAGCTTGTGCCGCCAATAATTCCTTGCGGTGTGCGGTTGCGATCAATACCAGCAACGACAACTCACCACAAGCCACGAAACCCTTCGATTGCGCAATTTTGACGCATTCGATCCGGAAACTGCTCATCTCCCCCACAATAAAATCGTGCAACACCTGATTGGCCATGCTTTCGTAAACGGAATACGTTATTCCCTTCACCATCTTTCCTCCTGAAAAATCTGCTCTTACTTGTCCGCAGAAAATTCCGCTAGAACCAATGCCATGATTTGCTGAAGCCATCATCAGCCATTGGTGTGTCAAAGCAGTGGCAATGGGGCCATCGATCCAATGTGTTGTAAAATTTACTTGATTCATCCTAAAGCAATCTTTGTTAATTGCAACTGCAAAGCATCCAACAACAATAACTCATTCAGCAAAGGTTGCTGATATCCTATCACAGCCTTAAAATACTCTCCGGCCATCAACTGCGCTACCAATCCGGGAAAATAGGGTGCAATGCCCGCCTCTGCACAATTTCCGGCATTGTTCTTTTCCTTATTCTCTTTAAACAAATCAGAATAATTCATTGTCCTTTTGCCTTGCGCATACTCCCAGTGAAAGAGGGCTACTTGTCCCTGAAAACGATGCAATGAACCGCTGATCCATGGTTTGTCAAATTGTATTGAAAATTGTTCCATCACATAGCGACTGGGCAAATCATCACTACAATCAAAGAAGAAATTAATGTTTGGAAAATCGTCAAAATCTTTCACCTCAAATTTCCCTACCCTGGCAGAAAATTCGGTATCAGGATAACGCTGACTTAAAAATTCAGCAGCAACCTTTGCCTTTGCCTTACCGACATCAAGGTGGCAATACAAAATTTGCCGCGATAAATTACTGCTATCAACCTGATCAAAGTCAAGCAAATGAATTTTCTGAACACCACTTGCTGCTAACTGCAAAGCAAGCTGTGTGCCCAAACCGCCCACGCCTACAATCAACACCTGCTGTTGTGCTAATTTTTGCTGTCCACTTTTTCCCCAACCGGGAAGGGCCATCTGCCGACTATGCATGCTAACCCTTTCCATTAACCACCGGCAAAAGGAGGCAATAAGGCCAGTTCATCATTATCTTGTAGTAACAAATTTTCTTTTACCATTTTCTGATTAAGGGCAAAAACAAAATTGTACTGTTCCAGCAAGATATACCTCTTCTTCAAAAGTAATTTTAATTCATCCATGTCAACAGCATCCATGCTGACTTCGGTAACGCCACAAACTTCTGTCAGGACACCAAAAAACAATACCTTAACCTTGGCCATGGATTAGGATTGTTTTCCGGAAACCAATTTTTTTACATCCTCTGGGGCATTTACATTCGCCACCCAAGCATCCTGCGGGACTTCGGCCACATGACAAGGCAAAGAGTTCAAAACCTTAACAGGGCAGGTAAATCCTTGCGATAAACGTTGCAACAATATAGGGTAAGCCATTGGTTCCCAAATGCAAGCCAAGGGCTCCGGAAAAGTTCCATACTTGGATTTTAAAGCAGTAGCAAAATGGGAAGGTTTACGATTATCCATTAAAAACTGCAAAGCCTCCGATTGAAAGAAGGGCATATCGCAAGCCACAACCAACCATGCAGCTTGTGGCTGATGACGAAAAGCCGATAAGATACCACCGATGGGTCCCAGGCCGGTAAAGGTATCCGGCAAAGGCTGTAAGCCCAGATCACTCAATTCCTTTTCTCGTTCCGCAGTGGTAGAAACAAATACCTTCTCTATTTTTCTTGCGAGTACCTGTTGCAGGAATTGAACCTGAGGCATTCCGTTAAAGTCCATCATGGCCTTGTCCTTGCCCATTC
>JBILVQ010000173.1:0-6610 GCA_044370375.1 Bacteroidia bacterium
CTGAAAGCGGTATGGCGGAATATATCAACAAACCCTGTCGCAAAGAGCCAAAGGCAAAGTAAAGCAACACAAGAATTAAGACCAATGATACAGGTACGGCAATCATCAATCTTTCCTTCGCTGCATTCAAATTTTCAAAGGCTCCACTATACGTGATGTAATATCCGCTGGGCAATTTAAGCTCCTTTGCGATGGATTGCTGTAAATCATTAACGGCAGTTTCAACATCGGTTCCATTCACATTAAAGCCAACAAAAATTCTTCGCTTGGCATCATCGCGTTGAATCTGGTTAACACTTTGTTCCAATGAAATATCAGCTACCTGGCTCAAGGGAATTTGCATTCCGCTGGCATTGGGCACCAACAAATTATTTACATCTTCAGGGTTCTTTCGGTTCTCTCCTGCAAGGCGCAAGACCAAATCAAAGCGCTTTTCATCTTCAAACAACAAGCCGCTGCTTTGTCCGGCAAAAGCAATGTTTACCACCTTGTTCACTTCTGCAATGCTCAAACCATGGCGTGCCATTTGATCTCTTCGATAGCGGATAACAAATTGGGGTAAGCCGTCAATGGGTTCCACAAAAACGTTTTCTGCACCCTCTATTTTATTAGCCATATTTCCAATCAAACGGGCATATTTGGAGAGGGTATCTAGATTTTCGCCAAACAATTTACACACTACATCTTGTTTGGCCCCTGTCATTAATTCATTAAAACGCATGGCCACCGGATATTGAAAACCAAAGGTTACCCCCGGAACCGCTTCCAAGGCCTTGGTCATTTTGTTGGCTAATTCCGGCCAGGTGCTTGCCGAAGTCCATTCCTCTTTGGGTTTTAGAATCACCATTAAATCCGCTGCTTCCATGGGCATTGGATCGGTAGGAATTTCGCCACTGCCAATTTTTCCCACCACTTTTTCCACCTCCGGAAATTGGGTCTTCAATATGTGGGCTCCTTTTAAACAAGCATCTACGGTGGTAGAAAGATTGCTGCCTGTCAACACCCTTGTTTCAACGGCAAAATCACCTTCGGGCAATTCGGGAATAAATTCACCGCCCATTCTGCTAAAAGTAAACAGAGCAATCAGCAACATTAACAGGGAAACACCAATCACCATGCGCGGGAAATTCAAAACACGCTTCAATGAACCTTGATGCATTCGGGTAAAGAAATCCATCAACTTATCGGAAAAGTTTTTCTGATGACCCAACTTTTTACTCATCACCCAAGCGCTCATCATGGGGATATAGGTCAACGATAACACGAAGGCTCCGGCCAAGGCGAAAGCCACGGTTTGCGCCATGGGTTTAAACATTTTTCCTTCAATGCCCTCCAAACTAAAAATGGGCAGGTAAACAATGAGGATGATAAACTGCCCGAAAACAGCGCTATTCATCATTCTCGATGCAGAAGATTTTACTGCCGAATCCATTTCCTTTTGCGGCAGAAACAGCGTTGAACCAATCACTTTTCTTTCGTGCAAATGGTGCAAAACTGCTTCAACAATAATGACGGCACCATCTACAATCAACCCAAAATCAAGGGCACCGAGGCTCATTAAATTTCCGCTCACACCAAACTTGTTCATAAGAATGATCGCAAACAACATCGACAGCGGAATGACCGATGCTACCAATAAGCCAGCCCTTATATTTCCAAGAAACAAAACCAAGACAAGAATAACAATCAATGCACCTTCTAAAAGATTTTTCAAAACGGTTGAAATGGCACTGTTCACCATTTTACTCCGGTCGAGGAAAGCTTCAATTTCCACACCCTCCGGCAAGGTCTTCTCTATTTTCTCGATTCTTTCTTTTACCCTTTGAATAACTTCATTGCTATTGGCTCCCTTTAACATCATCACAACCGCACCGGCAGCTTCTCCATGGTCGTTATAGGTCATGGCACCATAGCGAATGGCAGATCCCATGCGGACTTCCGCAACATCGCCCAACAACAGCGGCAGACCATTTTCCTGCTGCTTCAAAACTATCTTACGGATATCCTCCATGGAATGCAGCAATCCTTCGGTGCGGATATAAAGCACTGTGGAATGTTTTTCAATATAGGAACCACCCGTGTTTTCGTTATTCTTTTCAAGGGCTTCGAAAATTTCTGCTACCGTAACCTGATAAGCTTTTAAACGATTGGGTTCAATGGCAATTTCATATTGCTTTAGCTTGCCACCAAAACTGCTTACATCCGCCACTCCTTTCACGCCCAGCAATTGTCGTCTCACCGTCCAATCCTGTAGTGTGCGGAGTGCAACCGCATCATATTTGTTTTCATAACCGGGTTTAGGCCGAATAACATATTGATAAATTTCTCCCAAACCTGTGGTAACAGGCGCCAATTCAGGGGTTCCTAAACCTTTGGGAATTTGTGTTTCAGCAATTTTTAATCGCTCGGTTACCTGTTGCCGTGCCCAATAAATATCAACATCATCTTCAAATACAATGGTAATCAGCGATAATCCGAAACGCGAAAAACTTCTTATTTCTTTTAATCCCGGAATGTTGCTGTTGGCCATTTCAATCGGGAAAGTAACCAATCGTTCAATGTCCAATGCACCATAAGATGGCGCTACGGTAATTACCTGTACCTGATTGTTGGTGATGTCGGGTACTGCATCAATTGGAAGTTTGGTTGTTTCATACACCCCGTAAAAAATAAGGGCCATGGTCATAAGACCTATGATGAGTTTGTTGTTTACCGAAAACTCAATAATTCTATTCAACATAAAAAGTGCTGTTAATCTGTTGGGAAGTAATAATGGAAATGGCAGCATCATTCATGAAGCTACTCCATTAGAAAAAAGACCAAAAAAATTAACAGGCTCTTGGCGGTTGCCAGATAGCAGATAAATAAGCGGAACTGATGAATTGTTCCTGCTCAAAAGTTATTGAAGTAATATCGACAGGATAGGTATTGAAAGACGTTTGAAAGGGGTGTTGACAATAAACGACAGCCAGCGTAGTTCCCATGCAATGATCGGCAGATTTAAAAGGCAGTTGATGGTGCGCTTCATCCTCTGCATGCTGATTGGCATAATGATTATCCAAAAAATTCATCAAGGATAAATCCTGATTTTGTGCTTTGTGCTCTAGGTAATGCTCAACCAAAAAAGAAAGTTTAAACAGTTGATGAAACTCAGTGGCGGTGAGTACATAAACACCTAAAAGCAATATGGCGATGAATTTTTTCAACACCACAAAGGTAGGTAATAATTCTAAAAATAAGTGGAAATTCCCAACTGAAACACCGAGGAATAGGATTTAGGATTGTTTAACAGTCCGTTTTGTTCACTCCAACGGTAGTTAATCCGTAAAACAGTACTTCCCCCAGGCCTAAAAGCGATGGAGGGCACGATGGCCACCTGTTCATCACCAATACTTTCACCGGTTTCTCTGAATTTTCCTCGGTTGAAGTCAACATACTCCAACCGAACACCGGCTCTTACTTCTGCTTTCTCCCATGAGGCGATAGGTCTTTGCATTACCGTGGCCATGATATCCAAAAAGGCACCCAACTGTTCTTCACCGTAATTTTGCACATAGCTATCAGGCACATCAACCAACACGCGGGCCATCTCTCCGGTAAGCGTCAGTTTGTTCCTAAAGAGAGCCGTATTAAAGTCAATGGCAAAAATGGAGGCCCTTCTTTTTTGATCCACTGCAAAACCATCAACCATAAATTGATTGTAAATACCGGTCAAGTATGAAATACCCAACTCCCCTACTTTGCGGTTTCTAAAGGCCAGTTTACCTGTTAGCATGGGTGCACCATTGCTACTCTGTGCAAAACGAAAAGGATTCATTTTTCCGGCCGCCAAAGAAGTACGATTTTCTGCATTGTCGATAATGCTTTCATCAAAACCATTGGTTGCATAAACTTCATAACCGATGGTAAGCGGACGCGAATAATACTTACCATGCAATCCGAAGCCTACATTGGATAAGGTAGAAGGAATAAGGGCTGTGGACACAATGGGGCGATCGACAAAATCCCATTTCGGACCATCATGATTTTGGTTGAATGCACCTATGGGATTCATGATAATACCACCTCGTAAGTTCAACAAAGGATGAAACTCTACATCACAGGCAGCAAATTCAATATTGATTTCGCGGGTGCCTTCTTCAAATTCCAACTCTGAAAGAAATCTGATTTTGCGACCCGGTGAGGAAGAAAAAAACAAAGTGAATCTTTGCGACTGAAAAGAAATTCCGGAGTTGATACCATCTGTAAAGCCTTGTTCCATCTTGGCTTCAGCATAACCACCAACAGCAACCGGTAATTTACCAAGGCTAAGGAAAGGTCGGTTATAAACAGCATCCATGTTCAAGTCATTGCTTTTTACAACCGAATCTTTCAACAAGCTTACCGGCTGATCTTGTTGCTGACCGAATGCCCAATGGTTGGTCGAAAAAAGCAGGGTCAATGATATTCCGCCAACAACTTTACAAATGAATGAATATGCTCTCATGGTTTTCGGATACTTTAAAAGATTTTAAATTGTATTCGGCAGGTGGATTTTGCACCACACCCTGGTTAGAAAACTCGCTTCCATGGCAGGGACAAATCAAATAATCACCCTGAGGCTGTAACTCACAACCATTGTGTGTACAAAGCATCAACAAAGCAGTATAGGTTTTATCATCGATGCGGAAAACACAAATGGGTTGCATATATTTTTCCGTTTTGCTGATCACATATTTGCGCATCACCTGTTTGTTGTTTTCCATTTTTACGAATTCACTTTTCATGATGCGCAGCATGCCATCGCTGACAGTGGACTGTGCAAAATGACTTGATCCGGAACATGCGCTGAGCAGCGATAACATGGCCGTAGTGCCCAAACACGCAAAACCACAACTACGAATGAATTCTTTGCGATCCATGATTAAAGAGATTCGAGAAATTTAATCAGCGCAGTTTTATCAGCAGCCGACAAGGCAGAAAACAAATTTTTACTTTTTTCTCCCTCACCACCATGCAAAAGAATAGCATCTTCAATGGAACGGGCTCTGCCATCATGCATTAAAAAATAATTACCTCCTTGCGAATTAGCGGATAATCCGAGTCCCCACAAAGCAGGAGTCCTCCATTCTGCGGTGCTTGCTGTTCCTTCTGTGTAGCCATCATCCAACCCGGGCCCCATATCGTGTAGCAGGAAGTCGGAATAGGGATAAAAAACCTTATTCGAAAGGGCGGCAACCGGGGCATAGCCTGTTTTAAATTCTTCTTTGTGACAGGCATTGCATGCCAATTGACGGAAAATATTTTTACCTGCTTGCACCTCTCCGTCTTCCGCGTTGCGTTGAAGTGGTACCTTTAAGGTGTGGAGATAAAAAACCAAGTCCTGAATACTTTTCAAACTAACTTCCGGTTCAATATCATTCCCTGTTGTTACATCCTTTGGAGCAAAAGCAGAGGCAATGCCCATGTCCTGATTATAAGCATTTACCGTTTGATGCAATAAATTATAGGCAGAAGCTTTTTTGCCAAAACGTCCGATATACCGACCGTTGCGCGATACTGCATCGGTTGATGATTGAACATAAGATGGCAAATGAATCCAATTAGGCACGCCTGATATACCATCACCGTTGGCATCATAAGGATCAGCATTGGCTAATAAATCGGCATCACTAACATAAGCAAGATAACCCAAGCCGGTAATGGCCGGTGCCGTCAAACGGGAGAAAGAAGCGCCTAGCGGAATTTCTTCCGGACGAAAGCCGGGCAAAGCCCTGTTCTGTAACTGCGGTCCGCCCAAATGCAAAAACTGATTCCCGCTACTATCCCTTTGTCCGAAACGGGTAAGTTGGGTTGAAAGATGCCCCTTACCATCTCCTGCATGACAACCGGCACAACTGGAGGCAACAAAAATGGGACCCAAGCCAGAGGCTGCGGTAAATACCTCATTAAAGGCAACATCTCCGCGGAAAAACTGTGCTAATTCGGGCTGACTTAACTCGGACAAGGGTCCGTCTAAAACATCTTCTTCGGCCGGTGGGGTCAGACTTTTCTTACAAGCACCAAGCCATACCAAGGAAAGAGCCGCACACAAAACCAGGACCAGGGAACGGGACCTCATAAGCATTATTTTTCTGCAAATGTAAATATATTATTTGAATCATCAAATTTATAAAATTAGTCATGACTAATTTTTATATATTTGCACAAAAAATACCGAATGCAATCATTGTCGGAAGAAAACTACTTAAAGGCCATTTACCATTTGTCGCAGCATGGGATGCAAAAAATAACGCCCAGTGCTATGGCAGAAGAGCTGCAAGTAAATGCGGCATCGGTGGTTGACATGATCAGGAAATTGGCCGAAAAGAAATTGATTTCCTATGACAAAGTAAAGGGCGCCAAACTTAGCGATAAGGGCAAAAAAGTGGCCTTGCTCATTGTCAGAAATCACCGTTTATGGGAAGTTTTTCTATTAGAAAAATTGGGCTATTCATGGGATGTAGTGCATGAAATTGCCGAACAACTGGAACATGTAAAACACAAAGAATTGGCCGATCGGCTCGAGAAATTTTTGGGTTATCCGGAGTTTGACCCGCATGGCGACCCAATTCCCAATGCCAAAGGAGAA
>JBILVQ010000174.1:0-6602 GCA_044370375.1 Bacteroidia bacterium
TGGTTGGCCTTCTTTTATCGGTTCCGCAGGAGTTTACAGGAAAAGATACCCTGCGTTATTCTTCAAAAAATAAGCGGGTAAAAAGACCAATGAACGCAGCAGAGGCAAAAAAGAAATGGTCGAAGCTATTGAAATATGAGGTGCTGGAAGAAATGTTTGCCTCTACCGAAGAGCATCAAAATCCTTTCGATCAGGACCTGAAAGTAATTTTGGCCGGTGAGGAAAAGGCCCGTACAAAGGTTTTAAAGTCAAGCAAAAGAAGCATCGACCGCTATCGAAATCCGGATGCAGGTTTCGAAAACGAAGTAGCTTCGCGTTTTTTCAATGCTTTTATTGAATGCTACGATCCGCATTCAGCCTTTTTCTCGGCCCCCGAAAAGGAGAGTTTTGAAGAAGCACTTTCTACCGAAGTGTATTCCTTCGGCATGAGCATTGAAGAAAATGAGAAGGGAGAAATTGCTATTGTCCATCTCACCCCCGGAGGTGCTGCCTGGCGATCGAATCAGTTGCATGTAGGGGATGTGTTCCTGAAGATAAAAGTTGATAAGGATGTGGTGCATGATTTAACGCTGATGGAGCCGGAAGCGGCCTTCGAATTGTTTGCCGGCATAACAGCTAAACAGGCAGAGTTTACCATCCGCAAGGATAATGGCCAGGTGAAAAGCATTCGCTTGGTAAAGACCAAAGTGAAATCAGAAGAGAATGTAGTGAGGAGTTTTGTGTTAAGTGGGGAGAAGAAAATTGGATACATTTCTTTGCCTGCCTTTTATCGCGATATGCAGACCAATAGTCCGCTGGGTTGTGCCAACGATGTGGCCAAAGAAATTCTGAAATTGCAGAATGAAGGAATTGAAGGATTAATATTTGACCTGAGATACAATGGCGGAGGCTCGGTAGAGGAGGCGATTGCATTGGCAGGAATATTTATAGACGAAGGGCCATTGGTGGTTTTTAAGGAGCGGGAACAAAAACCAAGATTGCTCAAAGATATTAATCGCGGAACGGCCTACAATGGTCCTTTGTTGGTGATGGTGAACGGACTGAGCGCCTCGGCTTCGGAGTTGTTTTCAGCAGCATTGCAGGATTATCGCCGGGCATTAATTGTTGGCAGTCCGACTTTCGGGAAAGCAACGGCTCAAGTTATTCTTCCCCTCGATACAGCCGGAAGCATTCAGGATTTAGCAGCAAGAATGCAGCATGAAGGTGCCGGAAAAAATGGCTATGTAAAAATAACCATCGAAAAATTTTTCAGGGTTACCAATAAAACGCATCAAAAACAGGGTGTAATTCCGGATTTGCATTTGCCCGAACCTTTTTATTTTGCGGATTACAAAGAATCGAATTATTCTTCGGCATTATCTGCAGATAGCATTTCCAAAAAGGTTGTTTATGCTCCATTAAAGGAATTGCCTGTTTCGCAATTGGCTGAAAAAAGCAAAGCGCGTGTTGCGAAGAACAAAAACTTTATAGCGCTCAGCCAAGCCAATGATTCATTGCAGGCCATTCGAGATCAAGACAGAATGTTGCTTCTTACCCCAAAAGATTACAAAAACACTGAAAAAAATACGGAGCGCCTCATTACGAAACTGGAGAATTCCTTGTCTGATTCCTCAATGGTTTATCGGGCCATCAACAATCCATACGACAAAAAACTGCTTGAAATGGACGAGTTTTCGGCCCAAATGAATGATATTTTGCTGCAAAACATCCAAAACGATCCTTACATTGAAGAATCTTACCAAATTTTGGGAGATTTAATTAGATTTGATAAAAATTAGAAAATATGAAATACTCCAACCTTAACCTATTTCGTTTTGCCTTTTTGGCAATTTTACTTTGTTCGGCCAATGTTTTCGGACAGGCCGCAGCAGGGAAATACATGGAATCCATTACCAAAGAGTTTAAAATGATTACCAAAGACACCTGGGATTATACCAGTGCTGTTGCGCATGGGAAAAGTGCAAAAAAGGTTGACCAAAAAAGAAAGGAGTTGATCAATACCATCAAGACTGCTCAGGCCAGAATTCAAAAAGTGGGTCCTTTTGAGGATGATAAAAGTTTAAGAGATTCCGTTTTGTCTTTTTTGAAAATAAACCTGTTGGTGATTAATCAGGATTATGAGAAGATTGTGGATATGGAGGAAGTGGCCGAGCAATCGTATGATGCTATGGAGGCTTATATGTTAGCGCAGGAAAAGGCCAACGATAAATTGGATGTAGCGCACGATGCCATGGCAGATGCGCAAAGAGCTTTTGCCGATAAGCATGGAATCACCCTGTTGGATGCCGATGACAAGGTTTCAAAAAATCTGGCCATTGCCGGTAAGGCCTTCAGTTATTACAACCGTCTTTACTTAATATTTTTTAAGGCATACAAACAAGAAGCTTACCTTTTGGATGCATTGCAGAAAAATGACATGAACGGGTTCAAGCAAAATGCCGATGCATTGGCAAAGGTTTCACAGGAAGGATTGGCAAAACTGGACACTGCCAAGGCCTTTAAGGGCGATATGATTTTGATCAAGTCGGCCAAGGACATGCTAAAGTTTTTCGAAATGGAAGCCACCAAAAAAGTTCCGGAGATTTTAGAGTTTCAGTTGGCCCAAGAAAATTTCGATAAAATTAAAGCAGCCTTTGATGCTAAATCAGAAAAATCGCGCACCAAGGCTGATGTTGACGAGTACAACGCAGGCATAAATGCCATCAACAAAGCCTCTGCCAATTTTAATGCAATTAACCAGGATTTGAACACCAAGCGTGCTACCTATTTAAACGCATGGAATAATTCTGTTTCCAACTTTCTCGGAAAACACGTTCCGAAGAAGAGTTAACGAATAAGTATTTTTAATAGCTAAAGGCCATGAATGTAAACCAAGGACATCAAATTTTTGTGGTCACTGAACGCTTGTTGCTTCGCGAAATAATTCCGGAAGATGTGGATGATTTTTTTGAAATGGACAAGGAGCCGGCCGTTCATCAATACCTTGGGAACAAGCCGGTGAAAAGGAAGGAGCAAATGGCCGAGGTAATAGAATTTGTTAGAAACCAATATGTAGAAAATGGCATTGGTAGATGGGCAGTGGTAGAAAAGGAAAGTAATAAATTCATAGGCTGGGCGGGATTAAAATTGGTGAAAGAAACACTCAATAATCATCAGCACTATTACGATTTGGGTTACCGCTTGAACAGCAATTATTGGGGGAGGGGCTATGCTAGCGAAGCGGCAAGGGCTTCACTTCAATATGGTTTTGAGACGATGAAGTTAAAAGAAATATTTGCCGCTGCTCATGTGGACAATATCGCTTCTAACAGAATATTATCCGGCCTTGGCTTTGTTTTGCAAAACACTTTTTATTATGAAGAGGAATTGAATAATTGGTATTCGATTCAAGGGTTAAGGGAGCAAATTTGATTACAGTATTACAAGAGGAAGGCATGTTTTTTTTGCCGGTATTTTACTTGTTAACAAGGTGGACAAAGTAAATTTTTGGCTTCGTCTGAGGGTTTCGAATTTAAATTTTCGTTTAATTTTTCTTCGGATTGGTTGCGTTGGGGCTTTTAACCATTAAATTTTGGACCCAAAATTAGCTTACCACTTAAAGAAGCAGGCAAAGCACAAAACCAAATCGCCCTTGCGCAAAAGGTTTTGATTTATTTGAAATGGATTGTCGCTAATTACCTTTGTTTTTAAGCGTCAATTTTGCGGATATGGTTGAGCGTTAATGCCACTTATTCTCGAAATTAAGAACGATAGAGTCGTTGAGGAACAAACCTTGGTCATTATTTATTTTTAGATAGTCCCATTTTTTTAATTTGCCTTTCCCTTCCTCAAAAACTTTTTCATCAGAATCCTTCTTTTGCCTTAATACTTCATAACGTTTTACGGTAGTAGTTGATAGCTTGTTTATATGGTAGTGTCCGAGGAAATACATCATGGGCTCGTCAATTTTTATCTTTTGGAATAATTTGGGGTCTTGCAGAATTATCGTTCTAAAGCCTGTATTGATGGTTACTTCTTCAAAAATATACTCGCCATTGGGCACATTTTTGATGAATACAAACCCAGTGTAGTTATAACCATTTGGGTCAGGACTTTTATAGACTTTATCCGTTTGGATGTTTCTGATTTTTAAAGACCCTCCGAAACCCCTATTTCCATTGGTATAGGAATTTAGTTTTACAAACACAACCGAAGAATTTTTCGAATCCTTTGCTTTATGAGGCTTGAAGGATGTTAAAAATACAATTAGAAGGAAGAGTACAATAGGTTTTATTTTTTTCAACTTTTTCAGCATTAACCCTAATGAACTGCTTGACCAAACTTTCATGTTATTTTCAATAATGTTGCGATCTTTTTCGTATGGTAAAAATTAATCTTGTAGGCATCTTACACAGAAACCGTAATTCTTATTGTAATCATTCCTGAAAGCTTCGTTGTCTCCATTTCTAAGACTTCGGGACCAAGCAACGTCTGCACTGTCAGTAGAACTCCACCAAAACCCAGATTCACCAAACCCGCTAAAACTTCCACTAAAGTATCTCATGCCGCCCGGAAGAGCTGAAAAACCGCTTTCATTAGTGGCATCAAAATTAGGGTCTTTCCAATAATCCGTGCCGATAGTTTTCATTTCTCTTCCGGAAGTCCTACCGCCTAAATAGGTCTTTAAGGTTAACCATTCTGCATCTGTAGGCACGTGCCATCCCAATGGACAAATTTTGCGTGGGTCACCAACGGCATACCAATTGTATAATTTACCAAACAGTTTTCCGTATTCACTCTTGTTTTGATAGTAAGCCCATGCTCCTGTGCTTAAATTCCTCCAAGGTGTGTAATCAATAACATTGGGAATGGGGTCACCATTTGCGTAGCTACTTGTAGCAAGGTTCTCGGCCATCCATACCTGGGTTCCAATAACAATGGTTGGATACTCGTTTCCCTCCTGATCGGTCATGGTACCGTAACTTAAACCAGGGTTTAAGTGTGGACTCAAAGGATTGGTAGAACTTTTAAAAGCCAATTCATCTCCGTAGGCTGTCCCTTTGGCGTTGGTGGCATAAGCGCGCACATAGTAAGTGGTATTTGCGGTTAATCCGGTAAAGGTGATGCCAAAGTTTCCATTCCCTCCGCCATTGCTTAGGTAGTCATCAGTGATGGTAGGACCCGACTGGGTACTCCACACAATGCCCCTTTCAAGAACAGGTGAACCTCCATCATTGGTGATATTCCCCCCAGAGTAAGCTGAAGTGTTTCTGATGCAGGAAACAGGCAAAGTTGTCAGCGTGGGAACAGTAGCAAGTTCATCTTCTTTATCTTTCTTACAGCTAATAAAAACCGTCAACAGAAGGACTGTAATCCAAAAAAAATGAAAAGCTTGCTTATTCATAATAATTGGAATTGCAATTCCTCTTCCACTTTTTAACTTGTCTAATCGCATTTTTTCTAATATTTTTAAGGTCTTTCAAAGGTAAAAATTTATTTGCAACTTGTCAGAAAAATTAGCCATTTACCGTTTCAGTCAACACTGAAAAGAACAAAAAAGCCCATCTCATCCCAAAGCTTAGCGGTTAGTTTTCTCTACAAGGTTCTGGATGGTCTTTTTCGACTGCGTGGCTAAATGTTAAGGTTAGGGCTTATTTTTCTACAATGAATTTTACAATTTTAGAGCTTCCATTTTTGTCAAGTAATTTTAAAATATATAATCCCGATGCAAATTCTTTGCAGTCAACAATTACCTTATTGTTTGAAATGTTTTTAGCATAGAGAAGTTTACCAAAAGAGGAATAAATACTGAGAGATGCGATGCCTTCAGTATTACTAATGTCTAGCGTTAACCGGTCGTTAACCGGATTAGGAAATATATTAAAATTATTGTTGTCTAGGCCATTATTCGATTTTATTTCCGTAGTAATTGTCCCCCAGTGTAAAGCATATAAAATTCCATTTGAATTATCGAAATGTAATTCTATGACATTTTCAGGACCAGAGAGTCCAACAGGAAATGCAGGACTTGAAATCACACTATCTGAGTCAACATCTACTGAATATAAATGATTATTACTGCCAAAAACATAAACATGATTAATCTCATTAAAACTACTCCAAGTTGAAGTATACCCAAGAGTCGGTATAGAGCAAACAATTGTATACGTTCCGGTGCTAACATCTATCTGGGCAAGTTGTGTAGTAGAATTCATAACCAATCCATATAGCGTTCCAGTGCTATTGTCAAATTGTTGTTCAAAGAAAGCGGTTGGAGCCGGAGTTGTAGTTATGATGCCGTTAGTTACATTAGTAGAATAAAAGTTACCTGAACTTTGTAAAACGAAAGCATGATTGGCTTCGTCAAAGAAAGTGACTCCATCCGATATGCCAACAACCGGTAATGTCGAGATAATAGTGGTTGAAGCGGTTGTAATGTCTATGGAAGCAACGAACATTTGTCCGCCACTTATGTAAAGTCCAAAAAGCGTATTAGACAGATTGTCATAATGTAATTCGCCAGCATTAAGTGAGAATAATGGCTGAGAAAGTATAGTACTTGTATTGGCGTCAACACAATATAAATGATTTACACCACCAAAATCTTTTCCTTTAAAAATATA
>JBILVQ010000175.1:0-6532 GCA_044370375.1 Bacteroidia bacterium
AGCCATGGTTGGGAAAATACCCACCAAAACCGTATAAACTTCGAACCAAAAAATAGTTTTGATATTGAAATGCGCAATACCTACCATACTTGAAAAAAGCGCATTGCCAAGCCCAATCATTGCCAAAACCCACAGCGTACTGAGGATTTCTTTACCAAGGTTCCATTTTTCTTCGTTGTAATAATTGGGAAACAGCGGAAAAACAAGGAAAAAGAAAAAGGCCATGCTGCCAAAAGTTACAGCTCCGTAACCAAGCGAAATAAGCAACAAATTGCCCGGGAAACTTTGCAGTCCGAAGGGGCGGAACAACCATAAAAAAAGAAATACAAAAAGACCCACGAAGAGGCTGCGCTTCCAGTTGCCGGTGGAAGAAGATTCAAAATAGTAGGGACGCTGCAGCAGCATAAGAGAAAAAAAAACACCCGAATTCACGGGTGTTTTTACTTTTAGTATTCGTCCTCGTTAAAGAAGAAATCCTCTTTTGAAGGATAATCAGGCCATAAGTCCTCAATGGATTCATAAACCTCCCCTTCATCTTCAATTTCCTGAAGGTTTTCAATAACTTCCATCTGGGCACCTGAACGAATCGCGTAATCAATTAATTCTTCTTTTGTGGCAGGCCAAGGGGCGTCTTCAAGGCTTGATGCCAATTCTAGTGTCCAATACATATTCCTTTAATTTAGTGTTGAATTCAATTGCTGATTTCAGCGCGCGAAAATAGAAATTTTTGTTCCATTTCAAAGCACAGGTTTTTTTAATTTTTTTTGCTGTTTGTTTTTAATTTTTTTTGCGTTGTTGTTTGGGTTTTTTGTTGTAGAAGCCTGTTTTTAAGGTCTTTTGCCCAGCAATACGATTTTTTTTGTTAGGGGTTTCGTTTTTAGCAAATTCACGAATTTGGGTTGAAGCTAATCAGAAACCGTTGAATAACAGCGGATAAGCCATCATTGTAAGCGCTTATGCCATTTCCATGGCCGAAGGCCGGTATTTCTTTAACAATTCTTGATGGCAAAAATAAGGATAGCCGCTGCCACAGAGGCATTCAGCGATTCTGCCGGGGCTAAACCGGCAGCTTTGGGTCCAGGCTCAATGCAAATTTTTTTGTTGATAAGTGGCAAAAGTTGTTGAGAAATTCCTTGCCCTTCATTGCCGATAATGAGCAATCCCGGCTTTTTACCGCCAAGGTGCTGAACAGGCGCTCCTTCCATAAACGCTCCTGCAACCCCAATGCCTGCTGCAACGCAACGCTTCAAATATTTCTCGGCATTTTCAACATGAATCTTAACCCTTCCAAAGGAACCCATGGTGGCCTGAATGACTTTCGGTGAGGCATAATCTACCGTGGTTTCCGAAACAATTAGGTGCCTGATGCCAAACCAATCACATGTTCTGATCAGGGTACCCAAATTGCCGGGGTCGCGGATATCATCCAAAAAAACAAACAAATCTTTCTCCTGGGGTAGTGGCGCAGATCCTTTCTCTTCCTCCTTTATCTCTAATAGCAGCATAACCGGTGAAGGTGTTTTTAAAGCACTCACCTTTTCCATTTGGGCCATGGTTGCCGGCCATACCGTCATACCCGGTGGAATCAGGGTGCGGTTTTCTTGTTGCCATTCTAAAGTACAAATCAATGCTTTTACCGGCAGTTTGTTTTGCATTAGGTCAATGACCAGCTTGCTTCCTTCGGCCATGCTCAAAGCCAACTCCGAACGGAATTTCTTCTGATGCAAGGAGCGGATGAGTTTTATTTGAGCGTTACTGAGCATGTAGTTTGGGCCGCCTAAATTACACATCATTTCCGCTGCTACCTTATTTTTCAAAGATTCAACCTTGAAAAGGTTCCGGAACGTTTACAAATTACTTATTGCTTTTATGTATTTTTGGACGGTGCAGAAGGTTAAAACGGATAAATTGATCATTTGGAAAATTCTTTTCCGGGCAGTAATCCTTGGATTTATTCTGCAAGGCTGTTCTCCTACCAAATATGTTCCGGCCAACGAATATCTCCTGGATCAATCTACCATTCATTTTAGCGGACCCCGCATGGACAAGGAAGAATTGTTGGCCATTGTGAAACAAAAACCCAACCGCAGGATTTTAGGAATATTTCGATTCCACCTTCGCATGTACAATGCTGCACAGTTTGGTAAGAAAAGAAAATGGAAGACCTGGCTTTCCAAAACCGTAGGTGAAGAACCCGTTTTGCTCGATACGGTGCTAACCCACCGCTCCTCTTCACAATTGAAATTATTCCTTGCCAAGAAGGGGTATTTTCATGCTACCGTGGTGGATACCATTCGCTATAAAAATAAATTGGCCAAAGTAGATTACCGCATAAAATTGAATAATCCCTATTATTTTGGTAAAATCAATTATTCTGTGGCCGATACCATCATCAGGAATATTTTGGAAAACGATGCCTCCAATTGTCTTATCCATACCGGTGAGGTGTATGATGAAGCCAAAGTTCTCTCCGAACAACAAAGAATTGCCACCGTAATGAAAAACAATGGCTATTATTTTTTTTTAAAGGAGCATATTTACTTTGAAGCAGATAGCGCTAACAAGAACCGAACCCTGAACCTGACCATTGTTTGTCTGGATGCCGTTTTTCATCCTCAAAAAATATCGGATAGTTTGGGTATTAAAAGGCACAAAAAGTATTATATTGATGATATTTTTATTTACCCTAATTACAGTGTTTTTAAAACGGATCGCTATTATCCCGATACCCTTACCACGGCCAAAGGCTGGAAGATTGTGTATGATGATGATGCAAAATTCAAATCCTCGGTACTGATCAAATCCATCTTCCTTGAACGCGATAGTGCTTATGATTTTCGGATTATAGAGGATACGTATAAGCGTTTAACCGGTTTAAGGTCTTTTAAGTCGGTAAACCTTGAGTTTTTCCCCAACTTGAGTGATACCACTAAAAATAAGTTAGATGCTTTTATCCGTTTAACGCCAGCCCGAAAGCAATCTTATTCTGCCGCTGTGGAAGGCACCCATAGTTCGGGTAATCTTGGTGTTTCAGGCAATATAGCCTATCAAAACCGAAATGTATTCAGGGGTGCTGAAGTGTTTGAAGTAAAACTAAGGGGCGCTTTAGAGGTTCAGCAATTGGCCGTAGATGTGGAAGAGGAAAGTAATTCGAGTGTATCGAACCTGAATCCGCTACGCAGTTTTAATACCGTTGAAATTGGACCCGAATTTAATTTGTTTTTTCCGGGTGCATTGACGGGTTTGTTTGGTCGGAACTTTTCGAAGGAAGCAGCGCCACGTATTACCGTTACCGCGGCTTTTAATTATCAGCTACGTCCCGACTATGAAAGAAGTATTTTCAATTTATCCACCAATTATTCTTGGCGACAGGGAAAAACCATTACCCATATTTTTCAGCCGCTGGATGTTAACTTTATTGATGTATCCCTTGACCCTGCTTTCGTAGAAAGAATTAATGCCATCAACGATGTGCTGATACGGCAGAGTTATAAACCTTTGATGATTCCTTCGTTTTTTAAATACACCTTTTTGAAAGCCACCCAGGAAACAAAAAACAGGTTTCGCAATTTTTTTCGTTTTAGTTTACAAACTTCCGGTAACATCATCAATGCAATCAATAAGTGGAGTGATGCTGATCAGTATTTCAATAACGTAAACGACATTACCAGGGATAGTTCAAAAAGTTATCGTTGGTTTGGAATTCGCTATTCGCAATTTGTTTTGGGGGAGGTTGACTATCGTTTGTATTACACACTGGATCCTTTGCGCTCTTTTGCCGGACGACTAAACCTTGGAATGGGCCGTCCTTACGGCAACTCCCAGGCCTTGCCCTTTGTGAAAAGTTTTTTTGGAGGAGGTGCCAATGATATTCGTGCATGGACTGCAAGAACGCTCGGTCCCGGCTCTTTTCCCAAAGGCAACGAAGCTACTTATGAGCAAATTGGCGATATAAAAATAGAAGGTAATTTTGAGTATCGCTTTAAAGTTTACAAAATGTTGAATGCAGCAGCATTTGTAGATGTGGGCAATATTTGGTTGATCAAACCCGACTCGGTTACGCTTCGTCAAGGGGGGCAGTTCTCTTTCGACAGATTTTACAAAGAGTTTGCCGTTGGAACCGGTTTCGGCCTAAGGGTTGATTTTTCTTTCTTTATCATTCGTCTTGATTTGGGTGTGCCTGTTTATGATCCGGGCTATACCCAGGCCGAGCGATTTGTTTTGTTCACTCCCGGAAGAAGAAACCCTAAATTTAACCTTGGTATCGGTTATCCTTTTTAACTTTCTG
The DNA here is from genome assembly GCA_044370375.1 of Bacteroidia bacterium. Lineage (GTDB taxonomy): Bacteria > Bacteroidota > Bacteroidia > UBA4408 > UBA4408 > JBILVQ01. The sequence continues at coordinate 4,289 of JBILVQ010000175.1, forward strand.
TCTCCAAAATTAGAGCTATCTTTATCCTTGCAAAAAAAATACAATGACTCTTTCCAACACTGATATAGAGATTTCAAGCACACTGAAAAAATTGTTTCCCTTTTTTGAGGTTGAGCTGTTGCGCGATTTAATGGAATTTGCTTCTCTAAAAAAAGTAAATACAGGTGATTTATTAATTCGCAAAGGTGAGTTAATTAATAACATGATGCTTGTGCTGAAAGGGAATATTAAAATATACCGCGAGAACGATGAAGGGGCAGAGTTTTTTATGTATTACCTCAATCCAGGACAAGCCTGTGCTATTTCCATGATTTGCATGGCAGGCATTGAAAAAAGTTCAATTACCGCTGTTGCTACCGAAGAATCACTTTTGCTATCGGTTCCATTACCACAAATGGAAAAGTGGGCGCGTGAATATAAGTCTTGGTACGATTTTGTTGTTGGTACCTATCGCAATCGCTTTGAGGAGTTGTTGCAGGTACTTGATCAGGTAGCCTTCCGGAACATGGATGAGCGCCTTGAGTTTTATTTGAAAAGACAATCCCGTCAGGGCGATTTGAGGATTATTCAAATTTCGCATCAGCAGATTGCCAACGACCTGAATTCAACCCGTGAGGTTATTTCTCGTTTGCTCAAAAAAATGGAACAAAGAGGTTTGCTAAAATTAAACCGCAATAACATCGAATTAGGTGAAGAGTTGTTGAAGATGTAGCAATCAACTTTAGAATGTTTTTTGTTGAATAATTTTTTTGAAACACCCGGATAAATTCTTCTCTTAAATTTTCCTCGCTACCAAAATAATATCTTCCTCCTTGCTGCCATCGGCCATCGGATAGAGGATGTGCTCGGTCTTTAGGATTTCGAATCCTGAAACTTTTAGCTTTTCTAAGAGTGTTTTTTCATCGTAATAATGCATGAAAATTTCATAGCCTGTGCTGCCTTTCTTATAGCGAGATGAAGCGTAGTCTCCCTCAATGGCGCTTAGGTAAAGAATACCTTGCGGACTTAATTTCTCCTTGATGGACGATAAGAGAGCTTCTGTTTCATTGATGGACAAATAGGGCAGTAAAAAGCTGCAAACAATCCCATCAAAGGAGCCGTTGAGTTGATGAAGTTGCCTACCATCCATTACTTTGAAGTCTGCTTCAGGATTGTTCTTTCTTGCAATGGATATCATGTTTTCGGCCAAATCGGTTCCGGTTAGTTGCAGGTCCGGACGTTTGTTCAACAAATACCGGCTTAAATTACCGGGTCCACAGGCCAGATCAAGAATTCTTTCTTTTCCTTTTTCCAAACAAGTACAAAAGAAATCCAATGACCTGCTGTATAATTCAACATTTTGATATTTCTGTGCATAAGCCTCTGCCAACTTGTTGAATATTTCAACGGCCTTTTGGTTGTGGTTCATCTTTCTAATAGTTTATTGGGAAAGAAGGCGAGGGCTTGCGGATACCCATTTTTAGATCTATTCAACGAATAGCCTCGTTAGGAAATTAACCTTATTTCAAACCTTTTGCTTTTTTAATATTCTCGTAGGCTTGCTGCACTTTCAAAAATTTTTCCTTTGCATCTTTTTGTATTTCCGGCCCCAGATTCACCACCTTGTCCGGATGATATTTCATGGCCATCTTTCGGTAAGCTTTTCTAATGTCTTCTTCCGTGGCCTCTTTCGTTATTTCAAGAATTTTATAATCAGAATCACTTTCTTTCAAAAACATTGCTTTGATAGACATGAAATCTGCTTCCTGAATCTTTAAATAAGCAGCAATTTGCGTTATCACCGTTACCTCGCCCGGGTGAACCTGTCCGTCTGATTGCGATAACCCGAACAGAAAATGTATTAGTTCAAGACGACCTGCATATTGCATGTTGGCACGAATCTGGGCACAAACCTGATCGAGAGGAATTTCTTTGTTGAGCAATTCTTTTAACAAGAGCATTTGCTCGCGGGTATTGTCAACCCCGAAGTGTTTTACATAAAATTTTTTGATAAAATCTAATTCAGATTTCAAAACGGTGCCATCTGCTTTCAGAACAGCAGCCACCAGAACCAATAAACTGGCACTAAAGTCTCCTCTTTGCGAATGATAGCGCGTATTGGTTTGTTTGGCAACCGCTCCTGAATCATCCAATACTGCACCCAATGCAAATCCAATCAAAGCACCAATGGGACCGCCCATTGCCCAGCCAAGGCCTCCGCCTAACCATTTTCCAAACTTCGTCAAAACGTGATATTTTAAATTT